>JACQDD010000192.1 GCA_016201265.1 Terriglobales bacterium | reverse complement strand
CGCGCGGCGACACGGCTACCCCGGCGGGGCACCGGCGCTCCTGGCATGACGTGACCGGGTCGGAGACCCGGTCCCACACGAGATGGTTAGAACTGGTTTCAAAAATGCCTTTGAGGCCTACGCAAGGCGACCCTCAGGGGCCCGCATCTTTGGCGGGTCTTGGCGGCACGGCTGAAGCCGTGCCCTTCCCCAATCCCATTTGTGAAACCAGTTCTAGAACGTTTGCTCGTCGGCGGAAGGGCCGTAGAGAGCGGGCACGGGTACGTTGAGGAGGCGGAGGTAAACGGTGAGTTGTCCGCGGTGGTGGATGCTGTGGTTGAAGACCATGCGGCGGAGAACCTCGGCGCGGGGATGCCGGAAGAGCTCTTTGCCACCCATGAGCAAAGCCCAGGGCTGGGCGAAGGCGGTGTCGGTGGCGTTGGCGAGGGCGGCGCGGGCTTCGGCGGTGTGCTTGTCGAAGAATGCAAGAACTTCTTTGCGATTGGCGGGCTTGGGCGGGGTCCATGCTGGGCCTTCGGTGGGGGCGAGGTCGAGCGAATCGCGCTGCAGGGTGACGACGGTCCAGTAGGGAAGGTTGGCGAGGTGGGCGGACATCCAGCCGAGCGTGCCGGACTTTTCGTGGGGTTTCCAGTCAAATTTCTCGTCGGGGACGCGCTCCAGGGTGCGGCGCGTGTTGGCCATTTCCATGTCGAATTCGGCGAGCAGGGCGTCTTTGGCGGGCATGAGAGCTCCTTGGAGTAGTGGGTAGTGATTGGTGATTAGTGATTAGTGATTAGTGATTAGTGATTAGTACGGCTCCGGGCGGAGTTTAAGCTAACTGGCTATGCTCTCATATGGATGAGGGTTGGGTGACGGCGGTTCCGGGATATTTACGCAGAGCTGGGGCTGAGTTCTTTTGCGTCCCTTGCGCGATCAAAACCTTTACCGCCAAGGTCGCCGAGGATTCGCAAAGGTCGCAAAGAGAGCCTTCGATCACCCGGGCCGTCCCAGCGGCCCAACTCATGGGCCTACTACCGGCAAGCGGTTATGCTTCGCGGTTGGTTGCAGATTGGTTAAAATAGCAGATTCCGCCCTCCCGCGTGGAGGCGTTGTAGCCGAGAGAACTGCTTGTCCCAGGCCAACTCCAATAACGGACGCAGTCGCCCTGTCGCGCCGGTTTACTGGCGGGTGGAGGGGAGTCTGCTGGAGCTGACCACGACCCGGCCGATCGCGTTTTTCTCCTGGAACAGCCAGACGTTTTCTTCCCGCGGGCTGCGGCGCGGGCTGGTGCTGCTGACGGCGGCGCTGCGTCCGTTCTTGTATGCGGCGAACCGGAAGGCGGCGACGCGGATCGTGCATGCGGTGCTGCGCGGGATCACGCGGGATCGCCTCGATCTGCTCGGTGAGGAAGAATTCCAGTACAAGCTGAAGCCTTTGCTGAAAGAAGAAGGAGTAAAGCGGCTGAAGACGCTGCAGGATTCGGGCGCCGAGGTGGTGCTGGTGAGCCAGGGGCTGGAGCAGGTGATGCGTCCGCTGGCGCGGCACCTGGGCGTGCGGTGGTTCATCGCCAACCGGCTGGAGTTTCGCGATGGGGTTGCAACCGGGCGGCTGCTGAGTCCGGTGATTCGTCCTCGGGGAATTTTTGCGCGGATTCGCGAGGCGGGGCCGGATGGGCAGCAGAGTACGGCGCGGTGGGTGCGGGCGCTCGGGCTGCGCGGATTGAAAGCGCTGGCGGCGGCGATTGTGCCGTCGGAACGAGTGGCGCCGGTGCGTGTTCGGCCGATTGTCTATTTTGACGAGACGCGGCACTCGGGGCCGCTTTCGGTGCGCAAGGCGCTGAGCGGGAAACGGGTGATGCTGATCGGCGTCACCGGATTTATCGGCAAGGTGTGGCTGGCAAGTACGCTGCTGGACCTGCCGGAGATCGGGAAATTGTATTTGCTGATCCGGCAGCAGAAGTCGAACCCGGGACGGACGCGCTTCGAGAAGATGATCGAAGAGTCGCCGGTGTTCGATCCGCTGTTTGAGCGGTACGGTGACCGGCTGGGCGCGCTTCTGGCGGAGAAGGTCGAAGTCGTCGAGGGCGACGTCTCGCAACCGGGGCTGGGGCTGGAAGCGGACGTGGCGGCGCGCCTGCGGAAAGACCTGGACCTGATCGTCAACAGCTCGGGGCTGACGGATTTCAATCCTGACCTGCGGGATGCGCTGGCGGCGAACGTGGACTCGGCGTATCACCTGGCGGAGTTCATTCGGGGATCGGAGCACGCGGCGTTGCTGCATCTTTCGACGTGTTACGTGGCGGGACAGCGCGATGGGCGGGTGAGTGAGAAGGTGCGTCCGAATTACACGCCGGCGGGCGTGGCGGATTTCGATGCGGAAAAAGAGTGGCGCGCGCTGCATGAGCTGGTGGAATCGGCCGAAGCGCGCGTGGAAGGCGAGGAAGTTACCGAGGAACTGAAGAAGCAGGCGCTGGGGAAAGAGCACGCGGCCAAGGATCTGCACGGCGCGGCGCTGGAAAATCAGATTCGCAAGAACCGCATCCGGTGGTTGAAGACTTATCTGACGGAAGCGGGGATCAAGCGGGCGCACGAATTGGGCTGGCCGAATACGTATACGTACAGCAAGAGCCTGGCGGAGTCGCTGATTGTGAAATATGGGAACGGGCTGCCGATTGCGATCGTGCGGCCGGCGATTGTGGAGACGTCGGTGGAGAAGCCTTTCCGGGGATGGAACGAGGGCATCAATACGTCGGCGTCGCTGTCGTACCTGCTGGGAACTTCGTTCCGGCAGCTGCCGTCGAACGAGCGCAAGCGGCTGGACATTATTCCGGTGGATGCGGTGTGCGCAGGGATGACGCTGATTGCGGCGGCGCTGGTGGAGCGGCGGCATAATCCCCTGTATCAACTGGCGACGTCGGTAACGAACCCGTGCGACATGGGACGGTGCATTGAGCTGACTTCGCTGGGGCATCGCAAGCATTACCGGGCGCAGGAAGGGTTGGAGTACTGGCTGCGACTGAGAATGGATGCGATTCCGGTTTCGAAGACGCGATACAAACGGATGTCGGCGCCGGCGCAGAAGATGATTATCAAATCCATCCAGGCGATCATGTCCCCGCTGCCGGTGAAAAAACCGCTGGCAAAAGCGGAGCGCAACCTCGAACGAGTGGAAAAGCTGGTCAAGCTGTTCGAGCCGTTCATTCTGCAGAACGAGCATGACTTTGTCGCCGACAATGTGGAGAAGCTGGCGCATGCACTGGTGCCGGAGGAACGCGCGGTCTTCGGGTACAGCGCGGCCGCGGTGGATTGGTGGGAGTACTGGATCGAGATTCATATTCCGGCGCTGCGGCGATGGACGTATCCGCTGATTGAGGGACGGGCGCTGGAGGCACGTCCGCCGCGCACTTTGCAGATGCCGGCGGCGGTGGAGAACGGGGATGCGGTGAAGACCGGGACGAATGGAGCAACGTGGCGATATTCCTGACCGCAGGGGCTAAAGCCCAGTTTTTCTTAGCACTCAACGGCACGGCTGAAGCCGTGCCCTCCCGAAGTCGTTCCCCGAAATTATCCCCTGAATTCGTGCCGCCTCGGAGTCGAGTGGGACGAGGAGAGTTCTAGATCCAGTATGGCGATATTCCTGACCGGGGCGACGGGCTACATCGGGGCGCATGTTGCGGCCAACCTGCTGGAGCGTCACGACTCGACGCTGAACCTGCTGGTACGGGGGCGTGATCCGCAGGACGCTGCGGTGCGGCTGTGGAATGCGCTGCAGCTCCACATGCCGTTCGCGAAATTCTACGAATACCTACAGACGAAGATCCGCATCTTCGGCGGCGATCTGACGGATGCCCGATTTGGGCTGGACCCGGACAGCTACGACCGGCTGGTGCACACCACCGATTCGGTAATCCACTGCGCGGCTTCGCTCAATCGGAAATCGGAAAAAAGTTGTCTCAACGTGAACCTGCGCGGGACGCTGGAAGTGGTGCAACTGGCGCGGCGGGCGCACTACTATCACGGCCTGCAGCGCTTTTCGAACGTGAGCACGGTGGCGGTGGCGGGGAAGAGGAGCCACGAGATCGTAACCGAAGACCGTTCGATCGAGTGGGAGCGGTCGGACTACGATCCGTACGCGCGCACGAAAAAATTCTGCGAGCACATGGTGCGGGAGCTGCTGCCGGATGTGCCGCTGACCATTTTCCGTCCGAGCATCGTGCTGGGCGACAGCCGGTATCCCGAGACGACGCAGTTCGACATGGTGCGGTCGTTCGTATTCCTGGCGGGATTGCCGGTGCTGCCGTTTCGTCCCGAGGACAAGATTGACATCGTGAATGTGGATTTTGTCGCAGACGCAATTGCCACGCTGCACATGAAGGCCAACCCGCTGCACGACACCTATCATCTTTCTTCGGGGAACGATTCGCAGAGCTTCCGGGAACTGACGACGGCGCTGGCGGCGGCGCAATCAAAGCGCGGCCCGATGTTTATGCCGATCCTGGAGGGACCGTTCATTTCCATGGTGAACATGCTGTCGAACCGCAAAGGTGCGATTGGGCACGGAGCCGCGCTGATGAAGGTGTTCCTGCCGTACCTGATGTGGAACACGGTGTTCGACAATACGCGCGTGACGACGGAAATGGGACGCAAGCCGGCTCCGTTTTCGCAATACAGTTTTCCGCTGCTGAAGTTCAGCCGCGAGCATGATTTCAGCTATCCGTACCAGCCCTGGCCGGAAGGTGCAGGAGGGGCGGCGGCATGATGGACTTTGTTTTGGAAGCGTGGGTCTCGACCATCATCGAGGGCAAGAAAGTGCAGTGGATGCTGGGCAAGCGCCAGCCCTGGCAGCCCGGAGAAAAACTGAAGCTGCTGTTTGCCGGTTACAACGGGACGCGCAACACCGGTTCTGATGTTCGGGTAGAAGAAATGCTGCGGCAGGTGCGGCGCATTCTGGGCCCGGAGAACGTCGAGCTCAGCATGATGACCTTTAACTTCGACCGTTCGCGGGGATACTTCGAAGGCACGAACCAGGTGCGGCTGCCGGATATTTTTCCACCATTTCTGGCGAATGAAGTTCCCAAGCATCACGGGGTGGTGGCGTGCGAAGGTTCGATGTTCAAGTCGAAGTTCGCCAACGCGCTGGCGACGATGATGATTGGTTCTCTGGGGATTGCGGCAGCGGAGAACAAGCTGTCGGTGGGTTACGGCGCCGAGGCGGGGCAGATGGATCCGCTGGTGGCGAAGATGTGCGGCCGCTATTGCAAGAACTCGCTGGTGATTACGCGAAACGAAGAGTCGCGCAAAATTCTGCGCGAGCTGGGTGTGCCGACTGAGTTAGGCACGGATACGGCATGGACGTTCGAGCCGCTGGGCGCGGAATACGGGCAGAAAGCGCTCCGTGACATAGGTTGGGATGGAAAGACGCCGGTGCTGGCGGTGTGTCCGATTAATCCGTTCGAGTGGCCGGTGAAGGCCTCGGTGACGAAGCTGGCGGTGCGCAGCCTGACCGGCGCGTACAAAGAGAGCCACTATCGCGGGCCGTATTTCCACAATTCGGGGCCGGAAGCGGACCGGGCTTACGAACACTATCTGACGTCGATTGCGAAGGCGGTGGCGGCGTTCCGGCAGAAGAAGAATGTGTTCGTGATCATGGTGGCGACGGAACGGATGGATGCTCGTCCTTGCCGGCGGATTTCCGAAAAGCTGGGCGGCGTTCCGGTGCTGACGTCGGACGACTACAACATGTATCAACTGGTCAGCATTCTGCGGGCTTGCCATTTGATAGTGTCGTCGCGGTATCACGGGATCGTGACCTCGATGCCGGCGCTGGTGCCGTCGGCGGGGATCACGATGGATGAGCGCATTCGCAACCTGATGAATGAGCGGGGACATCGGGAGTTGCTGATGAATGTGGATGATCCTGATCTTGCGGAGAGGACACTGGCGGCGCTGGAGATACTGGATCGCGACGGGGAACGGATTGCCGACGGGATTGCTCGGACGGTGGTGCGCAATTTGAAATTGATGGCGCGCATGGGCGTGTATTTTGAAGAAGAAGTGCAGCGAAGGTATCCGGAGTTTCCGACGCGGCGGGGAGAGTGGAGTTGGGAGGACTATTTGCCGTCGATGAGTGCGGGGTTGCGGGAGCTGGTAAGGGCGTACGGGTAGTCGAGGGTGTTGCGGTGTCCGCACAATGCATAGGGCCTTCGCTGCGCTCAGGATGACAATTTATAAAAAGGGATGACTTTTCTCGATCAAATGTTTGCCAGCCTGGAGAAGAGCGGCGACACGGTTGTGCTCCAGGAACTGCGCGACGGGCGGGCGGTTTCCGTCACGGCGCGGCAGTTGCTCGACCAGGTGATGACGGCACGCGCTTATCTGCGGCGGCTTCGGCTGAAACGCGGCGACCGCTGCGCGCTTCTGGGGCATAACTCGATTCAGTGGGTGGCGATGGATTTGGCCATTATCGCTGAGGGGCTGACGGTGGTGCCTTTGTATGCGCGGCAGGCGGCGGGCGAATTGGTCGCCATGATGAAAGACTGTTCGCCGTCGCTGATTTGCTGCGGCGATCAGACGCTGGTGGACGCGATTGTCCGAGAATGGCCGGAGGCGCCACCGCATTTTTCGCTGAGCAAAGTGTTCACGAATTCGCGGTCACCGCTGCCGGAGGCGTCGCCGGCCACCCGCGAAGAAGACATCGTGACCATTATTTATACGTCGGGGACGTCGGGCGAGGCCAAAGGCGTGATGCTGAACGCGGGCAACATCACGCACATGGTGAGCTGCACTTCGGGGCGGCTGGATCAGTTGATGAAGAAACCGCTTCGCCGGGATACGGTGTTTCATTACCTGCCATTCTGTTTTGCCGGGTCGTGGATCATGCTGCTGACGTGCCTGGTACGCGGTAGCCGGCTGATGCTGAATACCGACCTGGGCAAGCTCGCTTCCGACATGCGCGGCGCGGCGCCCGATTATTTCCTGAATGTTCCGGCGCTGCTGGAACGGATGCGCAAGGCGGTGGATGAGCAACTGTGGCAGACCGGCGGGTTTCCGCGGATGGTGTACAGCAAGGCGAAAGGCGCGTGGGTGCGGCGGCAGGAAGGGAAATCGCGCGCGCGCGACGGCTTTTGGCTGGGGCTGGCGAACCAGCTGGTGTTTCCGACGATCCGCAAGAAGATGATCGGCAGCAAGCTGCGCGCATTGATCTGCGGGTCGGCGCCGCTGAGTGTGGAGACACAGCTTTACTACGCGATGCTGGGGATTCCGGTCTTGCAGGTGTATGGGCTGACGGAGACGACGGCCATCTGCACCATGGATGATCCGGACGGGAAGGTCGTTCCAGGGCGCGTGGGCCCGGCGATTGCGGGCGTCGAGCTGGCGCTGGGAGAGAACGAAGAGATCCTGGCGCGCGGACCGAATATTTTTCCGGGGTATTGGAACCGTCCGCAGGAAACAGCGAAGGTGCTGCGCGACGGCTGGTTCCATACCGGTGACCAGGGCGAGGTGGACGCGGCAGGGAACTGGAAGATCATCGGGCGCATCAAGAGCCTGATCATCCTGGGGTCGGGACATAACATTGCGCCAGAGCCGATCGAGGACAAGATTCTGCAAAACCTGTCCGGCGCAAGTCAGGTGGTGCTGGTTGGGAATGCGCGTGGATATCTGGCGGCGCTGGTGACGGGCAGAGTCGCGGGCGAGAAGGTGCAGGCAGCGCTCGATGTGGTGAATCCGGAGCTACCGCATTACAAGCAGGTGCGGGCCTTCCATATCGTGGGCGATCCGTTCACAATTGAAAGCGGGTTGCTGACGGCGAATGGAAAGTTGAAGCGCGACCTGATTGCGGAGCGGTTCCAGAGCGAGATTGACGGGATGTACCGGGCGACGAAAACGGCATGAACGAGTTCAAAGGGCAGGCAATCTCGTGGCACGTGGTCAACGGTGCGATTGAGCTCGCGCTGCATCGAGAGCCGTGCAACGAGATTGGGTCGGGGACGCTGGAAGAGTTGGAGACTTTTGCCGGAGCATTGCCGGAGCTAGCGCGCGAGGCGCATGCGCTGATTATTCATTCGACGCTGAAGGCGGGCTTTTCAGCGGGCGCGGACCTGCGGGAGTTGTATGAAGGCTCGCAGGGGATGGAAAAGAGTGAAGCCGTACGCGGGGTGCGGGAGTTTCTGCGGCGCATCCATGGGGTGATGAACACGCTGGACGCAGCGCCGCTGACGACGATTGCGGCGGTCCATGGCGTGACTTTTGGCGGCGGATTTGAGCTGGCATTGGTTTGCGACATTATTATTGCGGATCGCATGGCGCGCTTTTGCTTTCCGGAGTTACGGCTGGGGCTGATTCCGGGGTTTGGCGGGATTCCGCGTCTGAAGCGGGATCTGGGGAATGCCGTGGTGCGCGACCTGCTGCTGACGGGACGCAGTTTCAACGTCATGAAGGCGCAGCAGATTGGGCTGGTGAGCCAGATTGCCGCGGAAGGCGAGGCGTTGCGGGTGGCGCGAGCGACGGCCAGCCAGGTGGGGAAGTTTGATCGGCGGACGGCGATTGCGGCCAAGCAGTTTATGAAGCCGATCCCGTATGAGGAATTGAAGCGGGAGATTGAGATTTTCTGCGAGCTGTTTAGCCGGCCGGCAGTCGAAGAAGGGCTGAGAAAGTTTGTGGAGAACGAGGGGCTGCAGCCGTACTTACCTTGATTTGGTAATTTGGTAATTTGTAATTTGGTAATTTAGAGGCAAAGTCTAATGCCCACCACCGACCACACTCTCGATGAAGTCCTGAATCTCGCAGCGGCGCACTTCAAGGTGCCTCGGGAGAAGCTCACGCCGGACGACGACTTTTTCAAAACGCTCGGGATTGACAGCCTGCAGGCGCTGGATTTGCTGACGCGGCTCGAGCACCACTTCCGCATCGAGTTGCCGGACTACGAACTCCAGGGCGTGTCGGATTTCCGGACGCTGGCGAGCCGGATTCAAGCCAGGCTGTAAACTCACCACAGAGGCACAGAGACACAGAGGAAACCTGTCTATTTCTCACGTTCTCAAGGCGTGCTACTCCCCTTTTGTTGTGGTTACGTTCTGATAGACTTTTGTGTTTCTCTGTGTCTCTGTGGTGAGATAAAGGCATGAATGCTTGATCTCCGTCAATATGCCAGCCTGGGCGCGGCGCTGCGGGATGCGCTGGAGCGCTGGCCCAACGAAACCTGCCTGATCGAAGCGGATCGCGATCGCGAGAAGATGCGCCTCACTTACTCCGACTTCAAGGAGATGGCGCGTCCGCTCTGCCGCGCTTTGGAGGATGCCGATTTCAAAGCCGGAGATCGCGCCGCGATCATCATGACGAATCAGTCGAAGTGGCTGATCTCGGCGTATTCGATTTTCTTCTGCGGCGGGGTCCTCGTTCCCCTGGATTACAAGCTCACCGCGGCGGAGCACTTGCAGTTACTGGCGCACTCGAAGGCGCGGTTTCTAGTGGTTGAATACTACTTGTGGCGGGCGATCACGCAGGCGCCCGAATTTTCCAAGCTGGCGGCGGAGATCGTGT
Organism: Terriglobales bacterium; assembly: GCA_016201265.1. Taxonomy (GTDB): domain Bacteria; phylum Acidobacteriota; class Terriglobia; order Terriglobales; family Acidobacteriaceae; genus Acidiflorens. The sequence continues at coordinate 1,445 of JACQDD010000192.1, read as the reverse complement.
TAGTGACGGAAGCGCCAGCGGGCGCGGACTTGCGGGGAGCATACCGCTGGGAGGAATTCCGGCGCAAAGGCGAGCCGCAGTTTGTGCCGCGTGAACGGGAAGACACGGCGTGCATCGTGTATTCCTCGGGTACGGGCGGCAGCCCGAAGGGATGCGTGCTGACGCACGACAATTATCTGGAGCAGTGCCGGGCGCTGACGGCGTGGTATCCATTCTGGCCGGGAGTGCGCTACCTGAGCATTTTGCCGACAAACCACGCGATTGATTTCATGGTCGGCTTCATCGGGCCGTTTGTTTGCGGGGCGTGCGTGGTGCACCTGCGCACACTGCGGCCGGAGTTCGTGCGCGATGCTTTTGTGCGCTACCGCATCACGTACGTCAGCCTGGTTCCGATGGTGCTCAAAAACCTGGAGCGCGGACTGCGCGCCAAGTTTGACGAGTTGCCGCGGCCGAAGCGCTTTATCCTCGACCAACTGATCAAGCTCAACAAGCTGCTGACGCGGCGCGAGGCGAGAGTCGGGCTCAGCCGCCGCCTGCTGCCACAAGTACACAAGGCTTTCGGCGGGCAGTTGCGCGCGCTGATTGTCGGCGGCGCATTCACCGATCCGGTGACGATGCAGTTCTTTTACGATCTTGGGATTCCGGTGACCTGCGGCTACGGTCTGACCGAGGCGTGTACGGCGGTCACGCTCAACGACCTAAAACCGTTTCGCGCGGACACGGTGGGCAAGCCGCTGCCCGGGTCGGAAGTACGCGTCCTCAATCCAGCAGAAGATGGGATCGGCGAGGTGGCGGTGCGCAGCCGGGCGGTGATGTCGCACTATCTGGAGGATCCGGAACTGACGGCGCAGACCATTGTGCAAGGGTGGTTGCTAACCGGCGACCTGGGACTACTGCGTCTTCGCTGCGAATTACCTCTGGCCTCAGAAGAGTCTGGGGAAAGAAATATTGGTGCTGGTGGTGCGACTGGAACAGAACCAGCAGTTCACGGATGTCTTGCGCGAGGAGATGATCGCGCGCAATCGGCGGTTGCCGGACTTCAAGCGCGTCGGCGGGTATCTGGTGTGGGAGAAAGATTTTCCGCGGACGGCGTCGTTGAAGATCAAGCGGGGAGAGTTGGCGGAGGAGATTGGAAAGGGTGGGGAGCGCGGGAGTGTTGTGGAAATTTGAGAGCTAAATCCACCACGGAGACACAGAGGCACGGAGAAGAGCTTTTGCAATTGTGAATCCGACAGTTGTCTTTGCTGTTCGAAGACAGCAGGTTCTTCGCTTCGCTGAGAATAACAATCTCTTAAATGTTTCTGGCGATCATCAATCCGGCGGCGGGGGGCGGACGGTGCCGCAAGCTGGTGGGACCGGCGCTGGACCGGCTGCGCGCGGGCGGGCTTGCGCTCGAGATCGCGGAGACCAGCGCGGCGGGTGAGGCTACACAGATTGCTCGCGAG
>JACQDD010000195.1 GCA_016201265.1 Terriglobales bacterium | reverse complement strand
TCCTGCGGAAAGTCGCGCTTGGTGTGCTTTTTGACAAGCTTCTTGTATTCCTCGATCACTTCTTTCAGAGCTTTGGCGTCGAGTTCAGTGTCGAGTTTGGCCTTCTTCTGCTTCTTCTTGCCGTCGAAAACCTCTTCGAACGCCGACTTCTCGATATCGAGCACGACGTTGCCGAACATCTGGATGAGGCGGCGGTAGGAGTCGTAGGCAAAGCGCGGATTGTTCGCGCGCCGCGCCAGGGCTTCGACGCTCTGATCGTTGAGACCGAGGTTGAGGATGGTGTCCATCATCCCCGGCATGGAGAACTTGGCGCCGGAGCGCACGCTGACCAGCAACGGGTTTTCGCCTTTGCCGAGCTTCTGGCCCTGGAGGCTTTCGAGCCTAGCGAGGGCCGCGTCCATTTGGCCGTCCACATCTTTCGAGACCGCATTGTGCCGCATGTACTCGCGGCAGGCGTCGGTCTGGATGGTGAAGCCGGGAGGCACGGGGAGGCCCGCGTTGGTCATCTCGGCCAGTCCGGCGCCTTTGCCGCCGAGCACATCCTTCATCTTGCCGTTGCCGTCAGCCTTGCCGCCGCCGAAGAAGTACACGTATTTCGTAGTGGTGGGTTTGCTTTCCATGATTTCGGTTTCGGGGAGAGTTGTCGTTGCCATATGAGTCCTTTTCTTACTTCGTAGATTCTTTACCTTCGGTCACGATCTCTGAAAAATCGGCGATTGTGGAAAATTCCTTTACCAGAGTCTGCAACAGGGCCAGGCGGTTGGCGCGCAAATTGTCGTCATCGACCATGACCATGACCCTGTCGAAGAACTTGTCTGCCGCAGGACGAAGCTTGGCGATTTCCAGCAGTGCCGGCTGATAGCTACGAGTCGCGCGCAACTTTTCGACGGAGCGGGCAGCCCGCGGGAGGAGCGCGGCCAGTTCTTTTTCGGATTCTTCCTGGAGGACGGCTGCATCCACCTGAACCGCGATACGTCGTTTGTTTTCTTCCGCTTGCCGCAGAATATTCTTGGTGCGCTTGAAGGCGACAGAGATCGAGTCGAAGTCAGCCGAGCCGCGCACCTGGCTGACGGCTTGGGCGCGAGCGGCAGCATCCACGACATCGTCGGAGTCGGCGGCGAGCACGGCGTTGACGACGTCGTAGGCGTATTTGCGCGCGTCCTTCAGATAGAACTCCAGGCGCTCCCGGAAAAAGCTGCGGATGGACTCGGCGTAGGTGGCGTTGGAGAATTTCTTCTCGGCCTCGGAGCCCTCATAGCGGGCACGGGCGTCGGTCATGATTTCCGAAAGACGGAATGGGAGCTTGTGTTCGGCGACCGTCTTGACGATGCCGTTCGCCTGGCGGCGCAGGGCGAATGGGTCTTTGGATCCGCTAGGGATCAGGCCGAGAGCGAACATGCCGGCGATGGAATCAGCTTTGTCGGCGATGGAGAGCACGGCGCCTTCAACGGTGCGCGGGACCTCGTCTTCCATGGACTCGGGCTTGTAGTGGTCGTAGATGGCCTTGGCGATTTCGCCCTGGACCTCGGGTTTCAGATCGTCGTCGAGGAGCTGCACGCGCGCGTAGAGGCCGCCGACAATTCCTTGCAACTCGGTAAACTCTTTGACGAGTTCCGTGGTCAAATCGGTCTTGGCCAGGTAAGCCGCTTTGTGTACGACTCCGGGTCTGACCGCTACCCCGCCCTGCTTCACGATCTCGCACAGCCCGCTCGCCAGGCGCTGCACGCGGATGGTCTTGTCGTAGTAGCTGCCGAGGTCTTTCTGGAAAGTGACGTGTTTCAGCAACTCGACGCGGTCGCGCAGGGTCTGCTTCTGATCGGTCTGCCAGAAAAACCGGGCATCGTTGAAACGGGCGCGAAGCACGCGTTCGTTGCCATGGCGGATGAGGCCGTCCGAGTCGGCGGCGGTGTTGAGCACGGCGAGAAAGTGCGGCAGCAGCTTGCCGTTCGCGTCTTCCATGGCGAAATACTTTTGGTGATCCCGCATCACCGTGACCAGGACTTCTTCGGGGAGCTCGAGGAATTCGGGATCGAAGCTGCCAAGGATGGCCGAGGGAAATTCGGTCAGGTTGACGACGGTCGCGAGCAGCGGCTTGTCTTCGCGCCAGCGCGCGCCGGGGATAGTGCGGGCAGCGGCGTCGAGGGCTTTGCGGATGACTTGTTCCCGCTCGGCTGCACCAAGAACCTTCGCGGCGCGCAGTGCTTCAACGTACGCGCTGGGTTTCGGGATAGGGACAGTTTCGTTGCCGATGATGCGGTGTCCGCGGGAGGTTTTGCCTGCCGCAATCCCGAAGAGTTCCATCGGGACGACCTGCTCGTCGAGCATCGCTACCAGCCAGCGCACCGGGCGGACGAACACTTCGCCGCGTTTGCGCCAGTACATATTCTTAGGCCAATAGAGCGAGGAGATTTCTTTGGGCAGGGTCTCGCCGAGAATTTCGGATGCGGAACGGCCTTTGCGGGTCACGGTGGCGGCCAGGTATTCGCCCTTGGGCGTGCTGACTTTTTCGAGGCGCCCCACATCCACGCCCACCTTCTTGGCAAAGGCGTGGGCTGCGGGTGTAGGCTGGCCATCTTTATAGGCGACCTGGACGGAGGGACCTGTCACCTGCTCGGTTACATCGGGCTGGGCGGCCGGGACGCCGGGCGCAAGAACAGCCAGGCGGCGCGGAGTGTCAACGTGAGTGACGGCGCCAGCGGGTTCGAGGCGCTCGCGTTTCAGTAACACGCTGACGCGCTCCCGCAGTTCCTTGGAGGCGCCGGCGATCATGCGCGCCGGGATTTCTTCACTACCGACTTCAAGCAGAAAATCTGGCATCGGGCAATCTAGTCTATGGTCTCAAAATTACAAGTTCGTGAATGTGAGCCGGGTCACAACGACAGCTGCTAGCTTCTGGCTCCTGGCTTTTAGCTCGCGGCTTTTAGCTCTCGGCTCTTAGCTGTCAGCTCTCAGGTCAATCTCAACTACAAAGGACACTAAGGATCACAAAGGAATGTCCCTGTGCACCTCTGTGTTCCCTGTGGTTAAGCTCCTTATCCCACTGGCGCCAACTTGCCTTTCTTTCCCTTGGCTGCGGATTCTGTGGCCTTTTCGCTCTTCTCACTTTTGTTTTCGCTACCGTACTGCTGGTCCATCCAGGCCTTGGCGATGCCAACGGCAAGAGCGCGGACGCGGGCGATCACGCCGACGCGTTCGGTGACGGAAATCGCTCCGCGGGCGTCTAGAATGTTGAAGTAGTGCGAGCACTTCAGGCAGAGGTCGTAGGCGGCCAGCAGTGGGAATCGTGACTTTTCGCGGGCGATGCCATCTCCTTCGTTCTTATCCTTTGTTAGAGCGCCATAGCGCTCAATCAGCGCCTTGCACTCACCTTCGCACAGCTCGAAGTGCTTCCAGGCGCTTTGAACGTCGGCGGCTTCGAAGTTGTAGACCGAGAACTGTTGCTCGTCGGCGAGGCGAACGTCTCCGTATTTCACTTCCCTGCCCGTGACGGGATCGCGTGCCCAAACGATGTCGTAGATCGAGTCCACGTCTTGCAAGAAGGCGCAGAGGCGCTCGAGACCGTAGGTGAGTTCCGCGCAGATCGGATCGAGATCCACGCCGCCGCACTGCTGGAAGTAGGTGAACTGGGTGATCTCGAGGCCGTCAAGCATCACCTGCCATCCGATGCCCCAGGCACCGAGCGTGGGCGATTCCCAGTTGTCTTCTTCGAACTTGATGTCGTGCTGGCGGAGATCAATGCCGATGGCGGTGAGCGACTCGAGATAGAGTTCCTGCACATTCTCCGGCGGCGGCTTCAGGATGACCTGCAACTGCATGTGCTTGAACAGTCGGTTGGGATTCTCGCCATAGCGGCCGTCCGCCGGGCGGCGCGAGGGCTGCACGTAGGCGACTTTGTACGGGTTCGGTCCGAGCACGCGGAGAAACGTTGGAAGGTCGGCGGGTTGGGTTTGGTATGAGTCACAGGATTCGATTTTGCGCCCAGAAGCACTTAGCACTTGGCATTTGGCCCCTAAATTTCCATACCAAACCCAGCACGAACCTCGAATGGCTAAATGCCAAGTGCCAAATGCTAAGTGCTGATCCTCTCCAGCATCCCCGCGGTCACCAGCTTCTTCTCTATATGCCGCTCCAGCGTCTGGAGAAGAAACTTGCGAAGGTCTGCACCCACCACCTTCGGCCACTCGATCCCGGCAAAGTCCGAAACTCGCGAGCGCAGCATTTGGGCTGCGATCTTTCGCGATTCCGGCGACATCTCCGACGAGGCCAGGCGCTTGTCTTGGGCGCACATCAGGCCGTCGGCGAGCGCGTGGTAGAACGCCCGGCTGTCGTTCAGCGAACGTCCGCAGACGACGCACTCTGAAAATTCGGGCAGAAACCCCATCAGCCGCGTCATCCACAGCTCGAAGTAGGTAAGCGGCATCCACAACGCCGGGCCGCGCAGTTCCTGCAAAACCGAGAGCGCTAGCCGAAAAACTGCGTCGCTGGCTTCGCGATCCGGCAGCAATTCGTCGAGCAATTCTGCGACGTGTCCCAGCGCAACCGCCCGCGGATAGCTGATCTCGGCGGCCAGAGGCGACTCGATCACCTCACAGGAATCGAGCCGAACCAATTCCTGGCGCTCACGGTCGTCGTAAAACGCCCGTACGTAGGTCAGCGGCTCAAGCGCGCCTCCGAAGCGGCGTTTCGACTTCTTAGCCGCTCGCGCCACGCCCTTCACCTTGCCTTCCAGGCGGGTAAAGAGCGTGACCAGTAAGTCGGACTCGCGCAGTGGATACGTGCGCAGAACAATCGCTTCCGACTCCTTCAGCGCCATGGAAGGCCAGCAGGGTAATCACTGATTGTAGCGGAAGCAGCCATCAGCCGTCAGCAATTAGCCGTCAGCTCTCAGCCGTCAGCTAATGCATCATCGTGTCCAGGGCGGGAAACCAATATGCAAGAAGGCGCACGGTTGTGGTGAACGTGCGCCTCTTAAGTTTGCGAATGCCTTTCCTGATGGCTGAAAGCTGATGGCTGAAAGCTGTCCTACCGCCCGAAGTATTTCGCGTTGCGCTCGGTGTACTCTTTCCACTTTTCCGGCAGGTCGTCGAGGGCGAAGATGGCCGACACCGGGCAGACCGGCACGCAGGCGCCACAGTCGATGCATTCAACCGGGTCGATGTAGAGCATCTCTTCGGTCGCGAACTTGTCGGAGTCCTTCTTGGGATGAATGCAGTCCACCGGGCAGGCGTCAACGCAGGCGGTGTCCTTGGTTCCAATGCACGGCTCGGCAATTACGTAGGCCATAAAGTTTCAGGCTCCTGGGACAATGGGAGGGTCAACAGAACTACAGATTTTAGCAGGAATTCGGGCAGAGAACAGTCTTCCCCTCTCAGGAGCATCATACGGACTCCGAGTTGCCGATTCTCGCAGTAAATGGAGGCTCATACTTTCGCTAGCGCCCGCTCCCGACTCGGCTCGTACTCCACGATGTACCCCGCCACGGCGCTGGCGGCCACGGTCAGCGGCGAGGCCAAGTACATCTGCCCGGGGCCGCTGCGGCCTGGGAAGTTGCGGTTCTGGGCGCTGATGACGACCTGATCGGGACGCGTCGAGACGCCAGGGCCGGCGTTGATGCAGGCACCGCAGCTGGGCTCGATCACGTGTGCTCCGGCTTTTTCGAAGATCTCGATGTAGCCTTTGCGCTTCGAGTACTCGCGGGTTTCCTGTGAACCGAACTGGATCCAGAACTGGACACCTTGCGCTACTCGCTTGCCCTGCTTCAGAGCGTCGGCGAGGACGGCGGCGTACATGTCCATGTCTTCATTCTTGCCGGCAGTGCAGGTTCCGCCGTAGGCGATTTCGATGGGCACGGGCGTATTGAGGTCGCGGATGTATTTGCCGTTGCCGGGATCGCCGGGCGTGGCGACCATGGGTGTGATCTCGGCGGCGTCGAGTTCGATGACCTGGGCGTATTCGGCGTTGGGGTCGCTCTGAAGGCCGGCGATCATCTTTTCCGCCTCGTCGTGTTTCATGCCGCGGCGTTCCATAAGGAATTCGACGACTTTCTCGTCGGGAGCGACGATCCCGGTGAAGCCTCCGATTTCGGCGGCCATGTTGGTCATGGTGGCGCGCTCGTCTACGGAGAGGGCTTCGACCGCCTCGCCCGCGTACTCCATGACTTTGGCCAGAGCCTTGCCGCTGCGCACGTAGTCGAGCGAGAGGATTTTCAGAATAAAGTCCTTGGCAGTGACGATCGAGTGGCGCTTACCGCGGATGATGATCTTGACCGACTCGGGGACTTTAACGCGAACGTCTTTGGTGATCCAGGAATTGAAAACGTCGGTGGTGCCGATACCGAAAGCGATGCATCCGATGGCGCCGACGTGGGGCGTGTGCGAGTCGGAGCCGACATTGACCTGGCCGGGTAGCGCGTAGGTTTCGAGCATCACCGAGTGGCAGATGCCTTCGGAGCCTTTGCGGTCGGTGAGTTCGCCGTGCAACTTGATTCCCTGCTGCTTCGCGAACTCGGCTTGCTTAAGTTTGAGCTGGGTGGCCAAGTCGAGAAGGCCGATCTTCTTCTTTTCTTCGGAAATGACTTCGTCGAGGAAAGTGAGGTGGTCGCGAAAGAAGCGGATGCTGGCGGCGTCGTTCACCGGAACATCTTTGCCGACGTTCTGTTCGTAGAAAATGGACGCCATTGGAGTGACGTATTCGTGGCTGAAGCGCAGGTCCACGCGCGTGAAGCCGGTGTCGCCCGGCTTCACCGCTTCGACACCGACGTCAGAAGCTGCCGAGCTTCGCTCGGCCTCGACGGGTCGAAGACCCGTCCCCACACTCGATCTGACCATGTGGCGGGCGAACATCTTCTCCGCGAGGGTCATCGGACGTTTCTTCGTCGTGATCGGCGGCAGAAAGACCCTCTTCTGGATGCGGGCCACGTTGAACGGGAACAAGCCGCCGTACTCGATGACCTGTTTCGTGATCTCGTCTTCGCCGATGGTGAACTCGCTGAGCGGAATTTCCTCTCCGGCTCGGACGCGATCAATGAGCGAGAAATTTGTCGAGGTCAGCAGGCCGAGGTTCTGGCAATTCTGCTTGTAGATACGCTCGATGTTTTCCGCGATGACCACCTGGATTCCGGCGCACATCTCCGCGTAGGGCGACTGCTCACGGCTCGAACCTTTGCCGCGGCGCTTGCCGCTCACCGAGCAGACAAAGCCGCCTTTCTTGACGTCGGAGCGGCCGATGGGCAGCACACCGCCGCACTTCAGGCCAAGGTAGGGGATCTCGCCCAGCGTCTGGTCGAAGTAGAAGCAGTAGTGGGCGGGCGTGATTTCGTCGGTTGAAATGTCGTCGCGGAGCTTGGGGTTGTTGGCAGGATTTTTCGTGTCCCAGGGCAGATCCCAGCCGGCGAGCTGCTTTTTGATGAGATGCGGGTCTTCAGTAAGAAAGAGGATGCGGCCCGCGAGCCGGACTTTGCCGGGGCGCTTTGCAATCTTGCGTTCGAGAAGTGAATTGATCACGTGAATTTCCCTGCGGAAATCCTTTCACCGCGGAGGACACAGGGGATCACAGGGAAAATCCCCACGCCCCACACCATACATATTGTACCGCTTAGGTTGCGCGATCTTTGGCGTACTCGACGGGGCTGGGCAACTCTTCCAATCCGCGGCCGGCGAAAATCTCCTGAAATTCGTGGATGAGCGCTTCGTGCACGAGCCCGTTGGAGGCCAGGGTCTCGCGGCTGTCGAGTTGAAAGGGGCCGCCAGAGAAGTTGGTCACTCGGCCTCCGGCTTCATCGGCAATCAGCACGCCGGCCGCCGTGTCCCAGGGATTCAGGTTGAACTCCCAAAAGGCATCAAAGCGGCCGCAGGCCACGTTGCATAAGTCGAGGGCCGCCGATCCGGCGCGGCGGACACCGTGGGTGCGCAACGTGATCTGGTGATAGAAGTAAATGTTGGGACTCTTGTGGCGCTTGTGGCTGGGGAATCCGGTGCCCACCAGGCACTCGGCCAAGCGGGAGGTTGTCGAGACGTGGATGGTCTGGCCATTCAACCGGGCGCCCTTGCCCAGTTCAGCGGTGAACATCTCTTCGCGCGTTGGATCATAGACGACGCCAGCGGCGCGCTGGCCGCGGCATTCCACCGCGAGCGAAATGCAGAACACGGGAAAACCGTGGGCGAAGTTGGTGGTGCCGTCGAGGGGATCAACGTACCACTTGTAGTCACCGCCGGAATCGATGCGCGCACCTTCTTCGCCCATGACGTCGTGGGTGGGAAACTGCTGGCGGATGCGCTCCAGGATCAGCGCTTCGGATTTGCGGTCGGCCACGGTGACCAGGTCCGCATCACCCTTATATTCGATGTTCACCCGCTGGTGAAAATAGCTCATGACCAGGCTGCCAGCCTCGCGGGCAATGGATTCCATGGCGGGGACGAGATTCGTGGGTTGGGAAGAGGTCATTGCTTGGGCTTTAGGCTCTGGGCTTTAGGCTCTAGGCCGCTATTTCTCGCGACTTGCTTCTGGGTACTGAGTACAGGGTACTGGGTACTGCGCTGGCAAGCGTTCACTTCTTCTTTCCCTCTTCAGCGATGTACATGATTTCGTGCTTGAAGATGAAAAGGTTGGGGCCATCCTCGCGAGTCAGCCGGACCATGTTCTTGTCGTAGTACTCGATCCATCCGCGAACGATTTCGCCGTCGGCCAGTTTGAGGCTTACGGTCTTCTGCTTTTCCCCGAGCGCTTTGAGGTAAGAGGCCTCCTCGAAAGTCTCGTCCGGGGGCGGGGGGCGCTTCTTGCCAAAGTTTGGATTTCCAGACTGGAACGGCATAGGGGCATTTTACACGGCGGCCGGATTCGGCAGTAGATGGGCGGTCAAGAGCTTCTAACCGCTGAGGACGCAAGCGCAATCTGTGATCCGAGCGGCCACTACAGCGACTCTAAATGCGCTAGCGGCCGCGCTTCTTGGGGCGGGGGGCTGCAAGATGTTGATCCAGCTTCACGTAGAAGCGTTGACTGACGGGGGCGGGAATCTCAAACGCCTTGCCATCTCCTATCAGCTTCACGACATTCCGCGTACCGTCCAGGATGGCGCTGCAATGGGCGCAGTCCTTGAAGTGGGCCGCCATGACGGCACGAAGCTCCGGCTCGACCTCGTTGTCGAGATAATTCGAGATCTGGCGCCAGACTTCTACGCAGTCGATTTTGACGATGGGTTTCCTTGCCAACTTCCTTCACCCTCCAAGTAGGGGATCAAGCTCTCTGTCCACAATTTTCGTCGCCGATCAAAACGGCCGAACCTTCTCGTATTCTCGGCCCTTGCGCCACGCTCCGTCAAAGCCAGGGGCCAGCGTGTCGCGCATCATCAGCCGGGCACGCAACAGACGGGTTTTGACTGTTGCTTGCGTGATGCCCATCAGTTTGGCGGTTTCGGCAATGTTCAGGTGTTCGATGTCGCGCAGCACCAGCACCTGCCGATACTTCGGATCCAAGAAAGCCAAACCCTTCTTCAGGGCTTCACGCAGCCGCGCACTCTCCAGGGCCTCCGAGGGAATCTCGCGCCAATCGGCAAAATCCCGCGGAATGTAGTCGCCCTCAACTTCTCCCTTGCGCGACTCATCGAGCGAGTCGTAGAGATGGCGGCGATCCTTGCGCAGCTTCATGCGCGCTTCATTCATCGTAATCTGGATGATCCAGGTGCTGAATTTTGCCTCGCCGCGAAATTTTCCGATCGCCTTGAAAGCCTTGAGGATGGACTCTTGCACCACCTCTTCGGCATCGGCGTCGTTATTGACGATGGAAAGGGCAGCCATGTAGATGCCGCGTTCGTGCGGCCGGACCAGTTCGTAGAAGGCCTCATGGTCGCCGCCGCGAACTCGTTCGATGAGGTCGGCTTCCGCGGGTTGCACTCGTGCAGCGGCCATCAGGAGTGGATCATTATCGGCATTTGATCGTGGAAAGGCAAGGTAAGTGGCGTGGGTACTCCAGTTTGCGCGCTTTGCAGATGTCTTAGCTAACTCGGCGTCAAGACCCTCGCCGCACCGCTGCGGCGGCAACTGCTGCGTCACTTCACTACTTGCCAACGATGTTTTCGAGAGAACCGAAACCGATCCCTAGTCCCGAGCAAAGAGCATACTGCCGGTCAAATCGGTTCTTGGTTCCCATTTCTTTCATCGCGCGCAATCCCACCCGTCCATAGCTGGCCCAGCGGAATACTGGCAGCGGGTAATCCGTTCCGAACAGGAGGCGATGGTGCAGTTCTGGATGCCGCCGCAAGCGAAGCAGCATGCCCAACCGATTGGGCAAGCTGAGTGCGGAGATGTCCGAGAAGAAGTTGGCATGAGAGCGAGCCAGGTCGAGAAATGTCTGGTAGAACTTTTCATGGAAAACCAGGCCCTGGCTGCATCCGTGAGCAGCGATCACCGTGACGCCTTGGTCCAGCGCCACGCGCAGTTTGTTCGGATCGCCGGAAGACTGGTCCTTGCCAATCAGGCTGAATTCGTAGCCCACGTGGCTCAGCAGCGGCAGCCGGAGCCGGGCGAGTTCCCGGCAGAAAGGAATGTAGCGCCGGTCGCCGGGGTCAAACTGCTGCGCATTGGGCAACCACTTGACGAGCTTAGCGCCAGCTTCGGCGCAGCGCTGAAGCTCCTCCAGCGCGTCGCGGCGCTGCGGATTCACCGACACGCCCGCCCAGAAATCGTCCGGATACGACTTGGCCAGCTTCAGAACATAGTCATTCGCGATCAGAAATTCAGTGCCCTGCCGATCCAGCTTTCCGCCGGCGTCGTACACCCCGTCCATTCCCAGAAGCACGGCGCGACCGACATAGCGAGAACTGCGCAACTCCGCGAGGAGGTTGGCAACGTATTTTTCGTTCGACTTCGCCGCTTCCTTCAGGTCGAGTCCCTGCTGCCAGATCAGAAACTTGAACAAAGGACTCCTGAGCATCCTGGCCGAGATGTAGCAACCGTTGCCGCCATCGGGCAGCGCTGCCAGATGCACATGGCAATCCGTCACTTTTGCGGGAGCCGGCGGGATTGAATTCACGTCGGTCATGGCGGCAAACTGTGGGCGCAGACTGTCAGCCTGGCGGCCCACCCTTTCGGCCCAGAGTTTACCTTAGATTTCGAAACCCAACAGATCAGTCGGAGAGCGACCGGGTCTGAATCTGGGACATTGGTCACTAGCTCAACGCTTTCAACCCACTTCCGGGTTCTCCCGGTAATCATTTACCATGCGGCAGCTCTCGAATCCGGGACCACCATTCAGTCCACCCATTGCACCTTGGCCTCTGCCGCGGACCAATGGCTGTTCTTTACAAGATGTTGCTTCGCACGCTCCTGGACCGACCGATGGACAAGGTCGCCGTCCCGAATTCTCCGCCACCCTTTCCCGCAATAGCGGATCATCTCCTCCTTCCAGACACTATCTACTTGCCTGCGATACGGCAATCGGATGTACTCGAGCACCCACCAGAACTTTTCCAGCGACTCATGCTGGGGCCCCATGGCGTCGGGCCGCGACTTGGGACCTTCCAGCAATTCTTTCTCTTTCGCCGGATCTTTGCGCAGATCGTGCTGACAAGCTTCCCGCAACATCCATTCCAGACATTTCTTCGCCAGTCCACTCTGATCATCGGGATAGCCGCCACCCACATCGGAGTGATCACCACCAAACCAGACCTCCTGGATGTCCTGCTGCGCGCCAGGCACAGGTTCTATGCGGTTTGAGCGGAACTTGGCCCGGCGCTCGTCCAGGGCAAGGGCGTGCCGGATCACACGCACATGCCGCATCGCGGCCGTGTTGGGAAATGTCTTCGGATCGTACGCCCAGCCCAGAGACGAAACCGTGTCCCAGATGCCCATAAAATGCACCAAGCATTCCACCGAACGCGATTCCCGGATCTGCCGGGCTTCGGCGAATGTCCGATTGCAGTAGGCCTCACGCCGAGCCGGATCCTCGGCGTCCGCAGAACCCTTTTTGGGAAAGAGTGCGCTGAACTTCCGGATGACATCTTCCACCTCGGATTGGTTCTCCCGTTTCAAAAGTCCGTAATTCTCGAGAACCCCTGCCAGGACCCGCACCGTGTAAGCTCCCCGGCTGAACCCGAACAAAAACAGCCGGTCTCCCGGCTCATAGTTGCTGACGATCTCACGGTAGGCCTGCACCACGTTCTTTACCAGGCCCGCGCCAAACGCCAGTCCAGCCCAACGATAGAGAGTGGCGCCCAGTTTCGTGACAAACCCCGGCTCTTCGACTCCTACCCCGACGTCGTAATAGACGTGCTGCGCGCCGGGCACCCTCGACGCGATACAGCTCATGCGCGCTACGTTGGTGAGGTCGCGTTGAAAGCTGCTGTTGGTACCGTCGCAACAAATAACCACGTTTTTGGGCAAGATCCACCTCGCGCGATAGGTTCCCTTCTAAGCGGAGTGACCGTAATCAATAAATCCGCGGTTCATGTCTGAGATTCTCCGGGTGGTGCGGCGGAACACGCCGATTCCTTCCCGGGATTCGCCTTCATTGGTATTGCCCTCGATGGTATTCAGAGTCATGCCGCGAACTTCCTCCACCAAACCGGTATGCCCTTGCCCCCCACCCGTTGTAATAATAAAGATCATTCCGGGTTGCACCAGGGACGGCTCAGCCCGGCATTCCTCCGCCGACAACCGATGAATGCCCCGCGCTCCCGCTAAATTCCGGCCATACGGCCAGGTGAAAATCAGACCATGGCCAAGCGAGGCTGGGTTGGTCCGCTCAGGAAACAGATGGTTGGACACCTTGGGGGCCGGGGCGTACCGAAGCCTCGGAGGTGGCGCGAGCCATACCAGAACCGCCTTCAGGCGGCTTTGCCAAACCGGCGGTTTGTGCCCGCTCCTTCAGCAACTGCTCTCCGCACGTGAACAGTTCCTCTTTTGAGATCTTGCCCGCATCGACGTCGGCCAGGATCGAGCGCTGGGCAATGTATTCCTGGTTTTCGATGCCGGCTTTGCTCTGCAGCATTCGCCACGCCTTGCGGCGTTCGACGCAGAAGAGCACGAGTTGCCGCGAAATCGCCCGATACTCAGCGTCTCCGTTCATTCCCTGGATTTTGATGCAGACGCCAAAATCAGGGACGTAGGCGCGATGTTCGGGGATCAAGTGGCGACGATACACGACGTCCTGTTGGGTGATGCGGACGAGTATGTTCTCCAGCGGGATCAGTTGGGCCGCATCGTCCTTCTTGATCTTCTTGAGGTGGTTGCGAAATCTGGCCTCGGTGGCGCACCAGTGGGCGACCGTGTAACGGTAAGCCTCGCCGGTTCCTTTCAACTTTGTCTCATACCAATCCATTTCCAGCGAGGGATTACCCTTGAGATCGAGTGCTTCGCGATACGTCTCCCCAAACCGCGGATTGAAAACGAACTCCGGCGCGCCCCGCGAGTCGCGCACACGCTGGGCTTGCATGAGCGCCATGTCGTCGGCCACGCCGTGTTCCGGTTGACAAGTCGTGAAGCATTGCAGAAACGCCGTCCCACGATACTCGATGCCATCGAGGATCGCCCGGTACAGCTTGGGCGCGTTGGCGATCGAGACCTGGGCGACGAAAGGCGATCCATGGCCTGCCAGAAACGTCTCGGCGACGGTCTTCTTCTCCACGCTCTTGCCCTGGGTCGCGGCTCCGAACACGTTCATGTCGCTGCCACCCAGCATGGGCGTCGAGTCGGAGTTCTGTCCTCCGGTGTTGGAGTAAACCTGGGTGTCCAGCATGACTGCTTTGACGTTGGGACGGTTCTGCAGAATCACCTTCGAGGTATTCTGATACCCGATGTCGCCCATACCGCCGTCGCCGCCCACGGCCCACACTTTCGGCAGCTCAAGAATCTCCTGATCCGTCATCAACGCGTCGCTGAAGTGGGTGTACTCGTAGTACTCGCGCGGCGTGATGACGTCCTGTTCGCGATGAATCAGCGCATCGGCCAGCCTCTCCGGAATCACGGAGCGTCTGCCGTGATCGACGATGAAGCTCTCCCCCATGAGCCATCCGACCGTGATGCCGTCCTGGAAGAGCGAGTTCATCCAGGGATACGGGTGCGGGTTGTTGGGAGGCGTGGAGCCGTAGACGGTATTGCACCCGGTGTGCGCCGCCATCGCCATGACACACATTCCGTTGGCGAGGCGGCCGTCGACCGGCTGCAGATCCTTGTGGTTGAAAGCTTCTTGTTTCATGACCGCGGCGATCGCATCCACTATTTCCTTGTCGGGGATTGGTCCGTTCGCGGCGATCCGAGCCTTGGTATCTTTATCATCCTCGCCGCCCAACCCCATGAGCAGATGGGCGACTGCTTGCCGCAGCAGATCGTATTGGTCGGGACTCTTCCCTTTGAGCGCGGTCAGCTTCTGGACACCCATTTTCTCCATCTCGGCGGCTTTGGCCCGGAGCCGGTCAGCCTTGGCGTGGTAGATCGGCCGCATGTAGGCCTCGGTCACGGCGGCAATCGCTCGGAGAACGCTTTTTTCACCGCAACCCGCGCACGCTCCGTCTCCGGAAACCAGCGCGTCGTAGCTGCGATGGACCATCAGCATATTTCTCAGCGTTGCTGTCTTGGAATCCTGCGGCCGGGCATCGTTGTAGAGGCCCAGGTACTTCTGCGGCGTATCCGGCAGAAGATTCAAGAAGGCTGTGCCGGTCTCGTGCTCTGCGTTGACCTGCTCGGTCTCCTGCACCATCTTCAGCGCCTGGTGGTCGCCGCATGCGGTGACACAGGCGGCGCACCCTTTACACAGATCTGAAACGAAAATCGAGAAGATGCCGCCGCCTCCCGGGTTTTTCCTCTCCGGGGTCGAGAAGATCGCATTTGCTTTCTGATAGGCCATCGGCACGTTGTCGATGATGGCAAAGAACTGGCGCTTGGCCTCGCTGGAGAATCCATTCACCTCGTTGGTGACCTGGCGCAGAATCTGGGGCAGCGGCGTTCCAGCATTTTTCGCGACTGCGTCCCGCATCATTTGACGGGTACGCTTCTCGATCTCGGGCAGCGACCGCAACATCTTCTCGCG
>JACQDD010000200.1 GCA_016201265.1 Terriglobales bacterium | reverse complement strand
TCGAGCGTGCCGTACGCGACTTCGGGCTCGACCATCCAGAATTCGGTGAGATGGCGCCGCGTCTTCGATTTTTCCGCCCGAAACGTTGGGCCGAACGAATACACCTTGCCCAGAGCCATTGCAGTAGCTTCAATGTAAAGCTGGCCCGACTGCGTGAGAAACGCCTGCTCATCGAAGTAGTCCACGGGAAACAGCGTAGTGGTGCCTTCGCAGGCGGCGGGCGTGATGATCGGGGGATCGGTCAGCGTGAATCCGTTGCTGTCGAAGAAATCCCGGGTCGCGCGAATGATCTCAGCGCGCACGCGCAGGATCGCCGCCTGGCGCAACGAGCGCAGCCAGAGATGCCGGTGCTCCATCAGGAAGTCCACGCCATGCTCTTTGGGCGTGATCGGGTAGGGGTCGGACTCGGACACGCGCTGCACGACCTGCACATTCGATACATCGAGTTCGTAGCCGCCGGGGGCGCGTTTGTCGGCGCGGACCTTGCCTTCGACGATCACGCTCGACTCCTGCGTGAGGCCCTTGATCGCGTCGAACACTTCCGGCGGGACGGCATTCTTCGGCACCACTCCCTGAATCACTCCCGAGCCGTCGCGAAACTGCGGAAACAGCAGTTTGCCGCTTTCGCGCAGGTTGTAGAGCCAGCCGCGAACGGTGACGGCCTGGCCTTCGTGCTTGCCGATTTCTGCAATGGTGCTGACTGGTGCTGACATAAGATCAAAACCTTAACCGCAGAGTTCGCAGAGATCGCAGAGTTTCTTTGGTTTTTTCTTTCGAATTTCTCTGCGATCTCTGCGGACTCTGCGGTTAAATGCCTAAGAATCTTCCAGCGTGCGGAACGTCGCGCTCACATCCGCCCCCGGGTTTTTCTTCTCTTCGCCTTCGATCTCGAGCAGCAGCGGCGGCGTTTGCGGGGCGGAGCGCAGCAGGTCCATCGTTTCTTTCCAGTTGATCGAGCCTTTGCCCGGCCAAAGGTGCGAGTCCTTGTCTTTGTTGTTGTCGTGCAAGTGGGTCGAGCAGATGTGCTTCTTGAGCGTCTCGAACGCTTCGGGAATGCCGCCCATCATGTGCGCGTGGCCACAATCGAAGCAGACGCCGACGTCGTCGAGACGCGATGTCCGGATGAATTCCACCAGGCGCTCGGGAGTCGAGAGCTCGTTCGGAATATTCTCAACCAGAATCCTGACTCCGAGCGGCTTGGCGAACGCCCGCAAGTGTTCGATCGAAGTCATGGCGGCTTCAAACTTCTTTTCGTCAAAGTCCTCGTTGGGATTTCCGATGTGTTGCACCAGGAAGCGAAACGGAATCTGCTCGGCGATTTCCAGGGCGCGCTTGATCTCGTCCATGGCCTCGATCCGACCGGCGCGGTCGGTAGACGCGATGTTGACCGGCGGAGAACCGGTGCGTCCCCACTCGTAGTCGGAAAACAGAGGCGCGTGCACTGAGTTCAGCGGGATGCCGGTAGAGCGAAACCAATCGGCAATTTCACGAATGTGCTGCTTGCGGTTGGCGTAGTCGAAGTGCTGGCGCGCGGCAAAAATTTCAATTGCCTGGGCTCCGGCTTTCACCAACTCATCGAGCAGGCCCGGATGAAGCCGTTCTTTCACATAAACGTATGTGGAGACCGCCTTCAGCATCAGTAACCTACCGCCTTCCCATTGTTGCGTCCGTCGCTCGCGCCCAGGCGTTCGCCGGTCTTGGGGTCAACCATGATGCATTCGCCATCACCCCAAAAATGCGCGACGTCCAGTTTATGTCCTTTGGAACGCAGAAGGTTCATTGTATCGGGAGAGAGCCGGTCTTCGGCATGAATTGCGTCGGGGAGCCACTGATGATGAAACCTCGGGGCGTTGACGGCTTCCTGAATATCAAGCCCAAAATCCACGACGCCCATCAGGATATTTGCGACCGAGGTGATGATGGTCGGGCCGCCCGGCGAGCCCAGCACCAGGAAAAACTTGCCATCTTTCAGCACGATGGTGGGTGTCATCGCAGAGAGCGGCCGCTTACCGGGGCCGATGGCGTTGGCCGGCCCCTGGATCAGCCCGTAAGCATTGGGCACTCCCTGCTTGGCGGCGAAGTCGTCCATTTCGTCGTTGAGCAGGAAACCAAGCCCTTCGGCGGTGACGCGTGACCCCAGGGAGTCGTTGAGCGTTGTGGTAACCGCCACCGCATTGCCTTCGGGATCGACAACCGAGTAGTGCGTGGTGTTTTCCGGCTCGCGAATGGCCCCAGGCTGGAACTGGGCGACGCGTTCCAGTTCGTTGAACATGCCGGGACGCTTGAGTTCGTTGCTCGCGCTGGCGTGGTTGGGATCGATGGACTCGCGCCAAGCCTCGGCGTAGCGCTTGTCGATCAACTGCGGCACCGGGATCTTCGCAAAGTCCGGATCGCCGAGAAACTCGGCCCGGTCATAAAAGGCCCGGCGGAAAGCTTCCACGGTGAGGTGGATGGCCCCGGCTGAGCGGTTCCCCAGTTTCGCAAGATCGAATCCTTCGAGGATGTTCAGGATTTCAACCAGCGCAATCCCGCCCGAAGAAGGAGGCGGCGTGCTGATGATGTCGTAACCGCGATACGTGCCGCGGATCGGCTCACGCTCTTTGACCTCATATTGGGCGAGGTCGTCGGCGGTGACGAGCCCGCCGCCTTTCGCGATGGCCGCGGCCAGTTCCCGCGCCATGGCACCGTGGTAGAAATCCTCGGGATTCTTCGCGATCCGCTCCAGCGTCCGCGCCAGTTCCGGCTGTTTTAGGACCTCGCCAGCCTGGTAGTACTTGCCGTCGCGTTGGAAGATGCGTCGCGACGCGGGAAATTTCGCGAGGTCTTCATCTTTCAGGTCTTCCGCGTCTTCCCATGCAAGTGGGAAGCCATCGCG
>JACQDD010000199.1 GCA_016201265.1 Terriglobales bacterium | reverse complement strand
TTTGTGCCGATGTGAGGGGAGACGATGGCGGTCTAAAGACCGCCCCTACAGTCGAGCCGCTTTCGGGAGGAGTTATGAAAAAGATACTGGCGGTGGTGACGGCGGCGGCGCTGGTGACGTTGCCGGCGCTGGCACAGAAAAAAGAGCAGGAGCGCCTGGAGCAGTGCGGCACGGTCTTGAAGGAAATTCTCGACATGCCCGAAGGCGTTCCCCCGGATCTGCTGAACAAAGCGGAGTGCGTGATTGTGCTGCCGTCGGTGAAGAAATTTGCGATCGGCATCGGCGGGAGCGTAGGGCGCGGGGCTATCGTGTGCCGCGGCGGAGAAAACTTCAGCGGCCCGTGGGGCGCGCCAGCGATGTTTGCGCTGGAAGGGGCGAACATCGGGCTGCAACTCGGTGGGCAAGCCACCGACTTCATCCTGCTGGTGATGAACCCGAAGGGCGCGAACTCGGTGATGAGCAGCAAAGCGAAGCTGGGCACGGACGCCGCGGTCGCGGCCGGGCCGAAAGGGCGCGACGCCGGCGCACAGACGGACGTCGTGATGAAGGCGGAGATCCTGACCTACTCGCGGGCGAAAGGGTTGTTTGCTGGCGTGTCGCTGGAAGGTTCGACGCTGCGGACGGACGGCGACGCGAACAAGAAAATTTACGGGCGGGAACTGAGCGCGCGGGAAATCGTGCGGGAAGGAAAAGTGCAGCCGCCGGCGGCGGGCCAGGGGCTCGTGTCGCTGCTGAACCAGAAGTCGCCGAAGAATCTGTCGGACGCGAAGGCGCAGTAGGAAACGAAGCGCGGCATTATTCGGCTGCGCTCTGGACAGGTGGGGCACCCTCAAACCCTAAAACCCACGCCCACGCCTTCTAACTCCTCGATGAAGTCCCGCAGTGGTATGCTCTGAATGTGCTGTGCGGTCAAGAAAAATTCAGGCGGAGAGGGTTGGCTATACGCCCAACTCAAGAATGAAAAACACCACGATAGTTCTGCTGATAGTCTTTGTCGGAGTACTAAGTCTGCTCCTGTACTCACAAACCGCTGCCCTCCGAGAACAACGGCGGCAGGTTCAGGAAATGAACGCAAAGCTGGAGTCGATATCGAAGACCACAAGCCTCGACCTTCAGGGAAAGTGCGCGAAGCAGGCGCAGGAAGCGTTCAAGCTGCGCTATCCCGAAAGAGCTTCCTTCGAGAACCACTACAACACGAAATTAGACAAGTGTTTCATGCAAGTGGCCTACGTTGATAAATATGGGGTTTCTGTAGATATAATTGACGCTTTCGAGGGAAAGAACTATGCCGTCTATACCGCCGTTTTTGAAAAAGGGAAAGGTTCACAACTGGCGCTTTGCAATGTGAAGCTTCCTTCAGACGCGCACGGAGAATTCACGAAACTTCTTCCTTCTTTCGAGACAAAAGAATGCGTCTCCAGGTCTCAGTTTGACGCGCTCGTGAATAAGTACTACATGGAGTAGGGCAAAGTACGAAAGTTCCGTTCAGCTCCGATGTCTTCCCCCCGGACATTGCTACATCGAGAGTCTCCTTCAACACCGCCAAAATGCGTTCCTTTTCCGCGATACCTTCAGGCGGCTCATTGCTTCCCCGAATCTGGAATACAAGAAACTCATTGCTGCTTGAGTTCTTCCGCTGTGCATTCAGTGCAGATTCTGGCTGAAACGGCGGCAAGGTTTTCGATGCTTCCACTTTGGTCCTTTATGTGTCGCCCACCTGCCCACGTATCTCCATTCCCAAGATGCTCCAGCCCTACCTTTTCTTTCAGAAAGTATAGCCATCTCCATGTATCATCGCTCCGCGTGCGCACTTTTTCTGAAAGCCTGCCAGATATGACTGGAGATTTGAGAAGCATCGCACCAGCCAACTTGCAAAGTGCTCCGCACTCTTCTTTGGCTCCCGTGACGTTCGAATCGTCACCCATATACCATTGCTCTCCGACATCGGTTCCATCGAAATTCAAGGTCTCACTTATCCACGTCGCCCTGACGTGCTTGGATGGTATGCGCTCAAACTTTTCCGCCAGTTCTTTCCATTCCGCACTCCAATCAAATACCGCTCTGGCTGGACTGTCTTGCGAACGAAACCAAACGACGAGAAAGATAATCCCAAGAATTAGGAAGATTATGCCAGCCGTCGGCCCACCGAAAAGAAAAGTCGCCGCGATTCCTAGTGTAGTTAGAGCCACGGCGAACCAATCAGCTTTTTGCATTCTTGGATCATATCATCATGCGTTAAGGTGATAATCGTCCTGGAAAGCCTGTCCTACGACGGCTGCGCTAGAAGGGGTCGGGGGCGCGGTGGGGGCGGGTGCGCATGAGATCGCGGACGTGGTCGAGGCGGCGGAAGAATTTTCGGGCGCTGGCGATGTCGCGATCAATCTGCGCGCGCAATTCGTCGGGGCCGGAGAATTTCATTTCGTCGCGCAGGCGCACCCAGAATTCGACGGCCAGCCAACCGGTGCGCAATTCCGTGGAAAAATCCAGAAGGTGGGTTTCGATGGAGAGTTTTGTTCCGTCGAAGGTGGGACGCACGCCGATGTTGGTGACGGAGCGATAGACGCGGCTGGGGCGGTCGGCGGGATGGCGGGGAAGTCCGATAGCGGTGCCTTCGCCGGGGCTGAGCGCGATCCACGTTTCGGTGGCGTATACGCCCATGTGGGGAAGAAGCTCCTGATCCGGCGCGAGGTTAAGGGTGGGCACGACGAGGCGCTTGCCGGTGCCCGTGCCCGGCTGGACCGCGCCGGTGAGGCAGAAAGGGTGGCCGAGGCGGCGTGCGGCACGGGTGGTCTCGCCGGCGCGCACAGCGTCGCGAATGGCCGTGCTGGAGACAACTTCCCGGCGCATGACCACCGGCGAAATTACATCCACGTCGAAGCCCAGAGTGGCGCCCAGATCGATGAGCAGTTTGACGTCGCCGGCCTGCTTGTGGCCGAAGCGGAAGTTCCCGCCGACGAGAATGAGGCGCGCGTGCAGTTTCTCCACCAGGATCTGGCGCACGAACTCTTCCGCGGAGAGGCGCGAGAGTTCGAGATCGAAGGGCAACACGAGCGCGGCATCCAGCCCCATCTGGTCCAGGCCGACCAGGCGATGCTCCAGCGGAGCAATGAGCGAAGGCGCGGTGCCGGGGCGCAGCACCTTCATGGGGTGCGGGTCAAAGGTGACCACAGTGGCGATGGCGTTGAGCGCCCGCGCGCGTTCGATGAGACGGTCGATGATCTTCTGATGGCCGAGGTGCAGGCCGTCGAAGTTGCCGATGGTCACCACGGTGGGCGGGCGTCCCGAGCCCTCGGGACCGAACTGTTCGGCCCAGCCCTCCAGCGAGACGAAGAGTTGCATGGCCATCAGCAGGCCACCTCGAAGGAGAGTCCGTCGTGGGCCAGGCGCACGTTGGCGGGGAGTTTTGTGTTGACCTCTGCGTGTGCCAAGTCGTGGGCAATGTGCGTGAAGTAGGCGCGGCCGGGCTTGAGGTCGGCGATGAGCGCGAGCGACTGGTCTACGCTCGAGTGCATGGGATGCGGGTCGAAGCGCAGGGCGTCGAGGATGAAGTCGTCGAGATCGCGGAGCAGTGCGCGGGAGGATTCCGGGACGCTGCTGAAGTCGGTGAGGTAAGCGGCGCGGCCGAAGCGGAAGCCCAGCACGGGCATCGTGCCGTGCATGGCCGGGACGGGAACCAAGCGCAGGCCGAAGAGATCGAACGGCCCATCGATGGGGTGGAGGCTCACGCCAGGAAGCGTGCTCTGCGTGGGAGCGTCGTCGAAGATGTAGGCAAACGTGCGGGAGATGATGGCCAGCGTATCGCGCGAGC
>JACQDD010000198.1 GCA_016201265.1 Terriglobales bacterium | reverse complement strand
CGGCTCTAGGATTCAGCTCACATTTTCCTCTTGATTCAACGACGGTTCCTCTCCACGGTCCCGAGGCCCAAGGCCTAGCGCCCACAGCCTGCTTTTCAGAAATGCACCACCACTCCTGTCGAGAACCGCACATCATTCTGCCCGTTACCAAAGAAGCGCGTGTGGATCCAGTCGAGCTGTCCGCGGACTGCGACCGGCCCGAAAACATGGTAGTCAAGCCCACCACCCACCGCGTTCGCGAAAGAAGTGTCGGAATCCGAGATACCTTTGCTCCGGCTGATGTGCCCGGCGCCGACAAGCAGTTCGGCAAATGGACGAAAGCGGCTTACCTTCACGGAAACACGGGGCCCAAACAGAAAATTGTATTCGCTCAAGTCGGCGTTCGGGTTGTCTCCCACAGGCACGAAGAAATTGCGATTCCCATAGTGGCCGCTGATATCGGCCACGATGCCGACCCACGGGAGCAACTTCCCCTCCAGGGACGCGTTCCAGCCATTCAGATTGGTAGCGTCGTTGGAAACGATCTCGGAGCGATTGTAGGAATAGCCGAAGAACATATTTCCCTTGGTCGGGATCTGCGCGGAAGCGACGCCGGCCAGTGCCGTTAGCAACAAGACAAGAGTGCAGAGTTTTCGCATCTGGTTCCCCCTATGCAATTTGAACGTTTGGTTTTATAGATGCATCCGGGGTGGGATTTCTTTGCCTGCACATTCGTGCAAGTTCAGCGGAACATGGCCGCAAAGAATCCGCCCAGCTTTCGAAAGAAGCCGCGGCGTGGAGACGGATCGGCGGATGCCGTTACTGTGCCTGCGGGCTTTCGCCCGTGAGCGGGCGGAAGCGGCGCGCTTAAAGCGGGCGCAGGAAGTGGACGCGTGTCCAGGGGCAAGGCGCGGACATCCTCGACCGGCGCCGGAGGAGGTCCGGTCGCGCGGAACACGAACGGTGCTTCTACCTGGACGTGCAGTTCGTTCGATGCGGCGGAGTTGTCAGTGGGAGTAGCCGCCACCGGCATTCCATCGGATGTAGCGCTCTCGGTATGAGCCGTCTCTGTGCTCGCCGGGATCGCTACCTGATTCGGGTTCGCAGGTGCCTGCGCCTCGCTGATCACCGGCAGATCGTTGCTCGCCCGCAACACAGGTTGGCGCGGCGGCGGACATCCGCACTCCAGCGGCACAGCCATATCCACGCGGTCGAGTTGTCCGAAGTGAAACACGAGTTGGTCGGTCGCCTTCACCTGATAAGTGCGATCGCCCAGCAACTCGGAAACAATCGCCGAGGCGGTATTGCCGGGAAGAGCGCGCACACATGTGTTGCCATGCGTGTCGGTGCTGATGGCGTAGTGAAATTCACCGGGGCCCGACAGCAGGATACGGAAATCCGGCGTGATCACAGAATCGGAAGATGCGTCGAGCGCGTAATGGGCTTCGAGTGCGCCCGTATTTACGCCCAGCATCACGTTGTGGCCGCTCTGCGAAGGCGTCACCGAGACGGTAGTGCCGGGGCAGACGTGGACTTCTCCGCCACGCGCCAGGTTGAGAATGGCGGTATCGGCGCCGGCCGTGATGGAAGAACCCGAAGCCAGAGTATTCCCGGCGACGGCTAGCGGTCCGGCGGTACGCACCGCTGCCACAGGCTGGGGCGCAAGCGTCAGGCTCACTACCGACGGCGCCTGAAACGGCGACTTGTTCGCCTCGGTGGGTGGATTCCTTCCCAGATGCACGAGCAGGCGATTGCCGGCGGCCGCCCAGGTGTAAGCGCGTGGCGCAAGTAAATCCACCACCACGCGCGCCACCGGAGGATTCTGCTGAAACTGGTCAGCGCGCAGCGTGCTGATCTGGTCGGCCTGCACGCTGATCCGCTTTTGTTTCGTGTCCAGCCGCGCGTTGGGCAGATCAATCACCAGCCGGGGAGGATCGCCGATCGCCTGGATCGAGGGAATCAGCGGTTTCGTCGAGAGGATCTCAACGGCGGGACCATCTTTTTCCTGCACGATCCGGAAGCTCTTGACCGCAGAGTAGGGAGAAGATTGAGGACCAGGCTTGGTTGATGTTTGAGAGCGAACCCGGGGCGCTGCGAACACGAGCAGTCCCAGTATCAGGAGAATGCAAGCCGAGTTGAGGGTAGCGCCGGCACCCTCGCCGGCTGTCCGGCGGGCGCCCCGCCCGCCGATCGAATCAGCGAAGCGGCGAGGTTCTCGGCTTCCCGGCGCGCGTTTCGCTGCGCAGCAATGCGCTTGCTGACGGCAGCGCAGGAACGTTTGCCGGAACTCAGGATTCGGCCGGAAGCACTTCACGGGAGCACTCGAGTATTCCCTCCACCATACCACTCAAGCGATCACGGGAAGAAGTGACGAAGGGTATCAGGTGTCGGCCAGAAACTCGTATTCGTCAATGACGGCGGCAACCGCCATCTTGCCATTGGCGCTGCCGCCTTCGACCCGCAGCACGCGCCCTTTGCAGCGCACGCGGATGCTTTCCGTGAGCGTGATCTCGGGAGGCAGGGTCAGCGTGAAGTCAATGCCAGAGCCGGCCTGAATGGCCGATTCCAGATAGAAGCAGATGCCGCGCGCGCTGACGTCGCGGGTCTGCGCCTCGTGCTCCTGTCCATTTTCTCCGTAACGGACACTCACCGGCAGACGCAGTGCGAACCGTCGCGTGGCCCGTTTGTCTTTTTCCTGCTGAGTTTCGGCCATGCAACCTCCCGGGATTGCCTGTAAGCATGGCGGTTGGCCATGGGCCTGTCAAGACTTTGATGGGGACCGGTCCAAAAAGCCTTGAACCGCAGAGTACGCAGAGAGCGCAGAGAAATTGCTTGATCCGGCTTTTCCTCTGCGTCCTCGGCGTACTCTGCGGTTCAAGGCTGTTCGAATGCAGCTAAAATGTATCCGTGGTCTTCGTCCTCGACAACTACGACTCGTTTACTTACAACCTGGTCCAGTACCTCGGGGAGCTGGGCGCCGAGGTCGAGGTGCGGCGCAACGACCAGGTCAGCGTCGACGAAATCGAGGCCATGCGTCCCGAGCGGATCGTGATTTCTCCCGGCCCGTGCACGCCGCAGGAAGCCGGCATCAGCATCGAACTGATCCGCCATTTTGCCGGAAAAGTTCCGCTGCTCGGAGTGTGCCTGGGACACCAGGCGATCGGCGCGGCTTTCGGCGGACAGGTCGTGCGGGCCAAAAACCTGATGCACGGCAAGACCAGCCAGGTCGAGCACGACGGCAAGACAATTTTCCGCGGACTTCCGTCGCCGATGACGGCTACGCGCTATCACTCGCTGATTGTTGCCGATGAGGGACTGCCGCCAGAGCTGGAGGTCAGCGCCTGGACTCAGGACAGAGACGGAACGCGGGTCATCATGGGGCTAAGACACCGGAAGTTTCCCGTGGAAGGAGTCCAGTTCCATCCCGAGAGCGTGCTGACGGAAGAAGGGA
The DNA here is from genome assembly GCA_016201265.1 of Terriglobales bacterium. Taxonomy (GTDB): domain Bacteria; phylum Acidobacteriota; class Terriglobia; order Terriglobales; family Acidobacteriaceae; genus Acidiflorens. Next base: position 1,604 of record JACQDD010000198.1, on the reverse strand, counting down.
AAAAGTTGGTCCAAAACTTTCTCAAAAGTGGATAGTGGAGACTGTCATTTCTTGAGCGCGGGATGGTTCTTGGTGATCCATTCTTCGACGTGGTTGCAAAACTCGGCGGCCTGGACAAGGATCTCCTCCGCTTCGGTCTCAGTCGCAACGTTGGAGAAGGTGTAGTCGATGGTATTTCGCTTCCGCCGGCAGGTCTCGAAATAGTCGGCGTACTTGTGAACTGGATTGCCAAGCACAAGTTTCGCGCTTTCCAGCGAGACCCGATGATGTCCGGCCTTGCTAACGATCCGGTACCCAGCACACGCAATCGCCATGTTTGCCGCCTGGAGCGCAGCGTTGTAAGCAGTCGCGAATCTCCGGTCTGCCGACAGGCCCGCAATGGCTGCGTCTGCGAGGTCGCGGGCGATCAAGGCGCGCATATTGTCCAATTCTTTCTTGGAGGTCTTTTGTCTCCGGGCTTCGTCACTGGCCAACAATTTCGTCCAAGTCACCCCGGCCTCCTTTCACAAACTTTTTGCGTCCCCGCAAAACTGCGGTGAGGAAGTGATCGCGCGATCCGATTTTTTTCCGGAACTCCTCTAGAGAATAAGCTGTGATGTTGACCTCTCTTCCGAGGCGTGCCTCTGCCTTGCGGAGCGCCCCAGAGAGATCAGCGAGACCCGCTCCGCCGATGACCATCAAATCTACGTCACTCGTTGCCCGTTCCTGATTTCGCGCCACGGAACCGTAGACAAAGGCACATTGAATTTTGCCTCCGAACGGCTTCAACATCTGCTCCAGAATCGGAACCAGTCCGGCAGTTTTTTCGAAAAGCTGCCGCAGTTCGCGGAACACTGGTGACTTCGTTTCTGCTTTGTAGTAGGCCCTTGTGCCTTCCCGGCGATGCAGCAGTATTCCGCTTGCCGCCAAAGATGATAGCTCTCGCTGAAGGCTCGACGGGCTTGTGCCCAATCGGTCGGCGAGTTCCGAAAGGTACCACCACTTGTCTGGCTGCGCGAGGGTGGCTGCGAGCACACCTTGCCGGACTTGCGGGAACAGTACATTCAAAACAGAAGACTTACGCATAGTGCGTATATTATTACGCATATTGCGTAAAGATGTCAAACTGGCAGGCAAGCTGGTGCCAGACCGCCTGATCCACTGCCTCGCGCCATCTCCACCGCCCGCAGCACCGCTTTCGCTTTGTTCTCCGTCTCCTCAAACTCCCGCTGCGGATCGGAATCCGCCACAATCCCGGCACCTGCTTGCAAGTACGCTTTCTTCCCTTTCATGAGCAGCGTGCGGATCGCGATGCAGGAGTCGAGGTTTCCGGCAAAGTCGGCGTAGAGAACGGCGCCGCCATAGACTCCGCGGCGCACGGGCTCCAGCTCTTCGATGATCTGCATGGCGCGCACTTTGGGAGCGCCGCTGAGAGTTCCCGCGGGAAAGCAGGCGGCGAATGCGTCCATGGCGTCCAGCCCGGGACGCAGCCGGCCTTCCAGTGCCGAGACCAGGTGCATGACGTGGGAATAGCGCTCGACAAACATCAGATCGCGGACCTTGACCGAGCCATACTCGCTGACGCGTCCGAGGTCGTTGCGCCCGAGATCGACCAGCATGACGTG
>JACQDD010000182.1 GCA_016201265.1 Terriglobales bacterium | reverse complement strand
TCGTCGAGAGTGAAAGTGCGGTCGGACATGGCGTGTCTTCATTCTAACTGACCCCGACCCTAAAGCTCGCAGGTGGCAGGCCGCAGTTGGCAGGAAAACCGAACAAACCCTGCCGTGACCCGGGTCACTGCGAGAACATGCCGGGCCGCGTTTGATGGTGACGAGGTCGCTTTCATGACAGAGAGTTATCGCAATCTGATCGCGTGGCAAAAAGCAAAGGACTTGGCACTCGACATTTACCGATGGACGCGAAGATTCCCCAAAGACGAGACCTACGGCCTAACATCTCAGATGCGTCGGGCTGCGATTTCCGTGCCCAGCAATATCGCTGAAGGCAAGGCCGCCGCTCTCGAAAGGACTTTGCGCACTTTCTTTATCAGGCGCGGGGATCGCTGCTCGAATTAGAGACCCAGCTCTCAATTGCGCGAGATCTCGAATACCTTGATGCACTCACATTCAACAACACCCTCGGCAAAGCCGAAGAAGTGGGACGAATTCTGAATGGCCTAGTGAATCACCTGCAAAACGCAGCCCGACAAGGCCGCCTAAAGCTGCTCCCGAGTTCGTTTGCCCCGTGTGTGTGCTGATGCCTTCCTGCGACCCGCCACCTGCGACCTGCCAGCTATCTGATCTCCAGCATCCGATCCAGCCCCACCCGCGCCCAGCGCTTCACGCCATCCTTCACCTTGATCTGGTTGACGACGTTCCCTTCCACCAGATTCTCCAGCGCCCAGCACAAATGCTGGGGCGAGATGCGGAACATGGTCGTGCACAGGCATCCGGAATCGTCGAGCGTGATGACCCTCTTCCCCTGCTCCGCAAACTCCTTGCCCATGCGGTTGACCAGGTGGATCTCGGTACCGACGGCAAACATCGTCCCCGAAGGCGCTTCGCGAATCATCTTCAGCAGTCCTTCGGTCGAGCCGATGCCGTCCGCTTTCTGGCACACTTCCCACCGGCATTCCGGATGCACAATCACGCGAATCCCGGGGTACTTTGCCCGCACGTTGTCCACATGCTCTGGCAGAAAGCGCTGATGGACCGCGCAATGCCCTTTCCACAGAATTATCTTCGCGGCACGCAACCGGTCCGGCGTCACGCCGCCGCCCAGCTGATACGGATCCCAAACCACCATCTCATTCAATGGGATACCCATCGCGTAGCCGGTATTCCGCCCCAGGTGCTGGTCGGGAAGAAACAGCAATTTCTCATTTTTCGCCAGCCCCCACTTCATCGCCGCGGCCGCGTTCGAAGACGTGCAAACCACCCCGCCGCGCTCGCCCACAAAGGCTTTGATCGCAGCAGTCGAGTTGATGTACGTGATCGGCGTAATGCCCTCGCCCTCGTCGGTGGTCACGCCCGCGCGGACCAACTGCTCCCAGCAGTCTTCCACCTGCGTGATCTCGGCCATGTCGGCCATGGAGCATCCGGCGTTGAGGTCGGGAAGAATTGTGATCTGGCCGGGACGGCTCAATATGTCGGCACTTTCGGCCATGAAGTGAACGCCGCAGAAAATGATGTAGCGGCCCTGGGCGCGCGCCGCTTCCTGGGAAAGCTTGTAGGAGTCGCCGCGGAAATCGGCAAACTGAATGACTTCGTCGCGCTGGTAGTGATGGCCCAGCACGACTACCTCGCGGCCGAGGACCTGTTTGGCTTCTCGAATCCGCTCGTCCATCGTTCGATCCGGAAGGACGAGATAGTTCTCCAGACTGCAAACTGCGCTTGCGGTTGCCAAGTTGTACTCGCTTTCAGCTCCAAGCACGGGCACCCGTCAATTGCGGGCGTGCGCTCTGGCTTGGAACGGGGTTGTTGAAAGCCTCCAGCGGCTCAGCTGATTCGCTGCGCTCCTTCTGAGAAGTTGCGCCCAACCAGCGGGGATGTTGTAGCCGCAGTGTTGCTCTAACCAACTATTGGATGCGCCATCGCAGCCCGTGGCACCTTTTTTCAGGCGCCCGTCACAACCGACTGTGATGAATCTCCGCCTTTATTCTCCCCTTCCCGAGCCCAGAAAGCAAGGGAAGACGGAGGAAGGCAGAAGTCAGAAGTAAGATTGCAGAAGTAACCGAGGGCAGAGGTCAGATGTCAGATTGCAGAGGTGAAAGCGGATTGCAGAGGTCAGAGGTCAGATTGCAGAAGTGAAGAACGGGTGGAATTTTGGGCTTTTCACCTCTGCCATCTGACCTCTGACCACTGACCTCCCCCCAGCGTGCTCTTTTGATTCGATGGGCACCGACGTGCGCAAAGCGGGCGAAAACTCCACTCCCCGCAACGTCTACGCCTTTGGCCTGACCTCGTTCCTCAACGACACGGCCAGCGAAATGGCCTACTGGGTTCTGCCCGCATTCATTGCCTCGCTCGGCGCGGGCCCGGCCCAGCTCGGAATCATCGAAGGCGTCGCCGAAAGTGTCGCCTCCCTCGCCAAGCTTTTCTCGGGATACCTGGCGGACCGCGTTTCCCGCCGCAAGCCGCTGGTGGTCGGCGGATACGTCGTCGCCAACGCCGTCAAACCGCTGCTGGCGCTCGTCTCCTCCTGGTGGCAAATCCTGGGAATTCGGTTTTCCGATCGTTTCGCCAAGGGCATCCGCGGCACTGCCCGCGACGTCATGGTCGCCGAGTCGGTGGACTCGTCCCGCATCGGCTCGGCCTACGGACTGATTCAGGCCATGGACTCCGCCGGCGCCATTGTGGGACCTCTGGTGGCGCTGGCACTGATCGGGCACTTCGGCATGCGCGGCGTGTTTTGGGCTGCCGCCGTTCCCGGAACTTTGTGTATTCTTGTGGCCTGGCTCGGCATCCGCGAGACTCACCGCGCCGGCAGCGCGGTCAGAGTTGGAACTCCCGCCGCTGTTGATGACGGGCACAGTGACGCCCCCATCCGGCCTGCTAATTCCGCCGCCACGTCCCCGCTCTCCTCCGTGCGGCTCAACCTGTCCGGCAACTTCTACTACGTGCTGGCGGTGGTCACCCTCTTCTCTCTCGGCAATTCCAGCGACATGTTCCTGGTCTTGCGAGCGGAAAACGCCGGCATCCCCGCAACCCACGCGCCCCTTCTCGGCCTGGTCTTCAATATCACTTACACGCTGCTCTCCTGGCCGGCGGGAAAGTTCAGCGACCGCTTCTCCCGCTCCACCATCGCCGCTGCCGGATACTTCGTGTTTGCGATTGTTTATCTCGTCTTCGCGCTCGCCCCGTCGCAGCTGGCGATCTGGACGACCATGGCGTTTTACGGCCTGTTCTATGCCCTGACCAATCCCGTGCTCAAGGCGCTCGTGGTAGAAACCGTCGCGCCCGAGGTACGTGGCCGCGCCCTCGGAATCTATTTCTTCCTTACCAGTGTGACCACTCTCTTCGCCAGCCTGATCACCGGAGAACTATGGAAAAGCTACGGCGCGCAGGTTCCCTTCTACCTCTCTTCGGCAATTGCCGCCGTGTCCGCCGTTCTGCTTTTGCTGCGACGCAAACCTCGGCAAGACTGAAGTTCGCCGAACTTCGGACATATTCAGGCGGCTCAACCGCCGCGGCTGATTCAGTTCGCCCTCAAGTTTCTTTATTGATCGCGGCGAGCCGGCGGCTACGGATTCGCAGCAAGAGGTACGCCAGGATCAGGGCCGTCAGCCCTGCCACGCTGTCCAGCAGCACGTCCCAAGGCGTCCCCGTCCGCGACGGGATGAAGCTCTGGTGCCACTCATCCATCGCAGCGACGAAGGCCGTCCCCACCCAAGCCAGCATGATCGCCCGACCGACCCAGGTACCGCGGTGGGCCAGCGTCGCCCGGAAGGCGCGCAGCAGCAGAAGTCCCAGCATGCCGTAACCCACCACGTGCCCGGCCTTCCTCAGATAGTGGTGCCAGTACAGAAAATCGTAGAGATTGATCTCGCCGAAGAGGCGCGTCAGCAGGTCGTACAACATGCTGCCGGTATTTTGCGCCGACATGTAATCGGTGGACTCGAACGTGATCAGCCCGATCCAGACGATCGCAGGCCACCAGGCGCGCAGGAGACTAGGACGGGTAGTTGGCAAGATCGGGCTCTTCCCTACTCCAGCGCGTAGTTCGGCGCTTCGCGGGTGATAATAACGTCATGCACGTGGCTTTCGCGTAACCCGGCCGCACTGATGCGCACAAAGCGCGCCTTCTGCTGCAGGTCTGCAATTCCGGGACAACCGCAATAGCCCATGCCCGATTTCAAACCGCCGACCATCTGAGTCACAATCATCGCTACAGAACCGCGATAGGGCACCCGTCCCTCAATTCCTTCCGGAACCAGTTTCGCCAGCCGGTTCGATTCTTCGCCGATCACCGGCATCGCCGTCGAAGCATCGCCATCCGAATTCTGGAAATAGCGCTCGCTCGACCCCGCCGCCATAGCGCCCAGCGATCCCATACCGCGATAAGACTTGAACGTTCGGCCCTGATAGAGAATCAGCTCACCCGGACTTTCATCCGTGCCCGCAAACATCGAGCCAATCATGACCGCGGAAGCACCCGCGGCCAGCGCCTTGGTGATGTCGCCGGAATACTTGATCCCGCCATCGGCAATCACGGGAACGCCCGCATCGCGCGTGGCGCGCGCAGCTTCGGCAATCGCCGTGATTTGCGGCACTCCCACCCCAGTCACCACGCGCGTCGTGCAGATCGAGCCCGGCCCGATCCCGACTTTGACCCCGTCCACCCCCGCGCGCACCAGTTCGCAGGCGCCATCGAACGTCCCCACGTTGCCGGCGATCAGGTCCACTTCCGGCAGCTTCGCCTTTACCTTCTTGATGGCTTCCACTACCAGCATGGAGTGCCCATGCGCGCTATCAATCGCGAGCACATCCACTTTCGCCTTCACCAGCTCCTGCGCGCGCTCCAGGTAGTCGCCGGTCGCGCCGATGGCCGCTCCCACGCGCAGCCGCCCGTGCGAGTCTTTGGCAGCGCCGGGGTATTTCAGTTTTTTCTGGATGTCCTTGACCGTGATCAGGCCCTTCAGGTTGTACTTGTCATCCACCACCAGCAGTTTTTCCACGCGGTGTTCGTGCAGGATTTCTTCCGCCTGTTCCAACGTGGTCCCCACGGGCACCGTGATCAGGTTGTCCTTGGTCATCACCTTGCTGATGGGTATGTCGAAGCGGGTTTCGAAGCGCAGATCGCGGTTGGTCAGAATGCCGACGAGTTTGCCGCCTTTCTGCGTAATGGGAACGCCCGAAATCTTGTACTTCTTCATCACGTCGAGCGCATCAGACACCTTTGCATCCGGCGACATCGTCACCGGATCCACGATCATCCCGCTCTCTGACCGCTTCACCTTGTCCACTTCATTCGCCTGCTGCTCGATGGTCAGGTTGCGGTGAATAATGCCCAACCCGCCCTGCTGCGCCAATGCAATCGCCATGTGTGATTCAGTGACCGTATCCATGGCTGCGCTGATGATCGGAATATTCATCCGGATGTTCCGCGAGAGCTGCGTTTGCGTATTGGTTTGGGCCGGCACAACTTCCGACCGCGCCGGCAACAGCAACACGTCGTCAAATGTCAGGGCTTCAGGAACCGGGAAATGGATCATAAGATTGCCAGGAAATAATTCTCTATTGTAGGGAGCGCGTGCGCATCAGGCAAATATGGCCTGCACGATAATTGACAACCCCACAGCACGCGCTCCGTCCCAACGATATGGAAAGCAACGCTGCTCGCTACGGCAGCGCAGCTTCGAAATACCTCAATCATGCGTTGCCAAAGGGTCCAAAACAGGGTAAATTCCGATTGTTTCGCCCAGTCCCGTTGCACCAGTGGAGGTGTTATGTTGCGTTCGCTTTGGGTCGTCCTGACCTCTTCTCTTATGCTGAACTTGGCAGTCGGACCCGCGCTAGTTAGGGCCCAGGAAGCCCCGGCAGACATTCCCCCGATCACGATCCGGGCAAATACACGCCTCGTCGTCATCGACGTTGTCGTGACTGACAAGAAAGGCCAGCCGATCACCGGCCTGAAACCGGAGAACTTTAGTCTCGAAGAGAGCGGAAAAAAGCAGAAGATCGCCACTTTCACTCCGCCCGGTGCTGGTCAGAGTGCCCAGCAAACGTTGCCTCCCGGTGTCCTCTCCAATCGGCCGGAGTACATTAAGCCCGCCGGAGTTCCGACCGTATTGCTTTTGGATGCTACAAATTCTCACTTCTTGGATCAATCCTACGGGCGCTCGCAGATGCTGAAATACGTCCTGGGCCAGGCGGAATCCGGCAAACCGATGGCGGTGATGACTCTGACCGACCAATTGCATGTACTCCAGGATTTCACGACTGACCCCAAGATCCTGATGAATGCGATCAAGAATCTAAGACCGCAAGAACAGATTCTGCAAGCTGGCACCTCCCCAGGTCCGTCCAGTATTTCAGCAGAGCTTGCCAGCTTCACGGACCTGGCGGTGGGGTACGTTTTGGAGCGCCGGACGCTGATCACGATCCAAGCCCTACGTGATCTGTCGCGCATGCTTTCTGGGTTCTCGGGCCGCAAGAACGTGGTATGGCTCACCGCCGACTTCCCGTTTGACCTGATTCCGACGGACCGCAACGTCAGCGACGAGGAACTCCTGGCCGATCTTCCCGACGTCCGCCAAAAATCTGTCGGCACAATCGCGAGTGGCTCTTTGGCTTCCCAGCAGCGAATGCTGCACGGCCAGGAGATCAAGCAAGCGCAAGCCGACCTCGCGAGTGCCGGGATCGCTGTCTATCCAGTGGATATGCGCGGCATCATGGCGAGCGGCATTGATGTCAGCACGACCTTTGCTTTGCGAGAACTGGCGGCGGAAACTGGCGGCAAAGCATATGTCAACCAGAACGAAATTAAGGACGGCATCGCTCTGGCTGTCGCCGACGAAAATGCCTCTTACTCGCTCGGCTACTACCCCGAGAACAAGAAATGGGATGGCAAATTCCGCAACATCAAGATCAAGGTGGACCGCGGCGATACTGAAAATCGCTATCGCAAAGGATACTTCGCCATGGATCCAACGCTCGACAAGAACTGGAAGCCCGAGCAGGAAGTAGCTGGCGCTCTCCAGGTGAACGGGTCTGCAACACAGGTCTTTTTCATGGCACAGGCTAAGCCCACGGACCCAGGCAAAATCCGGGTGGTTTTTCTGGTAGATGCCCACACTCTGACCGCCGAGGATGCCGGCGGTAGCAAGAAGATGAACGTCAGCCTGTATGCCAGCGTGTACGGCCCGAACGGCAAGAACTTAGGTACCCGCAGCACTAAAGTAGATCGCGCCTTCGACGCCGCCACCTATCAGCAGATCCTCGACAAAGGCATGATGGTACCCATTGACATGGAAATCCCCGCCGGCGGCAAGGAACTGCGACTGGCAGTGCTCGACAACAAAACCGGCCTGATCGGTACAGTGACCGGCCCGCTGGGACAGTAGTCCGTCAACCCAAGACAAACGCCAAGGGCGTCCTCTTCGGACGCCCTCTTTTTCACGCGAAACCAAAAACCGAGCGGAAACTACTCTTTCTTCTCCCCGCCCTCGGCCGGCGGTGCTCCGCCACCTTGCGCTTCGGCCTCTTCCATCGCCTTACGCGTTTCCTCGGCACGCTTGGCGCGGACCTCAGCCCGTTTCTGGCGCTTCTCGTCGAGCACCTGTTCGCTGCCCAGCAGTTCGATGAACGCCTTCTCGGCGCCGTCGCCCTTCCGCCAAGCGGTACGGACAATCCGCAGATAACCGCCCTGGCGATCGCCAAAACGCGGCGCCACGGTGTCAAAAAGCTTGCTCACCGCTTCGTCCGTCATCAGGTAAGCCGCCGCCTGCCGCCGCGCCGCCAGGTCACCCTGTTTGCCCAGCGTGATCATCTTTTCAACCAGGGGACGCACCGCCTTCGCCTTGATCACCGTCGTCTCGATCCGTTCTTCCATGATCAGTGACGTGACCATATTCCGGAACAGCGACCGCCGGTGCGACGTGTTCCGTCCCAGTTTGTAGCCCGCAACTTTGTGACGCATGAAAAACCCCAGTAGTCAGGAGTCAGTAGTCAGGAGTCAGTAATCCGCAGTCAGCGGCGGCGTGGGCTCTTGCTGACTACTGACTACTGACTCCTGACTACTGGTTCTTACAGATCGTTATCCCCGTACGCCGATGCCGGCAGCACTTGGTTCGAAGTCGGTCCCGGCACGGCGTTCCCGTGCTCGTCGATCTTCATGCCCAGACTCAGCCCCATCGAAGAGAGGATCTCCTTGATCTCGTTCAGCGACTTGCGCCCGAAATTTTTCGTCTTCAGCATCTCGGCTTCGGTCTTCTGCACCAGTTCGCCGATGGTCTGAATGTTCGCGTTCTTCAGGCAGTTATAGCTGCGCACCGAGAGTTCCAGTTCCTCGACTGAACGGTTCAGGTTTTCGTTCTTGATCTCCGGCTTGCGCTCTTCACTCGAAGCTGCCGTCTCGATCTCTTCCTCGAAGTTGATGAAGATATTCATATGATCCTTCAGCAGCTTCGCGGCCAAGCCAATCGAATCGCCCGGCGTAATCGAACCATTCGTCCATACTTCGAGCGTCAGCTTGTCGTAATCGGTGATCTGCCCCAGGCGCGCCGCTTCCACCGTGTAGTTGCATTTGCGGACCGGCGAGTGCACGGAGTCAATCGGAATGAACCCAATGCCCAGATCGTCTTCGAAATTCTTATCGGCGGAAACGTAGCCGCGGCCGCGCTTCAAGCGCATTTCCATGTCCAGCTTGCCGCCTTCGCTCACCGTCGCTATGTAGATTTCCTTGTCCAGGACTTCCACATCGGCGTCGGCTTCGACCATGCCGCTGGTCACGACACCCGGCTGATCGGCGCGCAGGTAGATTGCTTTAGGACCTTCGCCCGCCAGCTTGAACGGAATCTGCTTCAGGTTGAGGATGATGTCCGTCGCATCCTCGACTACGCCGGGGATGGACTGAAACTCGTGCAGCACACCTTCGATTTTCACCGCGGTGACGGCTGCTCCTTCAATCGAGCTCAGCAGCACGCGCCGCAGAGCGTTCCCGATGGTGGTGCCAAAGCCGCGCTCAAACGGCTGCGCCCAGAACATTCCGTACTTGTCCGTCAGACCGGTGGCGTCGCTCGCCAGCCGTTTCGGTTTTTGAAAACCTTTCCACAACATAGTGTTTCTCCTCTCGGCCATTCGGCTCCGCGACGGCTCTCCGAACCGGCCCAGGTTCGGATCAAACGCCGCAGCGGGCTGATCTGGCTCGAATGGGCCAAAAACCAGTCGTTGGTCGCTAGTCGTTGGTCGTTCGCCAGTCATTGGTTTTGCCAACGACTAACGACCACCGACGAACGACTATTTGCTGTACAACTCCACAATCAGCTGCTCATTCACCGGCAACTGGATGTCTTCACGCTTGGGCAGCGCGATCACGCGGCCCTTATACGCATCGCGATCGACTTCCAGCCACACCGGCGACGGCTGATGGCTGGCAAAATCCTTCGCGATTTCCAGAATCGGCACTTTGCGGCTGTTCTCGCGGATCGCGATCTCTTCCCCAACGCTGACCTCGTACGATGGAATGTTGACCTTGCTGCCATCCACCTGTACGTGTCCGTGGCGCACCAACTGGCGCGCCTGCCGGCGCGAAATGCCGAAGCCCAGACGAAACACGACGTTGTCCAAACGACGTTCGAGCTGTTCGAGCAGCTTTGCGCCCGTCACACCCTTGGACTTGACCGCGTTCTCGAAATAATTCCGGAACTGCCCTTCCTGGGTGAAGTAAATGCGCTTGGCTTTCTGTTTTTCGCGCAACTGCAGGCCGTAGCCCACAATTTTGGTTTTCTTGTCTTTCCCGTGCTGGCCGGGAGCGTAGTTGCGCTTCTCCAGCGGACATTTTTCGCTGAAGCACTTGGTGCCTTTCAGGAAAAGCTTGATCCCTTCCCGGCGGCAAAGACGACACACTGCATCGGTATAACGTGCCATTTTTCTCCTTCTTGAAATCGGTTTACGGGGCTGGCAACCCTTTCTTCCCGATTGATAGTTCCCAGTTCTCGGTTCTCAGTTCTCAGAAACACCCAAATCCAGCAGTTCTTCGGTTATCACTGGGAACTGGGAACTGAGAACTTTCTAGACTCTGCGCCGCTTCGGCGGCCGGCATCCATTGTGCGGAATCGGCGTCGCGTCCTTGATCGAACGCACTTCGATCCCCGCCGCTGCCAGCGCGCGGACGGCCGACTCGCGGCCCGATCCCGGACCGCTCACCCGCACATCCACGCTGCGCACGCCGTGATCGCGCGCCATGTTGGCGGCGTTCATCGCGGCCTGCTGCGCCGCAAACGGAGTGCCTTTGCGTGACCCGCGGAATCCCAGCGACCCCGAACTCTTCCACGCCAGCACGTTGCCGCTTGTATCCGAGATGGTCACAATCGTGTTGTTGAAAGAGGCCTGGACGTGCACCAGTCCGTGCGGGACGTGCTTCCGCTCTTTTTTCTTGAACTGCTTCTTCTTGCCTTTTTTCTCTGGCGCCGCGGCGCCCGCTGCTGCTGCTGCTGGTTTTGCCATTGCTTGAGTTCTCAGTTCTCAGTTCTCAGTTCTCAGCAAGCCCGCTCTCAACTGAGAACCGGGAACTGAGAACTGGGAACTGCTCTTAGGTCTTCGCTGTCGTCTTCTTCTTCTGCGCGACCGTTCCCTTGCGCGGTCCCTTGCGCGTACGGGCATTGGTATGAGTGCGCTGTCCGCGGACCGGCAGGTTGCGGCGATGCCGGAACCCGCGGTACGACCCGATTTCGATGAGCCGCTTGATGTTCATCGTAACGTCTTTGCGCAGATCGCCTTCTACCGCGCCCTCAGCCTCGATGACCTGGCGGATGCGGTTGACCTCGTCTTCGGCGAGGTCCTGCACCTTCTTCATCGGGTCCACTTTCGCTTCGTCCAGAATGTGCATCGCGCGCGGGTTCCCGATCCCGTAGATGTATGTGAGCGCGATATTCACGTGTTTGTTGCGCGGAAGATCGACGCCGGCAATACGAGCCATATTCCCTCTTTATCCTTGACGCTGCTTGTGCTTGGAGTTCTCGCAGATCACCCGTACCACGCCCTTGCGGTGGATGACCTTGCACTTGTCGCAAATCTTCTTTACCGATGCTCTAACCTTCATAAAACCAGTTCTCAGTTCTCAGCTGTCAGTTCTCAGGAACTGCAACTGCATATTCCTCGCTTCGCTCGCAATGACAACCCGCGAAGGCTCATTTGTAGCGATACACAATCCGCCCGCGATTCAGGTCGTACGGCGAGAGTTCGACCGCGACTTTGTCTCCCGGGAGAATGCGGATGAAATTCTTCCTCATCTTGCCGGAAACATGCGCCAGCACCTGGTGTTTGTTCTCCAACTCCACCTTGAACATGGCATTCGGCAGCGGTTCGATCACCACCGCCATCACTTCAATCGCGTCTTCTTTGCTCATCGACTCCTTAGTGCTACTGCGTCAAAATCACCGGCCCCTGTTTCGTGACCGCCACGCAATGCTCGAAATGCGCGCTGTAGCTGCCGTCGAGCGTCACCGCGGTCCACTTGTCGCCCAAAACCTTGGTCTCCGGACGCCCCGAATTCACCATCGGCTCGATCGCCAGCACCATACCTTCGGTCAACTCCACGCCCTGACCTTTCTTGCCGAAATTCGGAATCTGTGGCGCCTCATGCAGCTTCGTCCCGATTCCGTGGCCCACAAACTCACGCACTACGCTGAAGCCGTTTGCCTCAACGTACTTCTGGATCGCCGAGCCCACGTGCCCGATCGTGTTGCCGATCCGTGCCTGCTCAATTCCTTTGTACAGCGAAGCTTCCGTAACCTCGAGCAGCTTCTTCAATTCCGAAGTCAGCGTCTCTCCCACCGGCACCGTGATCGCCGCGTCCCCGTAGTAGCCATCGAGCACCACTCCGCAATCGATGGAAACGATGTCGCCGGGTTTCAGCACCCGCTTTTCCGACGGGATCCCGTGCACGATCTCTTCGTTCACCGAAGTGCACAGCACGCAGGGGTACCCGTAATATCCCTTGAACGCCGGTGTAGCACCCAGTTCCGCGATCAGCTTCTCGGCGGCCTTCTCCAGGTCCATCGTCGTCGACCCGGGCGCAACCAGCGCTTTCACGTGATTCAAAACCTGCCGAACGAGCCGTCCGCTGCGCCGCATCTTCTCGATTTCTTCCGGCGACCTGCGGACGATCTTGTCTTCTCCAAAACTCATTCTGGCTTCGCTATCCCGCTGACGCCCCGCCCGACGCATGGCTGTCAATCACGCCGAAGATCTGCCCCGTGACCTCTTCCACCGAGCGATCGGCATTCACCGGAACCAACCGGCTCTGCGCCTGGTAGTACCCGGCTACCGGCTTGGTCTGGGCCTCGTAGGCCGTAAGACGCCCCCGGATGACTTCTTCGCCGTCGTCATTCCGTTGTACCAGCTTGGAACCGTCCAGATCGCACAACTCGTCGACGCGAGGTGGTTGAAAGTGGACGTTGTAGATCCGTCCACAGGTGGGACAGGAACGTCGCCCGGTAAGCCGTAGCAACAATTGAGTATAGTCGACATCCAACCGGATCACAACCGGCGTACATCTCTCCGACTTTTCAAAGAACTCTCGTTCCAGGAAGGCGTCCAGCCATCCTGCCTGCCCGGCCGTCCTAGGAAAGCCGTCCAGGATCAATCCTCGTTCGCAATCCGCCTGTTTCAGCCGGTTCGCAACCACTCCGAACAACAGCTCGTCAGGAACCAGTTCGCCCCGCGCCATGATCGCCTTAACCTCCAGGCCCAGTGCGGTTCCGCGGCCCACATGCTCCCGCAAAAGATCACCCGTGGAAATCTGCGGGATGCCGTAATGCTCTGCGATCTTCTTGGCCTGTGTTCCCTTACCGGCCCCCGGAGGTCCCAGCAGAATCACCGGCCCGATCTTGCGTGCGGTTTCGTTGGCCATTCGAAATGGCCCCTCTTATTCGTATTTCCACTCGCGGTAAGGACCGCACTCCCGCGCCCACAATTCCTCTTCGACCGGCCAGACTTACCAGATCCGCCGTCCGCGGATGCGTCCACTACGCGGAGTAAACCCGTCGTAGTGCCGCATGATCAGCTGCGCTTCAATCTGGGTCACCGTATCCATGGCCACGCCGACCACGATCAGCAGTGACGTCCCGCCAAAATAAAAAGTTACGCCCAACCCGCCCGTCACCCACGGCGGAAGGTTCTCAAAGAACCGGCCCACCAGCCAAAGGTGGTTCAACTTGATGCCCGCAATCATCCACTCCGGGATCAGCGAGATCAGGATCAAGTAGAATGCGCCCACCAGCGTAATGCGGGTCAGCACGTCGTTGATGAAGTCCGACGTCCGCTTCCCCGGCCGGATACCCGGGATAAACCCGCCCCACTTCCGCATGTTGTCCGCCACCTCGTTCGGGTTGAACACGATCGAGATGTAGAAGTAGGCAAAAAAGATGATCCCCGTGGCATAGAGCGTGGCGTACAACGGCTCGCCCCAGCGCATCGCGTCCAGGATCGGCCCGACCACCTTGTTGTTATGAAACGGTGTCCCCAACATTTGCGGCAAGGCCAGAATCGACGACGCAAAAATCACCGGCATCACTCCGCCCGCGTTAACCCGCAGCGGCAGGTGGGTGGATTGCCCGCCCATCACTTTCCGCCCGACCACGCGCTTGGCATACTGCACCGGAATGCGCCGCTCGCTTCGCTCCACATACACGATGAACGCCACCACCGCAATCATCAGTACCAGCAGCATCACGATCGCCGGGAAGGTGAACGCTCCCCAAGCGTCGTTCTTGGCTTTCTCGTACAACTCGGCAATGCCGCGCGGCAGCCCCGTCACGATACCGGCGAAAATCAGCAACGACATCCCGTTGCCCACGCCGCGCTCGGTAATCTGTTCGCCCAGCCACATGATGAACGCCGAGCCCGTGGTCAGGGTCAGCATGGTCATCAGGGTGAAACCCACTCCAGGATTGTTGACGAAGTCGCCCGCCTTCTCCAGGCTGATGGCGATCCCAAACGACTGCACCGCACTCAACAGGACCGTCAGATAACGCGTCCACTGCGTGATCTTCTTCCGGCCCATCTCGCCTTCCTTCTGCAGCTTGGCCAGCGGCTCATACACCACCGTCAGCAATTGCAGAATGATCGACGCCGTGATGTACGGCATGATGCCCAGCGCGAAGACGGTCAGCCGCCGCAGGTTGCCGCCGCTGAAAAGGTCCACGAACCCCAGTACCGTGCCGCGGTTCTGCTCGAAGAACTGCGCCAGACGTTCGGCGTTGATCCCGGGAGTGGGAATGTGCCCGCCAATGCGGTACACCGCCAGCAGGCCCAGCGTGAACAGCACGCGCTTGCGAAGATCAGGAACCCGGAAGATGTTCGCCAGCTTTTCCAGCATTACTGCAAGACCTCAAACTTGCCGCCCGCCTTGGTGATTTTTTCCTGCGCCGCCTTCGAAAATTTGTGCGCCTTCACCGTCAACGCGCTCTTCAGTTCGCCGTTCCCCAGGATCTTGACCGGCTTCTTGCCGTGCACCACGCCCGCCTTCTTGAGCACGTCCGGCGTGATCTCAGTCTCGCCGAGAGCCGCCAGCCTGTCCAGGTTCACGACCGCATACTCTTCGCGGAAAATGTTCGTGAACCCACGCTTCGGCAACCGCCGGTGAAGCGGCATCTGGCCGCCTTCAAAGCCGCGCAACAGGCGCGCTCCCGAACGCGACCACTGCCCCTTATGCCCGCGCGTCGAGGTCTTGCCCATGCCGGACCCCATACCGCGTCCGACCCGCTTGCGCTTTTCCGTCGCCTTGCGAGGCGCTCGAATAGTAGAAAGATTCATGATGCCTTCCTAGGTTGCGGGTGGCAGCTCGCAGGTGGCAGGAAAACCCTTAGTCCACAATCTTGCCTTTCCTGCCTCCTGCGAACTGCAACCTTATTCCACAATCTCCACCAAATGCGGCACCTTCTTCACCATGCCGCGGATCGCCGCCGTGTCCGGCCGCTCAATCACCTGGTTCAGCCGGGTAAACCCCAGCCCCTTGACGACTCTCTTGTGCTTCACCGGCGTACAAATCGCCGACCGCACCCACTTCAGGTGAATCGTGCCGCTGCCCGTCTGTTTCGATGTTCTCGCCACCATCTCGATTTCCTTGTTCCAGTCGCTAGTAGCTGGTCGCTAGTAGCTAGTTAACGCTGGTTTCTCGGCTCCGAATCCCCATAGACTAGCGACCAGCGACTAGCGACTCGCGACTCTTACAGTTCTTCCACCGCTTTGCCCCGCAAACTCGCCACTTCTTCTCTGTTCTTCAGCTTCTTCAACGCGTCAAACGTCGCCTTGATCACGTTATGCGGATTGGTCGTCCCAATCGACTTCGTCAGCACATTCTGAATGCCCGCCGACGTCATCACCGCCCGCACCGCGCCCCCCGCAATCACGCCCGTGCCTTCCGGCGCCGGCTTCAGCAGCACTCTGCCCGACCCGTAGCGTCCCAGCACAATGTGAGGCACGGTCGTTTGGGTCAGGTTGATCCTCATCAGGTTCTTCTTCGCCGACTCGATCCCTTTGCGGATGGCCTGCGGCACTTCCTTCGCCTTGCCGGAACCGTAGCCGACCACCGCCGCCGACGGATCGCCCACCACTACCAGCGCCGCAAACGAAAGGTTCTTGCCGCCCTTGACCACCTTGGTCACGCGGTTGATCGAGACCACCTGGTCTTTCAGCTGAAACGCGCCCGCATCAAGCTTCTTGATAACTGTTGGCATCCTGATCTCGCAACTCTCTTCTTCGTTGATGTTGCCAGCTATCTCTGCTTCAGGTTCTACTGAGAACTGAGAACTGACAACTGAGAACTGTTCCTTAGAACTGCAGTCCCGCTTCCCGCGCCGCATCCGCCAGCGCCTTCACGCGGCCGTGATAAAGGTAGCCGCCGCGGTCGAACACGACCTGCGTGACCCCCTTCTGCTTGGCCCGCTCCGCAATCGCCTTCCCGACGTTCTTCGCCGCCGCCACGTTGCCGCCGGTCGGGCGCTCACCCTTCTTGCCCTCGGCCGTCGAGGCCGCCGCAATCGTCACGCCCTTGAGGTCGTCAACCACCTGCGCGTAGATGTGGTTCAGCGACCGGTACACATTCAGCCGCGGACGCTCGGGAGTACCGAACATCTTCTTGCGGATACGATCATGCACCCGCCGCCGCGTTACGTTTCTTGAAGTTCTTGTCAGCATTTGATGAAGCCCTCAGCTATCAGTCGTCAGCCGTCAGCTAAAACCGGATCAGCTTGCATACTTCATCGAAGTAGCTGAAAGCTGATGGCCGACGGCTGAGAGCTATTTCGCTCCCGTCTTTCCAACTTTCTTCTTCAGCCGCTCGCCCGCGTACCGCACGCCCTTGTTCTTGTACGGATCCGGCGGACGCAGGCCTCGCATCTCCGCCGCCACTTGCCCAACCTTCTGCCGGTCAATGCCAGTCAGCGTGAGACGGGTCTGCTTCGGATCCACACCGCAATCCACACCCGAAGGCAGCGGATACTCGATCGGATGCGAGTAGCCAAGGCTGAACACCACCGTGCCTTTGCCCTTCATCTCCGCGCGATAGCCGATGCCGACGATTTCCAGTTCCCTCGTCCAGCCCTTGGTGACACCGTCAACCGCATTGTTGACCAGCGCCCGCGCCAGCCCGTGCACTGCCGCTTGCGAATCGCTCTCGCGCAGCGCCAGCAGGTTGCCGTCCTTCTGCTCCATCTTGATGCCGGACGGCAGCGCCGTGTCCAGCTTGCCCTTCGGCCCCTGGACCATCACCGTGTTGCCTTCGATCTTGACCGTCACGCCCTTCGGGATCGCAATCGGCTTTTTTCCAATTCGTGACATAAGTTCAGCTCTTAGCCTTTGGCTCTTAGCTGTTAGCTCGCGCGCTCTAGCTAATGGCTAAAGGCTAAGAGCTAATAGCTGATTCTCTACCAGATTTCGCACAACAACTCGCCGCCCAGACCCTGCTTCCGCGCCTGTCGTCCGGTCATCACGCCCTTCGGCGTGGTCAGGATGTTGATCCCCAGCCCGCCCAGAACGCGCGGGATCTCGCTGCGCCGCACATACACGCGGCAGCCCGGCCGCGACACCCGCGCCAGGTTCGAGATCACGGCCTCGTTGTTGTTGCCATATTTCAGATAGACCCGCAGGACCTTGTGGCCCTCTTCTTCCGCCGGCTTGAAGTTGGCAATGTAGCCCTCTTCCTTCAGGATGCGGGCAATCTCCGTCTTCAGCTTGGAAGCCGGAATATCCACTTTCTGGTGCCGCGCGCGGATCGAATTGCGGATGCGCGTCAGCATGTCTGCGACCGGATCGGTCAACCTCATCTTTTGCTTCTCCTCGAGCCGCCCGTTCGCTCCGCACCCAGCGGAGAACCTGCGGCAGCTTGTTAGTCGCTAGTTGCTGGTCGCTAGTCGCTAGCGAACCACACTCCCCGCGACTGTCCTGCACCTTCTTGTCGTCAGTTGCGATCTGCTAGTCGCGCGGCAAAACTACCGACCAGCAACTAGCGACTAGCGACTGTTTTTCTACCAGGACGACTTCGAAACCCCAGGGATCTCGCCCCGCAGCGCCAATTGCCGGAAACACAGCCGGCAAAGTCCGAACTTCCGGAGATAGGCCCGCGGACGTCCGCAGATCTTGCAGCGGTTGTGCTTGCGCGTCGAGAACTTCGGCTTCCTCGCGTCCTTTACTCGCTTTGCTGTAGTGGCCAAACTTAGCTCCTAGCTTCTTACTCTAGCTTGTGTAGGGACGGGTCTCTGACCCGTCCTGCCGGGTCAAAGACCCGGCGCTACACTTATGCTCTAAACGGCATCCCCAGATGCTTTAACAACACGCGCCCCTGGTCATCCGTACGCGCGGTGGTCACAATCGTGACGTTCATGCCCTTCAGCTTGTCCACCTTCGCGTAGTCAATCTCCGGAAAAATCAACTGGTCGTGCAGACCGAGCGTGTAATTCCCGCGCCCATCAAACGACTTCGTCGAAACTCCGCGGAAGTCGCGCACACGGGGCAGCACAATGCTCACCAGCCGGTCGAAAAATTCGTACATGCGGTCCCCGCGCAGCGTGACCATCGCCCCGATCGGCATGCCTTCGCGCACCTTGAAAGCCGCAATCGACTTCTTCGCCCGCGTAATCACCGGCTTTTGACCGGTGATCTGGCCCAGTTCGTTCACCGCCGGGTCGAGGACTTTCGCATTCTGCGTCGCCTCGCCCACGCCCATATTGACCACGATCTTGTTCAGCCGCGGAACTGCCGCCGGGTTCTTGAGATCGAGCTCTTTCATCAGCGTCCCGGCCAGCTCTTTTTCAAACCGTACCCGCAACCGCGGACGCTCTTTCGCCGAATGCCGCGGCGCCTCCGGCCCAGCCTTCGGCACTTCCACCTGCGCGGCCTTGCCCGGCTTGCCCTTTTTCTGTTCTTCCTTCGCCATCGTTTTTGCTGCCTTCTCTCACGGTTTCGGAATGGTTACCGGTTCGTGAGGCGGTCAATTTTGTAATTTTGCAATCGGGTAATTTGGTAATTTGACTTCGCGCGAATTCAGATTACGAAATTACCCGATTACCCAATTACCAAATCATTTTTCCAGCGTCGTCCCGCACTTCTTGCAGATCCGCACCTTGCGGTCGCCACGCACTTCGTGTCCCACTCGGACCGGACCGCAAGCCGCGCACACCAGGGCCACATTCGAGAGCGAAATCCGGCGCTCCTGCTCGGCAATACCGCCCTTGATATTGCGCTGCGGATTCGGCCGTACGTGCTTCTTCACCGTCATGACGTGCTCGACCAGCACCTTGGCTTCATCGGGAAACACGCGCAGCACGCGCCCTTCCTTGCCCTTGTCCCGCCCCGTCATGACTTTGACCGTGTCATTCCGGCGGATATCCACTCGCTTATGTACCGTTGTGGTCGCAGTTCCCATCACTAAAACCTTTCAATCTCAAACTTTGTCATCCTGAGCGAAGCGAAGGACCTGCTTTTCTTCGCTCCTTAGACGCGGCAAGCCGCGTCTCTACACTCGCCTACAACACTTCCGGCGCCAGCGACACAATCTTCAAAAACTTCTTCTCGCGTAGCTCGCGCGCCACCGGCCCAAACACGCGCGTACCCACCGGCTCGCCCGCATCGTTGATCAGCACCGCCGCATTCGAATCGAAGCGGATGTACGTCCCATCCCGCCGCCGATGCTCTTTCCGTGTGCGCACGATGACCGCCTTCACCACTTTGCCCTTCTGTACCTGCCCGTCGGGCGAAGCTTCCTTCACGCTGGCGGTGATCACGTCGCCCAGTCCGGCCCGCAGTCCGGTCGCGCCGCCCAGCGGCAGGATCATCTGCAGCTTGCGGGCGCCCGAGTTATCGGCGACCTCGAGCATGGATCTCATCATTACGGCCATGTTCGTTTCCCCCTTCGCCCTTTACCGGACCGCTTCCGTGCCGGCGTCGGCCGCAATCTCCGGCACCAGCGCCGTCTTCCGCACAATGTCTTTCAACACCCACCGCTTCAGCCGCGACAGCGGACGCGACTCCTCGATCCGCACCGTATCGCCGACATGCGCCTCGTTTTTCTCGTCGTGCGCATAAAACTTCTTGCGGATCGAAATCACCCGCCCGTACAGCGGATGCGCCTTCTTGCGCGTCACTTCCACCACGATCGTCTTTTGCATCTTGTTCGAGACGACCGTGCCGATCAATTCCTTGCGGCCGCTCCGCTTTTTCGTTTGGCCTGTGGTTTCCGCCATTACTTTTTCTCCGTCTTGCGGGCGCCCAGTTCCTGCTCGCGCAGGATGGTCTTCACGCGCGCAATATCTCTGCGCAGCCCGCGGATCTTCTTCAGGCTCTCCGTCTGCCCCATATTCATCTGGAACTTCAGCTTGAACAGCTGATCGGCCAAATCCCGCTCCTGATGCCGAAGCTCAGTGTCCGTTAGATTGCGAATTTTCTCTGCCTTCATAATTCAGTTCCCAGTTCTCAGCTCTCAGTTCTCAGGAAGAGCCTTTATCGCTTAACAGAATTGCTTTTTACCTCTGCAATCTGACCTCTTACCTCTGCAATCACCCTACAGCACTTCCCGCTTCACAAACGTCGTCCGCAACGGCAGCTTATGCGACGCCAGCCGCATCGCTTCCTGCGCGTCCGTGATGGTCACGCCTTCCATCTCAAACAAAATCTTCCCGGGACGCACCACCGCTACCCAATGATCCGGCGCGCCCTTGCCCTTGCCCATACGGGTTTCGGCCGGCTTCTTGGTCACGGGCTTGTCCGGAAACAGACGGATCCAGATCTTGCCGCCGCGCTTTACAAAGCGCGTCATCGCCACCCGGCTCGCTTCGATCTGCCGGTCGGTAATCCATCCCGGCTCCAAAACCTTCAGCCCATACTGGCCGAACGCAAGTTCCGAGCCGCGCCACGCCTTCCCGGTCATGCGTCCGCGCTGCTGCTTGCGGTACTTCACTTTCTTCGGCATCAACATAAAATCAGCTCTCGGCTCTTAGCTCTCAGCAACTCATTTCGCTGAAAAGCCTTTGCTTTTCACTTCTGCATTCTGACTTCTTACTTCTGCAATTTCAGAACGCGCCCGTCGTCTCGCGCGCCGGCGTCGCCTCGCGCTTCTTCGGCAGAATCTCGCCCTTATAAACCCAGCACTTCACGCCGATCACGCCGTACGTCGTACGCGCTTCGGTGAAACCGTAGTCGATATCTGCGCGCAGCGTATGGAGAGGCAACCGTCCCTGCAGGTACCACTCCGAGCGCGCGATTTCATTGCCGTTCAAGCGCCCGCTCACCCGCACCTTGATCCCCTTGCAGCCGAAACGCAGCGCCGAATCCACCGACTTGCGCATCGCCCGCCGGAAGCCCACGCGCTTTTCCAGCTGCAGCGCGATCGACTCCGACACCAGCTGTGCATCGAGCTCCGGCTTGTGCACTTCCAGGATGTCAACGTACACCTCGCGCGACGTCCGCTTCTGCAGTTCCTGTTTCAACTTGTCGATCTCGGCGCCCTTGCGCCCGATAATGATGCCTGGACGCGCCGTCTTGATCAGGATCCGCAGCTTGTTGCCCGGCCGCTCGATCTCGATCGTGCTCACGCCCGCCGACTTGAGCTTCTCTTTCAGCTCGTTCTTCAGCTTGATGTCTTCAAGCAGCAGCTTGTCGTAGTCCCGCTCCACAAACCAGCGTGACTTCCACGGCTTGGTGTACCCCAGCCGGAATCCGTAAGGATGGACTTTTTGTCCCATATGTGTGCTCCTAAACTTCGGTCGTCCGCGACTACTTCTTCGCCTTTTTCCCAGCCACTTTCTTCTTCGCCGGCGCTTTCGCCTTGGCCTTCGCTGCAACTCTCTTCGCCGGAGCTGCCGCTTTCACGCCTGCCTTTTCTTCGCCCACCACGGTCGCAACCGAGGCGCCGTTCTTGTTGCGTTCCGCCAGCACGATTTCCAGGTGCGCGATCCTTCTCACATAGTGATACGCACGCCCCATCGGCGCCGGACGGATCCGCTTCATGCGCGGCCCGTCGTTCGCCACCGCATGCTTTACATACAAATTGTCGAGATCAACATCCAGCCCCTTCTCGGTGCTCAGGAAGTTGGCATTATCGATCGCCGACTGCAGCAGCTTGCCCACCGTCGCCGCCACCCGCTTCTTGGTAAACAACAGCGTGTTGCGCGCTTCTTCCACGCGCCGGCCCTTGATCAGGTTCAGCACCAGCCGCGCCTTCTGCGGCGAGACCCGCATAAACCGTGCTTCCGCTCGAAATTCCATAGTCTTTTCTCAGCCTTTTAGCTTCTAGCTGCTGGCCCGAAACTCGTAGCTCGCAGCGCGTAGCTAAAGTTTTATGCCTTCGGCGCCGCTGGCGGCGCTGCCGGAGCTATCGCTCCCGGACCGCCAGGTATTCCTGCCGGTCTCGCCGCCACTTCGGTCGCTGCCCTCATCGAGTGCCCCTTGAACTGGCGGGTGAAACTGAACTCGCCCAGCTTGTGCCCCACCATGTTCTCGGTCACGTACACCGGGATGAATTTTTTTCCGTTGTGCACCGCGATCGTGTGCCCCACCATCTCCGGGATGATCGTGGAACGCCGCGACCAGGTGCGCAGCACCTTCTTCTCGTTGCGCGCGTTCATGGCTTCGATTCTCGTCGCCAGATGCGCGTCCACAAACGGTCCTTTTTTCGTTGAACGTGCCATAAATTCAGCTCTCAGCTTTCAGCTCTCAGCCGTCAGGACTGAGGCGTCAATCACTCACGACTCGCTTCTCGCTACCCCTTCTTCCGCCGATTCACAATGAACGCATCCGTCCGCTTATTATTTCGCGTCTTGTACCCGCGCGTCGGCTGCCCCCACGGCGTCACCGGATGGCGCCCGCCTGAAGTCTTGCCTTCGCCGCCGCCGTGCGGATGGTCCACCGGGTTCATGGAAACGCCCCGGTTATGCGGACGCTTGCCCACCCAGCGTGTGCGTCCCGCCTTGCCCCACGTGACGTTTTCATGGTCCGTGTTCCCAACCTGTCCAATCGTCGCCAGGCAGTCGAGCAGCACTTTGCGGGTCTCACCCGAAGGCAGCTTCACCAGCGCGTAGTCGCCTTCCTTCGCGACCAGCTGGGCTGCTCCGCCGGCTGAGCGCACCATCTGCGCGCCCTTCCCCGGACGCAGCTCCACGTTGTGGATCATGGTACCGGGCGGAATATTCCGCAGCGGCAGCGCGTTACCAACCAGAATGTCAGCCTCGGGCCCGCTCAAAATCTTCTGCCCGACTTTCAGCCCATCCGGCTGCACGATGTACCGCTTCTCGCCATCGGCATAACTCAGCAGGGCGATGCGAGCTGACCGGTTCGGATCGTACTCGATCGTGACAACTGTCGCCGGAATCCCGTGCTTGTCGCGCTTGAAGTCAATCATGCGCAGCTTGCGCTTGTTCCCGCCGCCTCGGAACCGCATTGTGGTATCGCCGGAGTTACGCCGCCCGCCCGTCCGCAACTTGCCCTCAACCAGCGGCTTGTGCGGCTTCTTCGATGTAATGTCGTCGGTCGCCAGCGTCGTGCGATACCGCAAAGTCTGCGTCGTCGGTCTGTAAGTTTTGATCGCCATATCTACTCTCTATGTAGAGACGCGGCTTGCCGCGTTTCCTTGCTTCCCGAACTCCGAGCTCCGAACTACAGGTTCTGCGCGTACTCCGGCATCTTCTCGCCGGTCTTCAGCCGCACATACGCTTTTTTCCAATCCGGACGGTAACCAGCAAACTTGCCGCGCCGCCGCTCTTTTCCCGGATAATTCGCCGTGCGCACCGACGCCACCTTCACTTTGAAGATAGCCTGCACCGCTTCCTTGATTTCCGTCTTCGTCGCTTTCGGCGCCACCTGGAACACCAACGTGTTCTGGGTCTCTTTGATCCCGAGCCCTTTTTCGGTGATCACCGGCCGCCGGATGATCTGATACGCGGATTTCATCAGGCCACCTCCGCTTTACGCGAACGCCGCGCCGTTTTTTTCTCGCTCGTCGGTTTCGCCGCCGCATGCTGCCGCTTCGCCGCCGATTTCCGCAGCGAATCCTGCAGCTTCTCGAGCGCCGGCTGCGCGAATACCACCTGGTTGTAGCGCATCAGGTGATAAGGATGCACTTCATTCCCCCGCACCAGCTCCAGCCCTTCGATGTTGCGCGAGCTCAACTCCAGGTTGCGGTTCTCCTGAGCCGAAATTTCTACCAGCAGCGTCGTTCCGTCCACTTTCAGCTTGTCCAGCGTTTCGCGGAACAGCTTCGTCTTCGGCTCTTTCACTTCGAATGACTTCACCACCATCAGCTTGCCGTCGGCCAGCTTAGCCGCCAGCGCCGAGCGCAGCGCGCCCAGCAGCTTCTTGCGCGGAAAGGCGTAGTCATAAGAACGCGGCTGCGGCCCGTGCACGGTGCCGCCATGACGCCACAGCGGCGAACGGATCGAGCCGATACGCGCCCGTCCGGTGCCCTTCTGCTTCCACAGCTTCTTGCCTGAACCGGAAACACGCCAGCGGTTCTTGGTCGCGTGCGTCCCCGCACGCTCGGAGGCGCGATAGTGTCTGATCGCCTCCCAGAGCAGGTCTTCGTTGACCGCGCCGAAAACTTCCTCGGCCAGATCCATCGTCCCGACCTTCGCCCCGCTCAGGTTGTAAATATCAATCGATGCCATAGATCTCTCGTCTCTAAATCACGTCCCCAACGACTAACGACCAACAACTAGCGACTGCCTTACGCCTTCTTCGCCGCCCTCTTCGCCGCCTTCAACGGATCCACCGTCAGCGAGCCCGCGAATCCGCGCCGCTCTCTCGGAGCCTTCTTCGCCTTCATGATCACCAGGTACCCGCCGTTCGGACCCGGCACGCTGCCTTCCACCACCAGCAGGTTCTCTTCTTTATCCACGCCCAGAATGCGCAGGTTGCGCGCCGTTACCCGCGCGTTCCCCATGTGTCCGGACATGCGCATGCCTTTGAACACGCGCGATGGAAAGGCCGAAGACCCGATCGAACCCGTGATCTGGAACATCGAACCGTGCGACTTCGGGCCGCCGGCAAAATGATGCCGCTTCACCACACCCTGGAAACCGCGGCCCTTGCTCACGCCCACGATGTCCACGAATCTCTCGTTCTCGAAAATGTCCACCAGCACGCGGTCGCCGACCTTCACCGCCCCGTCCGTCTCTGCCGCTTTCTCTTCCACCTCAATCGGAACCTCGCGCAAAAACTTCACCGGAGGCAGGTTGTGCTTGGCAAAGTGTCCGCGCATCGGTTTCGACAGCCGCTTTTCCTTCACGAACTCCACCAGGCCGATCTGCGCGGCATCGTAGCCATCTTTCGTGTTCGTCTTGTGCTGCGTAATCACGCACGGCCCTGCCTGCAGCACCGTCGCCGGTCGCACATCGCCCTTCGAATCGAAGAGCTGCGTCATGCCGACTTTCTTTCCCAGAATTCCCGTGACCTTGGCCATTTCCTTCTCCGTTCCCAGCGTGGCTCGCGGCTATTGGCTGGGGCGCCTGCAGGTTTGCTAGCGACAAGCGACTAGCGACCAGCGACTACTTATGTTCTTTCCCGAACGCCTTGATCTCCACGTCCACTCCCGCCGGGAGATCCAGCTTCATCAGCGCATCCACCGTCTGCTGCGTCGGCTCCAGAATGTCGAGCAACCGCTTGTGCGTGCGGATCTCAAACTGCTCCCGCGACTTCTTGTCCACGTGCGGAGACCGCAGCACGCAATACTTGTTCTTCATCGTGGGCAGCGGAATCGGACCCGCGATCTGCGCGCCCGTGCGTTTCGCCGTCTCCACAATTTCGCCCGTCGACTGATCGAGGATGCGATAGTCGTAAGCTTTCAACCGGATGCGAATTCTCTCTTTTCCAATCACTGTTTTGCTCTCCAACCCCTCCCGGCTCTCCCGGAAGGAAAGATCTGGCGGCATACTGCAAGCCGCAAGTTGTTACGTAATAATCTCCGCGATCGTGCCGGCGCCCACGGTGTGGCCGCCTTCGCGGATCGCGAACCGCAAACCCTTCTCCATCGCTACCGGCGTGATCAGCTCGATCACCAGGCTCACGTTGTCTCCCGGCATCACCATCTCTGTCCCAGAAGGCAATTCCGCAACTCCCGTCACGTCCGTGGTCCGAAGATAAAACTGCGGCCGGTATCCCTTGAAGAACGGCGTGTGCCGCCCGCCTTCTTCCTTCGTCAGGATGTATACCTCGGCCTTGAACTTGGTGTGCGGCGTGATCGACGCCGGCTTCGCC
>JACQDD010000179.1 GCA_016201265.1 Terriglobales bacterium | reverse complement strand
GACTCTCAAAGTCGGCGCCCTCGGCACGCACAATTCCCTCGGCCTCGCGCTCGCCAAGAAGGCCAAGTATTTTCTCGCTTCCACTTCGGAATGTTACGGCGATCCGCAGATCAGCCCGCAGCCGGAATCCTACTGGGGCCATGTGAATCCCATTGGCCCGCGCGGCGTCTATGACGAAGCCAAGCGCTTCGCCGAGGCCATGACCATGGCCTACCACCGCGCCCACGGCGTGGACACGCACATCGTCCGCATCTTCAACACCTACGGCCCGCGCATGCGCCTCAACGACGGCCGTGCTCTTCCCAACTTCGTGTATCAGGCGCTCCGCGGCGATGCCATCACCGTCTACGGCGACGGCAAGCAAACCCGCAGCTTTTGTTACGTCAGCGATCTCATCGACGGCATTTACAAGCTCATGCTTTCCGACGAGCACGAGCCCACCAACATCGGCAACCCGCAGGAGATCACCATCCTTGAATTCGCCCGCCGCGTCCGCGAGCTGCTCGGCGCGAAAACCGAAATCATCTTCGAGCCGCTCCCAGTGGACGACCCCAAGCAGCGCTGCCCCGATATCACTAAAGCGAAGCGCCTTCTCCATTGGGAGCCCAAAGTCTCCCTTGACGAAGGCCTCCGCCTCACTCTCGACTTTTTCAAAAAGCAGTACACCGCCGAATCCTCCCGCGCCAAGTGATGTCGAAAAACGAAATCCACAAAACGAAAACCGGACGCCAATTGCTAAGTTAGCGTCCGGTCTTCCGCTTTTCGTTTTTCGCTTTTCGATTTTCGGTTCTTACTCCGGCCTGCCAATCGAATGATACTCAAACCCCATCCCACGCATCGTCGCCGGGTCCAACAAATTCCTTCCATCCAATATCAACGGCCGCGCCATGCCCTTGTACACGCGCTTCCAGTCCAAGTTCTTGAACCGCGCCCACTCCGTCACGATCAGCAACGCCTCGGCGCCCTCCGCCGCTTCGTACTCGTCCTTCGTATAGCGCAGCTCCGGATAGACCGTGCGCGTCCGCTCCATGGCTTCCGGATCGTACGCCGCGATCTTCGACCCTTCCGCGAGAAGCCGCTTGATCAAATCCATCGCCGGCGCAAACCGGATGTCGTCCGTGTTGGCCTTGAACGCTAGACCCAGCATGCCGATCTGTTTGTCCTTCAGCACCCACAGCGCCTGCCGCGTGATGTCCAGGTAGTGGTCAATGCGCCGCTTGTTGATGCGCTCGACTTCTTTCAACAGCGTGAAGTCCACGCCCGCGCGCTCCGCAAGGCGGATGAACGCCTGCACGTCCTTCGGCAGGCAGAATCCGCCGAAGCCCAGCCCGGCTTTCAGAAACTGCGGCCCGATGCGCGGGTCCATGCCCATCGCGCGCGTCACTTCTTCGACGTTGGCGTTCAACCGCTCGCACAGATCCGCCAGCGCGTTGGCGTAGGAAATCTTCAGCGCGAGAAAACTGTTCGACGCGTGCTTGATCAGCTCCGCGCTGTTGATGGTGGTCACGATGAACGCCGGCAGCGGCACCTTGGGCCGCACCGCGTC
>JACQDD010000040.1 GCA_016201265.1 Terriglobales bacterium | reverse complement strand
CGTTTCCCGATCTCCTCGTCAATCCGGATCATGGCCAGCTTGATCAGGTCTGCCGCCGTGCCCTGGAGTGGAGTGTTGACCGCGGTGCGTTCGGCGAAGCCGCGCTGGTTGGCGTTCTTGCTGTTGATATCCGGGATGGGGCGGATGCGCCCGAAGAGCGTCTTCACTTTCTGGTCGCGCCGCGCCTGCTCGAGCGTGGCATCGATGAACGCGCGTACTCCGGCATATTTCTCAAAGTAGGCGTCAATAAACTTCTTCGCCTCGCCCGGCTCAATCCCCAACTGCTGCGATAACCCAAACGGAGAGAGCCCGTACACGATGCCGAAGTTCACGACCTTGGCCGCGCGACGGTGCTCGGGTGTGACCATCAGCGGCGGCACCGCAAACACCTGCGATGCAGTCAGCGTATGGATGTCATCTCCGCGCCGGAACGCTTCGACGAGCAGCTTGTCTTTTGAGAAATGCGCCAGCAGGCGTAGTTCAATCTGCGAATAGTCGGCGGCCAGCAGCACGTGTCCCGGTTCGGCGATGAATGCCGCACGAATCTCCCGT
Source organism: Terriglobales bacterium (assembly GCA_016201265.1). Lineage (GTDB taxonomy): Bacteria > Acidobacteriota > Terriglobia > Terriglobales > Acidobacteriaceae > Acidiflorens. The sequence continues at coordinate 3,049 of JACQDD010000040.1, read as the reverse complement.
CCAAGTTCGGTGCGGATAGGAATGTTCTGCAGGTTCGGGTTGGCCGAAGAGAGCCGGCCTGTGGCCGTGCCAGTCTGCCCGAAGGTCGTATGCACGCGGCCGCTGCTGCTTCGAATCAAGGCAGGAAGCGTGTCTACATAAGTGGACTTCAGTTTCGTGAGCTGCCGGTAGTCCAGAACCATCCGCGGTACGTCATGCTCTTCCGCCAGCCCCTCCAGAACATCCACCGCCGTGGATATTTTTTTGCCCTTTCCGTATTTGACTGGCATCGGCAGGGCCAGCTTGTTGAACAGCACGTCACCCAGTTGTTTAGGGGAGTTGATATTGAATTCCAGGCCGCAGCGCTGGTAGATGTCCTGCGCTTTGGCGTCGATCTCGCGCTCCAGCTTCTGCGACATCCGTCCCAGCGCCGCCGTGTCAATCTTCACGCCCGCGTCTTCCATGCGCGCCAGGACCGGTACCAGCGGGGCGTCGATGTCTTCATAGACCGAAGTCAGGCCCTCGTCCTCGACATCCTGGCGCAGCGCGCTGGCAAGCCTGCCCGTCAGGTCGGCCGCTTCCGCCAGGTTGCCGCCCATCTTCAGATTGAACTTCCGGAGAGCGGCCTCGGCAAGCGCATGCGAAGGATATGTGGGATTGAGCAGGTAGGAGTAGAGCATGGGATCGTGCCGCACTCCGGTGAGTGCGATTCCCCGACCGGAGAAGTGGTGAAGAGCAGACTTCAGATCGTGGATCGTTTTGGGCGCCGCTCCGTCTTCGAGCAGCCTTTTCACGCGCGCGGCGAGCAGCTTGTCCCCGAGCGCGACGATCGCTCCGGAACCAGCTGCAACAGAAAGGGCAATCCTCTCCTGCGGGCCCGCGGTTTGATTCTCGTCTTCAGCCGGCTGCAACAGCAATAGCCCGCGTTGGGCGGGTTCCGGCTCCTCGTCCTCTTCTTCCTCGGCGGTCTCGGTGTGCTCGGTCGGAATCGCAATGGCGAGAGGCGACGCGTCACTCAGGCCGGCGAGATACTTCTCGAATTCATCTACGTTCCCGATCTCCCGGTAGTCGCCTGCCTTCACTTCTACAACCGGCAGAAGTTCCTTCAGCAGAGATGTGAACTCCAGCTCGGCAAACAGCGCCCGCAGCGCCTCCACATCTGGCTCGCCGACTCTCATGGCCGTTACGTCCAGCTCGACCGCAACGTTGGTATCAATGGTTGCCAGCAGTTTGCTGAGCAGGATCGTCTCGCGGTTATTCTGCAGTGATTCGCGGTAGGTCTTCTTCTCTACTTCGGCCGCGCGTTCCAGCGCCTGCTCCACGCTGCCAAAGCGCTGAATGATTTCGACCGATCCCTTGTCCCCAATTCCGGGTGCTCCTGGAATGTTGTCGACGGAGTCGCCGCGCAGGGCCATCACGTCAATCACCCGCGAAGGCGGCACGCCCAGAATTTCTTCGACCTTGGCGGCATCACAGATCAAATTGTCCTTCGGAGGATTCAGGACCTGCACCTTGTCATCCACCAGTTGCAACATGTCCTTGTCGTTCGACACGACGAACACGGAATACGACTCGGCCGCGGCCTTGCGCGCCAGTGTTCCGAGCAGGTCGTCGGCTTCATAGTTCTCGAGCTCGAGGATCGGAATGCGGTAACCCTCGAGCGCGCGCCGGATGTACGGCACCTGCTGCGCGAGATCCGCCGGCATCTCGGCGCGGTTCGCTTTGTAGCCTCCGTACTCCACTTCCTTGAAGGTCTGCGTCTTGATATCGAACTTGCGGATGGTGGTGATGGCTTCAGCTTGTTGGTCGCGGAAAGTCCGCGCCCCCACGTCGAAAACCGCCGCCAGATATTCCGGTGAAAAATCGTCGCGCAGTTTGCGCAGCATGTTGACGAAGACGTACGTCGCAGCGGTCGGGACGCCCGTTTTCGTGGACATGGAACGCTGCCGCACCATCGCGTGATAGGCGCGGAAGATGAACGACATCGCGTCGATCAGAAAGATGCGGCCCTTGGCCTCAGCGGAAGCAGGCCGCGGTTTCGGCGGGCTCGTCGAGCCCCCTTCTCTCGGCGGGACTAAAGCTTTCGACGCAGATGTTTTTTTCACGGGCAACCGGGCTCAGTTTATCAGGGGGCGAGCCGGGGGGTCGGACACGGTGGCGTCAAAGGCCAAGTGCCAAATGCCAAGTGCTAACCGCCTGCTACTTGCGTATGATATGGGGTTTCTGCGCTCGCCCGCCTGAGTGCTGAATGCTGAGTGCTGAATGCTTCCCTTCAAGCTCGTCTACAGCGACGACTACTATCTCCCGATCGGCGCGCACGCCTTTCCGGCGGAAAAGTATCGGCGCGTCCGCGACCGGCTGCTGGAACTCGGCGTCGCGCAGCCGCAAGACTTCGTCGCGCCGCGGCCTGCGAGCGATCACGACGTGTTGCTCGTCCACGCTCCGCAGTACGTGGAGAAGCTCAAAACCGGCACCCTGACCGCGCGCGAAGAATTGGAAATGGAAGTGCCGTATTCGCCGGAACTGGTGCGTGCCTTCTGGCTGGCGGCGGGCGGTTCGATTCTGGCCGCCGATTTCGCGTTGAACGACGGAGTGGCCATCAGCATCGGCGGCGGATTTCACCACGCCTTTCCCGACCACGGCGAAGGTTTCTGCCTGATTCACGACGTGGCCATCGCCATCCGCCGCATGCAGCGCGACGACAAAATTCGCACTGCCATGACGGTCGATTGCGACGTCCACCAGGGCAACGGCACGGCGGCCATTTTCGCCGGTGCGCGCATTCCGAGTGACCCACTTCCTTCGGCCTCGGCTTCGTTGCTCAATCCCGCGCGCCCGGCCAAGATGCGCAATGCCCACGCCGGGGACGTGTTCACCATCTCTCTCCACCAGGAAAACAACTACCCGGCGTTCAAGCCCCCCTCTTCGATTGACGTGGACCTGCCCGACGAAATCGGCGATGGCGAATACCTGGCGTGGCTGGACAACGCACTCAGCTCGGGACTGCGCCAGTTTCAACCGGACTTGCTGTGCTACATTGCCGGAGCCGATCCTTATCGCGAGGACCAGT
>JACQDD010000184.1 GCA_016201265.1 Terriglobales bacterium | reverse complement strand
GGCGATGGGATCGAGCATGTTGGCGGTCGTGATGAATAGCACTTTGGAGAGGTCAAACATCACATCGAGGTAGTTGTCGCGAAAGGTCGAGTTCTGCTCGGGATCGAGTGCTTCGAGCAGCGCCGACGCCGGATCGCCGCGAAAATCGCGCCCCACCTTGTCGATCTCGTCGAGCATGAAGACCGGGTCTTTCGTCTCCGCCCGGCGGATGCCCTGAATGATCTGCCCCGGCAACGCGCCGATGTAGGTGCGCCGGTGCCCGCGGATTTCGGCTTCGTCGTGCACACCGCCGAGAGACAGGCGCACGAACTTGCGTCCCAGCGCACGCGCAATCGACTTACCCAACGATGTTTTGCCCACTCCCGGAGGCCCGACGAAACACAGGATCGGCCCTTTCATGGTCGGCTTCAGACGGCGGACCGAGAGGTAATCGAGGATGCGGTCCTTCACCTTCTGCAGATCGTAGTGATCGGTATCGAGAATCTCTTTCGCCTTTGGGATTTCAATTTCTCCGCCCGAGGTCTTCGCCCAGGGCAGCACCGCCAGCCACTCGATGTAGTTGCGCGTAACCGAGTAGTCGGCCGCCATCGGCGACATGCGGGACAAGCGTCCCAGTTCTTTCAGTGCTTCTTTTTTCACGTCGTCGGGCATGCCCGCGGACTCGATCTTCTGCTTCAGGTCTTCCGTGTCGCGCGCGCCTTCGTCCTGCTCGCCCAATTCTTTCTGGATGGCTTTCATCTGCTCGCGCAGGTAGTACTCGCGCTGCGTCTGCTGCACGCGGTCCTGCACTTCGGATTGGATTTTGTTGCGCAGTTGCTGGACTTCGAGTTCCTTGGCCAGGTGTTGATTGACCTTTTCCAGGCGGATGCGGACGTCGGTCGTCTCCAGCGTGTCCTGCTTGTCGGCGGTGGAGAGCGAAGGCAGCGACGACGCGATGAAATCCACCAGCCTACCGGGCTCTTCGATGTTCATGGCCACGGTCGAGAGTTCGTCGGAAAGCGTCGGCGAACCGGCGACGATCTGCTGAAAGAGCGTGAGCACATTGCGCTGCAACGCTTCGATTTCGGAGTTCTTGGGCGGAATCGTCTCCGGGATCGGCGTTACCTGAGCGCGCATAAAAGGGGAAAGCTGGGAGAACTCGGCCATCCGTACCCGCTCCAGACCTTCGGCAAAAACGAACAGGCTCTGGTTGGGCATCTTGACAACCTTGTGCACAACCGCCAGCGTGCCGACCGTATAGAGGTCGGTCGGTTGCGGAGCGTCCACGCGCGCCTCGCGCTGCGCCACCACCACGATGGTCTTGTCCTCCCCGAGCGAGTTGATCAGTTGCACCGAACTGTCCCGGCCCACGGTGAGGGGAAGGACTGCATGGGGGAACAGCACGGTGTCCCGCACCGGCAGAATAGGCAGGGAACGATCTGTCGTTTCGTAGGTCGTGACTTCGGACTGCTCAGATTTCGTCATGCCGTCCCTTGAGTGGCTTCCACTCAACCTTGGATGAACGCGTCCATCAAAAAGATGCAGGGCTTTGAGCTAGGGTGTTGAATTCTAGACGCTTTTTGGTTTTTTGCAAGACTCCAAGAGGGCCCTCCCATGACTTTGGGGTGGTCCTGCCCGGATTCAAGGTACTTGACCGCCCTGATCTTCGCCGTGCAGTAACTCACAGCGGGCTGTGATGAGAGTCGAGGAGAGCCGTCCGCACTCGACCGCCGACTCTCCCATCTCAAGGTCCCATGGTTCTCCGAGTCCTGGCAGTCGATGGCGAAGGCGGCCGGCGCCGGGCGGTGAGCGCAACGTCAACGACTTACGGTCTATTTCTTATAGTTATAGATAGTTCCTGCCGATCGAGCGTTCGCCCAGCCCCTCCCGGCCGGTTCAAGCGCCCTCTGCAATACATTATAATCGCGCCGGGAAGCCCTCAGACGCGCCAGCGGTCGTCTGGACGGCTTGAACTATGTCCCGGGTCCCGCGCGCGCTCATATCGCCTCGCGCTGAGTTTGTGTTAGCTGCAAGCTATCGTAATCCGAAGTCTCATCGTCGAGACGGGGCTCGCCCCGTCTCCTGCCCCTGAGACGCGGCAAGCCGCGTTTCTACGAAAGTTCTACGGCCTCTCACGCTGCCGGATAGATGCCGAGCACCTTCACGAGGTCGGCGACCTCTCCCAAATGACGCAGGGCATTGCGCGCGGCTTCGTCATCGCCGCGGAGCAGGTCCACAAAAAACACGTACTCCCAGGGCCGTCCGCGCAGGGGCCGCGACTCGATCTTGCTCAGGCTGATATCGCGCAGCGCAAACACGCTGAGCGCCTTGAAAAGCGCGCCGGGCACGTTCTTCACGCTGAAGGCGAGCGAGGTTTTGCTGGCGCGGCGCGTGGCGCGTGGCTTGCCGCGGTGAATCAGAAAGAAGCGGGTAAAATTCTTTTTGTCGTCCTCGATGCCAGCTTTCAGAATTCTCCCGCCGTATACCTCGGCGGCACGCCGACTGGCGATTCCGGCCGCGTCCCGCAGCCGGTTGCCGACCACGTGTTTCACACTTCCGGCGGTGTCGTAGAACGGGGCGGGCTCCAGCTTCGGATACTTCGCAAACAAATCGCGACACTGATCGAGCGCTACCGGATGGGAGAAGACCTGCCGCAGGTCGCGAAACGCGATGCCGGGTGAGGCGATCAGGTTATGAACGATTCGTAGCCGGAACTCGCGCACGATGTGGACCTCGCGGCTCAGCAGCAGATCGAAATGCTCGGCCACCGACCCGGCCAGCGAGTTCTCGATCGGGATCACGGCGCCGCCGGCCGTCCCCCGGCCCACCCGGTCGAAGACTTCCAGGGAGCGGGCACACGGAATAATTCTTGCACCCGGCACCATCGCTTCGGCCGCCTGGTGACTGAAAGAACCGAGTTCGCCTTGGATCGCAATTTTCAT
>JACQDD010000185.1 GCA_016201265.1 Terriglobales bacterium | reverse complement strand
ATTTCGGCGCCGCGTTGACGGAATCGATGTCCGGTTCCCAGCACGTTCCGCACAGCAAAGATGTGGACGGGAAGAAAGGCCCAGGCAAGACCGATCTCAAGATTCAGCCGGAGGAATCGGCTTCCCAGATTGAAAAACAAGCCGGAGAAAACCCAACCACGACTGCGAACCTGCCCCCTGCGGTTCAGCTTCCCCCCAACCTGCTGCAGTTGGCTGCGCTTCAGTTCACAACGACGCAGGCCGGAGAGCCGCAGCTCACGACAGAAGAAAAGCTCGCGGCGCCGACCGATACAAATGTTGCCGCTAGCATGCAAAGCGGCAAGAAAGAAACGACGGGCGCCGCTGCACTGCGGGATCCGAAGTCCGGCACTTCCGCGGTTACCACTCCAGTGCAAGAGAGTCTGCCGGCTCAGGCCCTCGCGTCATCCAGCGAGGAAGTGCCGATTTCGGCAGACACCCCTCAAGTCATCGCCGCGCAGGTCACCGTCTCGCACTTGCAAGGCCCGTTTCCCTGGACTCGACGCCCGGTTGCGCCCGAGACTGCTCCGGCTGCCGAAATCCAGCCTCTGATTGCACCAACCGAGATTTCAGCGGTGGTCGTCGCCAGCGATCCGTTTGGAAAAGCAAGGGGAGAAGTTCGTCCCGGGCCGAGCCCCGACGAAACGCGCCCGGCGCCCGCAGCTGCCCTTAATGGAGCGCGCGAGGTGCCCAAAGTCGCTTTCAGTGAAACCCGCATCGCACCGGAGGCCACGTTCAGCGAGGCTCGTCCCCAGCTCATCAAAACATCGGCGGTTTTTTCCCACCGCCCGGCGCCCGCGGCCGTCGCCAGCGATCCGTTTGGAAAAGCAACGGGAGAAGTTCGTCCCGGGCTGAGCCCCGACGAAACGGGCAAGGCACTCGAACCTGCTTCTACTGAGGTGCGCAGGGCGCCTGAGGCTGCTCTAAATGAAGCGAACAAGATGCCAGAAACCGCTTTCAGCGAAGCTCGTCCCCAACTCAGCAACGCAACCGTGAGGATTCTTCACCACCCCCCGGCCAGCCAGACCTTTTCTTCGAAATCCCCAGTCCTCGAAGCCAAGCCCTTGCTGTCTCCAGAGGGAACAAAGGTAAACCAGCCGAGCGCGAAGGCGCAGAACTCCACGACGGAGAAGTCCACTTGTGCGGCGCAAACTTCTGGGCCGAAACCGCTGCCTTCGGAACCGGTCGCGGCGGAACCTGTCCAGTTGGAGCCAGACACTCCGCTACCACCGCAGCGAATCCAAGCCGCCAAGTCCGAAGAGGCCGCGAACAACGAAGGCTCACTGCCGCCGATTGCGGATGAAAGCGCTTCCGGAGTGAGCGGCGCGGCGGAAGCCCCCCTGCGACATTTCGCGGAGACTGGAACCGCGGAAAAAACGCAGCGGACCGCGGCCGCTTCCCAAGCTACACCGGAATCCAGGGAGGGCCCGGGAAAAAAGTCGTCGGCTTCGATTCTCCCGGACGCGGTTTCATCCCGTGAAGTGTCCGCGCAGGCCGGCTTCACCAGGGAAGCTGGGACAACCGTCGTAGTTCCTGCGGAAGGGGCTTCTGCGCCGCCGGTTCATGAAAAAGTCTCCGAAGCGAGAGCCGTTCCCAAGACCCAGCAGATGCTCGACGCCGCGCCGGTTGTGGCTACCACGCCGCCGGGTGCACGCATCAGCGCGGAACCCGGCGGAGAAGTGCAGATGAGGGTCGGAATCCGGACGACCGCCTTTGGCGCGGTAGAGATCTATACGTCCGTGCATCAAAACCAGGTTGGCTTGGCCGTTCACGGCGAGCGCGGCCTGGCGCAGTGGTTCAGCACCGAGGTGCAGAACATCGAGTCAGGATTGAAGGATCACCGTCTGAACCTGACGACTGTGGAGCTCGACGGAAAGAGCACTGGATTGCAGACCGCCACCAGCTCTCATCATCACCACGAGTCCCAGCACAACTTTTCCGCCATGACGCGCTCGTGGAGCAGCGCCATGCCGGAACTGACACAGGAAATTGAACCCACTGAAGTCGCCACGCCCGATTTGTCAGTCGGGTCTGGAGAAAACCGCGTCAGCATTCGCATTTAGGAGGTGCAACGTGCAAGTTTCGCCAATGCAGTTGTTGTCGGCGTCGCCAGCCGCAGCAGTCACTGCCGGTTCGGCCGCCACGCCCGCAGCCGACATGAACAACATGTTCATGCAGTTGCTGGTGGCGCAACTCAAGTCGCAGAGTCCGCTCGATCCGCTCGATCCCAACCAATTTGTCGGCCAGCTAGCGACATTCAACTCGCTGAGCGAACTGACACAGATCCGCGAAATCCTTCAAAAACTCGTAATCGGCTAAGGAGCCTCCATGCCCACATTTTCCATACCGCTCTCTGGGTTGACGGCCAGCTCGATCGCGCTTTCGACCATCGCCAACAACCTCGCCAACCTCAACACCATCGGCTACAAAGATTCGCGCGTCCTGTTTCGCGATCTGTTCTACCAGTCGCTCGGCACCAACGGAGCCGGCGACGCCATCCAACAGGGAGCGGGAACCGCCGTCAGTTCGATCCCTGCAAGTTTCACGCAGGGCAGCGTGGATCCAAGCGGTGTGGCTACCGATGTGGCGATTCTGGGCGACGGCTTTTTTGTCGTGACGAAGAATGGTGTTGTGAGCTACACGCGCGCCGGAAATTTCGAGGTCGACAAGAACAGCCTACTGGTTACTTCCGACGGGCAGATGGTTATGGGATATCCGGCCGTCAACGGCGTGCTGAACCCGGGACAGGGGCTGACTTCTCTGGCGCTGGGCGCGGGCACCATCAGTCCGGCGACTGCGACCGCCAACGTGCAACTGCGCACGAATCTTGATGCCACCGCAGCAGTCGGAACGGTCTATTCGGCGCCCGTCACCATCTACGATTCGCTGGGCGCCAGCCATGTCCTGATGTTTACCTATACCAAGACCGCCACCAACGCCTGGGACTATTCGATTTCCATTCCGGCCGCCGACGTCGGGGGAGCCGTTGACCCCACCGTGCTCCAGACCGGTTCTCTCACCTTTGACGGGAATGGCAACCTGACGTCGCCAGCCTCCGATGTCGCCGGCATCAACATCACCGGGTTCGTGGATGGCGCCAACGATCTTACTTTCACGTGGAAGCTCTACGACCCCAATAACGCGGGCTTCCTCACGCAGATGGCGTCGCCGAGCAGCACTTCCTCCACCCAGCAGGATGGCGCCGGCAGCGGCACTCTGGTGAAATTCGAGATCGGCTCCGATGGAACCATCACCGGCGCGTTCAGCAACGGAAAGACTGCAATCCTGGGACAGCTGGCGCTGGCGACCTTCGCCAACAATCAGGGCCTGCTGCGCACCGGCAATAACGGCTTCTCCGAAACGCTGGCCTCGGGCCAGCCGGTGATTGGCGGACCGGGCACCAGTGGACGGGGCACCCTGGCCGGCGGCGCGCTCGAGCTTTCCAACGTGGATATCGCCAAAGAGTTTGCGGCGCTGATTGTGGCGCAGCGCGGTTTTCAGGCGAACGCGCGTGCCGTCACCACCTTTGATGAAATCACGCAGGAGACGATCAATCTGAAACGTTAGAAGCAGTCGCTGGTCGCTAGTCGCTAGTGAAGTCAATCGCTAGCATTAGCGACCGGCTATCTGCGATTCACGATTTTGGGATCCCATAAGAGTCTCCTCATGAGAACCCGCTCCGGAAGGCAGCGCCATTCGCTCGCTGCTTTCGAAGAAGGAGTCTCGTGCGCGGCAATGCTCTGATTTCACTCCCTTTTCCTCCACAGCCTTTTGAGTAGTCCCTTTGCGAGTCCCGGCAGCCAGCTTGCAAACATCGAGGCATGCCTGATCCGCAGGTAAGTCCCGCGCCCAGCAAAACAAAGAGCAGGCTGGCCGTCGTGCTCGCGTTGGTGCTGGGCGCGGGGGGCATTTTCGTCTGGATGCGCCCGGCTCGTCCGGCGAGTGCGCCGGAAAGCAACGCAGGCGTCGGATCTGCGTTCCCCCTGGAAATCTTCGTTGTGAACCTCACAGGTTCCGGGGAGCGCGCCTATCTGCGGGTGGGGATCACGCTCGGGTTGTCTCGTCCGCCCTCGCGGAGCAAAGAAGAAATACCGGTGGCGCTGGTGCGCGACACCGTCCTCTCGGTACTGGGCACGGCCCGGCCTGAGCAACTCGTGCAGCCGGAGGGCAAGCGCCAGTTGAAAGCCGAAATCCTGCAAGCGCTGAAAGATCGGGCGCCACAACTGGGCGTCGAGGATGTGTATTTCACCGAATTTCTGGTGCAGATGTAATGGCTGCCGCCGCCAGTCCCAAGCCGGAAGCTGCGATCGCCGACCCGTGGGCGCGGGTGGAGAGTCTGCCCTGTCTGCTCACGGTCGAGATTCCCGTGCCCGGCTTCACGGTTGCCGATCTGGTGCACCTGGCGCCCGGCCGCATCGTTGCCACGCGCTGGACGGTGGGGCTGGATGTCCCCCTGCGCGTTAACGGCGAACTGATCGCCTGGAGTGAGTTCGAAGTGGTGCAGAGCCATTTGGCTGTGCGCTTGACGGAGTTGGCGTAGATGGACATTTCCGCAACCAATCCGATTCCCGCCGGCGCCCTCGAGCGTGCGATGCAGATCTGCCACACGAAGCTCGCCGAGTTGTGGCGCGTGCAGCGGAAGCGGAAGTCTCTATTGGTGAAAGAAACCGCCGGACTGGGTGAACGGCGCTTTGTCGCGGTGGTCCAGTTCGAGCGGCAGCGCTTTCTGATTGGCGGCAGCCCCGGTTCGATCACGCTGCTGGCCCGCCTGCCTGACGAAGAATCCGCCGGAGAGGAACGGTAATGCGACTTTTCCCAATGGCGCGTGGGGCGGCCTTGCTGCTGGTGGTCTCGAGCGCCGGGCCACTATGGGCGCGTCCGCAGGCGGCGCCGGGTCTCCCCTGGGACGGCTGGGGAGCGGGAGGTTCGCTGCCCTGGAACATCGTTGTCCTGCTCACGCTGCTGACGCTGCTGCCGGCGATCCTGCTTTCGATGACGCCGTTCGTCCGGCTTCTGGTGGTCTTTCATTTTCTGCGCCAGGCGCTGGGCACGCAGAGCACGCCCAGCAACCAGACCCTGATCGGGCTGTCCCTGCTGCTCACTTTTTTTCTCATGCAACCGGTGGGCGCCGCCATCTATGCCGACGCCATCGTTCCGCTCGAGGCCGGGAAAATCACCATGATGGGCGCGCTCGAACGCTCGATCGGCCCCCTACGCCACTTCATGCTGAAGTACACGCGAGAGAAAGACCTGGCGCTGTTTGTGGATCTGGCCCGTGAGCCGCGCCCGGCCAAGCCGGAGGACCTGGGCCTGCGCATCGTCGCCCCTGCCTATCTCTTGTCGGAACTGCAGGTAGGGTTCCGTATCGGCGCTGCCCTGTTTCTGCCGTTCCTCGTTATTGATCTGGTAGTCGCAGCAGTGACCACCTCGGTGGGCATGTTGCAGCTGCCCCCGGTCGTGATTTCAACGCCGTTGAAGATCCTTCTCTTCGTAGTCGTGGATGGATGGAACCTGCTGATCGGTTCCCTGATGCGCAGTTTTGCCTGAGAGGAGCAGATGAATACCGAACAGATCGTTGCCTTGGCCCGTAACAGCCTCGAAATCGCGCTCTGGCTGGGCGCGCCGTTGCTGCTGATTGCGACCGTGGTCAGCCTGCTGGTCAATGTGGTCCAGACGCTGACCTCGCTCCAGGACTCGACCATTTCGACCGTGCCTCGGCTGGCGGCAGTGGCCGTGGCGGCGTTGCTGTTTCTGCCCTGGATGCTGCGCAAGCTGATGCTGTACACGGTCGGGCTGTGGTCGGATTTTCATCCTTACCTGCGCTGAGGTGATGTGTGCCCGAGCTTTCGGTGGAACAGACATTGGCGGCGTGGATGATCGCCGGTTCGCGCGTCACCGGCCTGCTCATTGCAGCGCCCTTTCTGGGCAGCCTGTCGGTGCCGGTCCGGATCAAGCTTGGAATGGCCTTCGTGCTCACCATGCTGCTGGTTCCGCTGGTTTCTGCGCCGGCCGCGTCCATGCCAGCCTCGGCGCTGGTTTCCATGCTTGTCGGCGAAGTCGCCATCGGTTTTCTGTTGGGATTCACGCTGCAGTTCTTCTTCGATGCCGCCCTTGTTGCTGGCCATGTGCTCGGTATCCAGATGGGATATTCGCTGGCCAGCGTCATCAATCCCCAGAGCCAGGCGGATTCCCCGGTGCTGGCAACTTTCCATGAACTGGTCGTGCTGCTGCTTTTCATCCAGCTCCAGGTACCGCACTGGCTGCTGCGCGGCCTCGGGCGCAGTTTCCAGTACCTGCCTCCGGGGCACTTCGTGTTGACCGGACCAGCCATGGCGGTGTTCCTGCAGTTCACCGGGGGCTTGTGGGTGGCGGCGGTGCAGATTGCTGCTCCCGTGCTGGTTGCCACCATGTTTGCTGATGTCGCACTCGGTTTCCTGGGCAAAGCGTCACCGCAACTGCCGGTGCTGTTCGTGGGTCTGTCCATCAAGAGCCTGCTGGGCCTTGCCCTGTTGTGCGGAGCGGTTGCGCTCTGGCCCCGGGTTTTCGACTCGCGCTTTCAACAAGCCATGGAAACTTCGGAACGAATTCTGAAACTCGCACACTAACCGATGGCGCACGATAACAAAACCGAGCAACCGACTCCGCGAAGGCGGCAGCGCGCCCGCGAAAAAGGGCAAGTGGCGCGCAGCCGCGATCTCAGTTCAGCCTGCGCCGCCGCGGCCGCCACGCTGCTTCTGGCCAATCAGATGGCGCGTTTCCCGCAGGCGTGGCGCGGGTTTCTGCGCGATTGTCTGGACGGGGCCGCCTCCGGCCGCCTGCGCATGGACAGCTTGCCGCCTTTCCTCGCGCACTCGGGCATGTTCATAGCGACCGCCGCGGCCCTGGGAGTGGGCTGGCTGGTCGCGATCTCCTCCTCACTGGCACAGGGGGGCGTGGTGTTCGCGCCGGCCTCGTTGCTGCCTTCCGCATCCCGCATCAGTCCGGGCGCCAAGCTCCGCCAGATCTTCTCGGCCGCCGCGCTACGCGGACTATTGAAATCGCTTTTGCCAGCCGGTGCGGTGGCGTACCTGGCGATCATCTGTCTGCGCCGCGACTGGTTTGCGCTGATGACGCTGCCAGGACGGAATTCTCATGCCGTGCTCGGTTTTGCCGTGGACCGCCTTTTCGAAGTTGGCTGGAAAGCTTCGCTCGTTCTTCTGGCCTGGGCAGTACTCGATTACCTGTTCGAACGGCGGCACCTGGAGAGCGAACTGGGTATGAGCCGCCAGGAGCTGGTAGACGAATACAAGGAAACCGAAGGGAACCCCACGGTGAAAGCGCGCATTCGTCGTTTGCAGCGTCAGGTGCGCCGCCGCCGGATGTTGGAAGACGCCAAGCGCGCCGCGGTCGTCATCACCAACCCCACGGAATTCGCCATTGCCCTCGAATACCGTCCCGAGATGGCGGCGCCGGTGGTGGTGGCCAAGGGACGCAACCTGCTCGCCGCCGAGATCAAGCAGATCGCGCGCTGGCACGGCATTCCCATGATCGAGAATCCGCCGCTCGCGCACATCCTGTATCGCTCGGTCGAAGTCGGCCAGAGCGTGCCCCCGAAGCTCTACACCGTCATCGCCGAAGTGCTGGCCGCCATCTACCGCGCGCAAGCCCGCGCCATGGCCGCCGGAGGCCGATAGCCGATGCCTGACGCCGCCACCGCGCCCGCCCCCAACCCGCTTTCGGAATGGATCGTCCCGGTCGCGGCGGTCAGCCTGGTCTTCGTCATGCTGGTGCCGTTGCCTTCGATCCTCCTCGACCTGCTGCTGGCCACCAGCATCACGGCGTCGGTGCTGGTGCTGCTCTCGGCGTTACAGATCCTGCGGCCGGCGCAGTTTTCCGTCTTCCCCAGCCTGTTGTTGCTGCTGACCTTGTTCCGGCTTTCGCTCAATCTGGCTTCCAGCCGCCGCATTCTGCTGCACGGAAACGAAGGCGCGGCCGCCGCCGGACGTGTCATTGAAGCCTTCGGGCAATTCGTGGTCGGCGGCAACTACGTAGTGGGTTTCGTTCTCTTCGTCGCCCTGATCGCGATCCAATACATCGTCGTCAGCCACGGTTCCGTGCGCACGGCCGAAGTTACTGCCCGCTTCACCCTCGACGCCCTGCCCGGCAAGCAGATGGCCATCGACGCCGACCTGAACGCCGGCCTGATTGACGAGAACCAGGCTCGGACCCGGCGCGAGCAGATCGCGCGCGAGGCGGAGTTCTACGGCGCGATGGACGGCGCGGCCCGGTTCAATCAGCGCGATGCCATCGCCACCATCCTCATCACCGCGATCAACATCGTTGCGGGATTTCTGATCGGAGTCTTTCAGCTCGATGTCCCCTTCCGCGAAGCGCTCAAAACCTACACTGTGCTGACCGTTGGCGACGGCCTGGTCACCATGATTCCCTCGCTGCTGGTTTCGATGGCGGGCGGCATGGTAGTCACGCGCGCTTCCTCAAACGCGACGCTCTCGGCCGATCTCGGCGCGCAACTGTTGTCGCGGCGGCGCTCCCTGCTGATTGCCGCGGGCGTGATGCTCGTTCTCGCCGCCATCCCTGGTCTGCCGAAGTTTTCCTTCCTCGTTCTGGCAGGAGTGGTCGCCCTATTTGCCTGGCGCTTGCCCAAGGCCTCGGACACGCCCGAAGCGGCGGCAACGTCGGCGGCAGAGAAAGACAAGAAAGCGGCCAAGGCAGAAACGCTCGAAGACCTGCTCAAGCTCGACGAACTGAGTCTCGAGGTTGGTTACGCCCTCGTCCCCCTGGTAGACGCACAGCAGGGAGGGCAACTCCTCGGCCGCGTCAAGGCGCTGCGCAACAACCTGGCGTTGCAGTTGGGCTTCATCGTTCCGCCCATTCACATCACCGATAACGTGCGCCTGAAGCCGCGTGAGTACGTGATCTCGATGCGTGGCGTCGAGATTGCCCGCTGGGAGATGCTCGAGGAGCAGGTTCTGGCCATCAGTTCCGAACTGACGCCTCCTCCGCTGGCCGGGACGCCCACGCGCGAACCCGCTTTCGGCGTGGCGGCGCTCTGGATTCCCCGCACTCTCGAATCGCAGGCGCTGGCCTCCGGCTACGCCGTGGTGGATCAGACCTCGGTGCTGGCGACGCACCTCGCGGAACTCATCCGCCAGCATGCTTACGAACTGCTGACGCGCCAGGAAACCAAGCGTCTTCTGGACCGGATGGGGGAGAGCCACCCCAAGCTGGTGGAAGAGCTGGTGCCCAAAACGCTCAGTCTCGGCGAAGTGCAAAAGGTGCTGCAGCAACTCCTGCGCGAGCAGGTATCCATTCGCGACCTGTCGACCATCCTCGAGGCCCTGCTGGATGCGTCGGCGATCAACAAAAACCCAATCCTGCTGGTGGAGATCGTGCGCCAGGCGTTGGGCCGGGCGTTGGTGCGGCCGCTGCTATCCGATGATGGCGGCCTGCGCGTGCTCACACTCGACCACAACATCGAAGAGGAACTGAGCCGCGCCTTCTGCCCGCAGATGCCACAAACCACCAGCGCGGGACTTCAACCCTCGTTCGTGCGGCGGATCCTGGACGGCCTGCGCCAACTTGCCGGAGAGCAAGTGGCACAGACCGCTCCCGTTCTACTGTGTTCGACCCCGGCGCGTTTTCACCTGCGCCGTCTGCTTGAACCCTTCCTCCCCAAAGTTGTGGTGCTTTCTCCCCTGGAAATTCCTCCCATGGTTCCAGTGCAGTCGCTGGGTACGGTGCGTTGAGCCTGGACTGAAAACGGCGCTTAACGAAGAAGGTACGGTTCATGAGCAAGCATCCTGTGCAGGCCTACAGTGCCCTGCAAACCGATGCCGAGCGGGAACGCGTCCTGATGGAACAGCTTCCGCAGGTGCGCTACATCGCGCGCCGGATTCACGAACGGCTCCCCCGCCACGTGCCGCTCGAAGACCTGATCCATGCCGGAGTAGTCGGGCTCATCGACGCCCTGAGCAAGTTTGATCAGTCCAAGCACGTGCAATTCAGTTCCTACGCCAAGTTTCGCATTCGTGGCGCCATCCTCGACAGTCTGCGGGAACTCGACTGGAGCCCGCGCGAATTGCGCCGCAAGGGCCGGATGGTCGAACAGGCCCACAGCCAGCTCTCCGGCAAGCTCGGGCGCGCGCCCAACGAGAGCGAACTGGCGCAGGATCTGGGACTTGAACTACGCGAACTGCAGTCGCTTTTGGCGGAACTGGATGGGCTGGAGCTCGGAAGCCTGCGGGTCGAGTCGCCCCGCGACGGCAAGGAAGAAGACCTCACTGACCATGTGGCCGGCGCGCCGGAAGAGACGCCTTTCTTTTTCTGCCTGCGTTCGGAGATGAAGCATCTGCTGGCGCAAGCGATCGGCGAACTGGCGGAGAAAGAGCAACGCGTTCTGGCGCTGTATTACTACGAAGAGCTCACGATGAAGGAAGTGGGAGAGGTGCTGGGCATCGGGGAATCGCGGGTTTCGCAGATTCACTCCCTCGCCATGGTGCGCTTGCGCGCCCGTTTGAACGCTCTGCTCGCTCCGGCAGAGCCGGGGAAACGGGCCAAAGCCGCAGGAACTCACTGAAGGACGAAATGGAAAAAGTACTGAACCAGGAGGAAATCGATGCGATGGTGCAGGCCGCGCGCGGCGGGACCGCCGCCGGGGCCAAGGCCGCCCAGGCGGTGGTGCAGCCCTGGGACATCCGTCAAGCGGGGCAAATCGGACGCGAACAGATGCGGGCCATCAACCAGCTGCACGAGGTCTTCGCCCGCAACCTGACCAACTCCATCGGAGCTTACCTACGGATCGTTTTTGACTGCAGCCTGGTTTCCGCCGAGCACCTCACCTACCGTGAGTTTCTGCAGCGCATTCCGGAAAGCACCTACCTGGCATCCTGCGATCTGGCGCCAGTTGGCGCCGTGGCGGTGTTGCAACTCGATCTGGCCGTCGCCTTCCCGATCATCGATCTGCTGCTCGGAGGCGAGGGGAAGGGCGGCGATCTGGGCCGCGAAATCACCGAAATTGAAGAGCAGATCCTCGAGAGCATCATGCGCATCATCTGCCGGGAATTACAGATGACCTGGCAAGCGATCGCGCTCGAATTCAACTTCGGACAACGTCAACATATATCGCATGCCCAGCGGCTGATGGTTCCGGACGAAAAGAACCTCTGTCTGAGTCTGGAAGTCAAAATGTCGGAGACCCGTGGCACGTTGAACCTGGCCGTTCCCGCAGTGGTTTCGAACGCGCTGCTGCGAAAGATTTCCGCAGACATGAGCTATCAGCGGCCGCGCAGTCCGGCGGAGGCTCGCCACCGTCTCCAGAAAAAGTTGCTGGCTTGCTCCTTCGAGCTGGAACTCTCCGCCCCGCATCTGCCTGTGCCGTTGCAGGAGTTGGCGGATTTGAGCCCGGGCGCAGTACTCTCTTTTCCGAGAGACGTTTCGGCGCCAGCCGTCCTGCTGGTGGATGAAGTGCGCCTGTGCTCTGCCATGCCGGTGCGCGTGAACTCTCGCCGCGCCGCCTGCGTGCTTTCCCTCGAACCCGTACCAACACCGGCAGGTGAGCCATGACCGAAGCCGCAGGCAAAGGGCTGGCACCCGAACTGCAAGCCTGGGTTGATACCTGGAAAACCTGCACGGAGCAAGTGCTCTCGCAAGTTTCCGGACAGACGATGGCGTTCGAAATGTCGGCGGAACCGTTGCCGGGAGCCGACTCCGACTTGTGGTACACCATCGTCGCCGGTGGAACGTTGCGGGGCGAAAAGACGCTGCGCTTGTCTGCCGACTCCGCCACGCGTCTTGCGCAGAAATTCCTGAGTGAAACTGAACCGTCCGGCGGCCCCACCTCCGAGCACAAAGAAGCGCTGGAAGAACTTCTGCGGCAGATTTCCGGGCAAACCGCGACCGCGCTGGCTTCATCCGTTGGGGGCGAGGTCCAATTCCACCTGGCTGCGTCGGCGTCGCCTTCCTGGCCTGCTGCGGCAACTGCGTGCATTCGCACCCGGGACGAAGCGGGCACTCCAATCATCATCGAAATCCAGATCAGCGCCGCGCTGGCATCTGCTCTGCAACCGCGGTCGGAGACGCCAGCCGCCCGGCCGGCAGCGCCACCGCCGCCCGCCGCTGTCGCGAGTTACGAACGCCTCATGGATGTGGGCTTGGAAGTGAAGCTCCGTTTCGGGAGCCGCCGCATGGTGCTGCGGGACGTGCTCGCGCTCAGCGCCGGAGTCGTCGTCGAACTCGAGAGCAATGTAAACTCGCCCGTCGATCTGCTGCTGGATGGCCGCGTTGTCGCGCAGGGTGAGGTCGTGGTGGTGGACGGCAAGTACGGACTGCGCGTCACCCAGGTTGTGAGCACCGGATCTCCTGCTTGAGGACTGCCATATGCGAGACCTATTCAAGCCTTTGACGTGGCCCGGCAATTGGGCAAAGCGCTGGGAGGAAACGCAGCCTGGTTGCGGCCTGATATCCTGCTCGGGATCGAAACCGCTCTGGCATCGCGTTTGGCGCCGCCAGAACGGCACGTTTTTGCAGGGCGTGTTCTATTGCCAGCCGCAATGCCTGGAAACTGCGCTCATCGGGGAACTGACACGCCTTGAGACGCTGGCTCCCGCTCCGCCGCCGCCCAACCGCATCCCCCTCGGGCTGCTCATGGTCGCTCGCGGCCGATTGACTTACCAGCAGGTTGCCGCCGCCCTCGCCGCGCAGCAATCGGCCCGCTCGGTGAAAATCGGCGAATGGTTCGAGAGGCTCGGATTTGCCACCGAACAGGAGGTCACCTCTGCTCTCGGATTACAGTGGGGATGTCCGGTAGCAGCGTCGCTCGATCCCGCCGCCATCAAGTCCTTTGCCCGAATCCCACTGCCGGTTTTGGAAGCCTTCCAGATGTTGCCGCTGCAGTACGTGCCCGCCACCAATACGCTGTCCATTGCGTTTGGCGAGCGGGTAGATCACGCTGCGCTGTATGCCATCGAGAAGATACTGGATTGCCGCACCCAGGCGTGTGTGGCAAAACGCAAAAGCGTTGCCTGGCAATTAGAGCGAATCCGGCAGCAGCCGCGGCCCAGGGAAGTTGAATTCGACTCCATGCGCGACCCGGTCGAAATGGGCCGCATTAGCGCGAGCTACATGGCAAGGCTGGGCGCCGAAGATGCCCGCGTCGGCCGCGTGGGACCTTTCGTCTGGCTGTGCCTGACAAGCCGCTCGTCACATATGAATCTGGTGTTTCGACTGCGGAATGAGATGCAGAGCGTGCGCGAAACAGTTCGCCCACTTATGCCGCTTGCGACGGGCGGCCTGCAAAACCTGGGAAACGCGAATGTCGCAAAGTAGGCTTTGAAGGGCTGCGGATCCAGCTGACGAGTCCCGTCCATCAGCTTTCTCGGTGTCTTCTGTGTCTCTGTGGTGAAAGAGGTTTTTACAGCGTCCGCTTGAACAACGGCACCGCCAGCGCCAGCGTCACGACCGCGAAAATCGACAGGTAGATCATGTCGGGGACAATCGCGATCAGGCCGCTTTCCTTCAGCAGCAGCGCCTTGAAGCCGTGCACGGCATAGGTGAACGGGTCCACTTTAGCGATGGCCCGCAGCCATGCCGGAAAAGCCTGAATCGGATAAATTGAGCCGCTGGGAAAGAACAGCAGCGTATTCAGGATGCCGAAGACGGCGCGCGGCACCAGCGGATCCTCGACTCGCACCATCATCAGGAACATCATGCCGTTGAAGGCCAGCGCAACCGCTACGATCAACAGCAGCAGCCCGAGTGCCGTGGAAGGACTGAAGATCGTCCCTACCCCTGCGATCAGTGAGCCGATCAGGGTAATCACCAGTCCGGTCAGGACAGCCTTGATCGCGCCCGCGCCAGTCAATCCGAACACCAACTCGGTCTTCGTGATCGGCGTCACCAGATATCCTTCGTGAATTCCCCGCGCTTTATCGTCGATGTACAGCATCCCGCCGCCGATCATCACCGAGACGAACATGGCCAGCGCGATCGAGCCCGGCAGCAGGTACTTCATGTACTCGATGTAGGGATAGAGCTCCACAATATCGAGCGCCGTTTTCTGCAACAGCCGCGGTTCGATATCCGGCTCATTCAGTGCGGCGGTGACACCGGTCAGCTTTTCTTCCATGGTGGCGCTCATGAAATTGTCGCTGTTGTCCACGATCAGCGCGATGCGGGGCCGGTTCTTCTCATACACGCGCGCCGAGTATTGCGGCGGAATAATGACCGCTCCCTGAATCTTTCCGTTGCGCACGTCTTCGCGCGCCTGCACCTCGTCGTCGTACTCGACGGGCAGGAACGTCCGGGAATTGTTGCGCACGGAATCGAAGGCTTCTTTGATCCGGATTGCCTGCGTGCCGTGGTCCTCGTCCACGATACCCAGCTTGGCGTCGCGGATTTTTCCGCCGAACGCGTTCCCCAGCACGATCAATTGCACCAGAGGGAAAATCATCGACACCATCATCAGCGTCGGCGAACGGAAGAACTTGCGCATTTCGCGTTCGATAATCGCCAGCATGCGGTTCATGGTTGCAGCCCCGGCCGTGGCGGCATGACGAACGCGTACGCCTTGACAAGCTCGTCGCGCAATTGCCGCCCGGTGTAGTGGACGAACACATCGTCGAGGGTGGTGTTCTGGACGGTAAGCGTCCTTACCGGCACGCCCGCTTCGACCGCCATGGCCACCAGTTCGGTGGTGGTGCGCGAACCGTTGGCGGTCAGCACGCGGTACATGCCCGCTGCCTCAGGCTGGACCGAAGTTACTTCCTGCAGCGCGCGCAACCGCTGCTCCCAGTCGGCCGGCGGACGGTCGAATTGCACCTCGATCACGTTCGATCCCGGCACACTCGCCTTGAGCGCCTCGGGGGTATCGAGCGCGACCAGCTTGCCGTGGTCCACGATGGCGACGCGGTTGCAGAGGCGGTCGGCTTCGTCCATGTAATGTGTGGTGATCAGAACCGTGAGTTTGCGCTTCGACTTGATGCTGTTCAGCATCTCCCACACCGCCACCCGCGACACGGGATCGAGGCCGGTTGTCGGCTCGTCCAGAAAGAAAATCTTGGGACGGTGGACGAGGCCGCGTGCGATCTCCAGGCGCCGCCGCATGCCGCCCGAGAGCGTCTTGGTCTGCGCGTCGCGCCATTTGGTCAGGTCCACCGTCTCCAGCAGCTCTGCGATCGCCTCTTTGCGGCGCTTCGCGGGAACGTCGTAAAGTTTGGCGTAAATACTCAGATTCTCTTCGACGGTGAGGTCGAGGTCACTGGTCATCGCCTGCGGAATCACGCCGAACGTTCGCCGTGCCGCGTCGGCCTCTTTGGCGACGTCGTGCCCGTTAATGCGCGCGGACCCCGCGGTGATCGGAATCAGCGTCGTCATCATGCGGATCAGCGTGGACTTGCCCGCGCCGTTCGGTCCCAGCAGTCCGAAGATTTCCCCTTCTTTTACCTGGAACGAAACGTCGTCCACGGCGGTGAAGTCGCCGAACTTTTTCACAATGTGCGAGACTTCGATCGTATTCGGTGCATCGGGAGAGACCCCGCTCTTGCCGCCGAATTCCGAACCGGGAAACGGGCCGCCGTTCGTCTTGTTCATTTCCGCATTCATGGTTTTCCCGCTGCTTCGGCGTTCTTCGGAGCGGCCGCGCCTTTCAACTGTTCCGGCGAGACCAGTACCTCCGCCGTCATGCCCGGCACGTACGCGCCCTTGGGATTGTCGAGCCGGACCTTCAGAACAATCGTGCGGATGTCGCGCTTGCGTCGGCCTACATCGCGCTGCGTAGCGAAATCAGCCTCCGCAGCCTTGAAGAACACCTTGCCCTGCGTGACGGTCCCGCCCGGCAGGCGCACGCGCAACGTGTCGCCCAAACCAATATGGTCGGCGTCGGTCTCCGGAATGGCCACGCGCACCCAGGTGTCGCTGAGATCCACCACGGTCACGATAGCCTGGCCGGCCATCAGGACCTCACCTTCGCGTGCCGCGCGCACCAGCACTGTCCCGGTCACCGGGGCATAGATTTTCGTATAGCCGAGCCGCACTTCTGCTTCCTTCAACTGCGCCTCCGCATTGGCGAGTTGCGCCCGGGTGGAGGCCACCGTGCTCTGCGCCGCGCCGGCCTGGTTGGTGCGCGCTATCGCCGCATCTAAGTCGGCCTGCGCCGCATGAACCTGATCCTTCAGCGCCTGCACACTGGCCTGCTGCGCTTTCAGATTGGATTCTGCCTGCACCTTCTCCATCTCCGACGCGATTCCAGCCTGTGCCAGTTGAATGATGCGCCGGCTGTCGCTCTCGACGCGCATCAGCGTGGCTTCCGCCTGCGCCAACTGTGCCCGCGACGACTGCAGCCGCGCCTGCGCATTGGCCACATCGCTCGCTGTCGAGCCTTTCGTGGCCTGCTGCGTGTACTGGCTTTCGCTGACCCTCGAGCGCAAACTGGCAATCGTGGCTACAGCTGCCCGCTCCTGCGCCTCGAGTTCCGAGGGATCGAGCGCTGCGATCAGGTCTCCTTGCTTCACCGGTGTACCTTCCTCCACCAGCAACTTGGCGATTCGACCGCCGACTTGTGGACTCACCACGATCTGGTTCGCATCCACCGTCCCTACTAGCACTAGATCGTTTCCTGCCGGCGTCGAGAAGATGTAGTAGAGCGAAGCAATCAGCAAAATAACGCCGAGTACGATCAGGAATTTGTTGCGGACACTCATGAACGATCTCCCTGCGTTGGCAGCGGGCTCGTGAACAAAGCAGCCGATATGAAGTCGAGAACAAACGCCCGCCGCTCCGCAATGCGTTCCGGCGCCAGCGGGTCGATCTGCATGAGGGTCTTCATCACCGGGGCCGCGCTGAAGTAGAAAACGATGATCGCCACCATGGAGGGCACAAAGTGCCGGGGATCGATGGGGCGGAACTCTCCCGCAGCGGTTCCCTCGCGCAGCACTGCGACCAGCCTCTGAAAGATTGGCTGGAAGTACTTCTTGGCCACGCGCTGCATGTGGCGGGTGCGGTTGCTGCCGGCGCGCATCCATTCCGACTGCACCATGCGCGGGTAGCTCGGATTGGCGGCGATGTAATCGAAATAAGCTCCGACATAGTCCAGCACCTTCTGCCGCGGCGGCAGCTTGCTCTCCAGCACGGGCACAACGCGGGCCCGCATGCCGCTGAAGACCTGGTCGAGCACCGCCTCGTAGAGCGCGTCCTTGTCTTTGAAGTAGTAGTAGAGCAGGGCTTTGTTAACGTGGGCAGCGCGGGCAATGGCATCGGTGCGCGCGCCGGCAATGCCGTGTTCAGCGAATTCCGCGAACGCGGCTTTCAGAATCGCAGCGCGGCTTTCTTCGGGCTGGGCCCGGGTGCCGAGGCGGGTACGGGTAGGGGCGGGCATACTTAATTAACCAGTTAGTTAGATGATAAACGATCTGCGCCCGCTGCACAAGAGTTATGGCGAGAAGGTGTGGGGACGAACGGCCGCCCTGCTCTCGACAGACAAACTCGTTTGTTTACTTCAGATTAGCGCGACCCGCCCGCGATCGAAGGCACCAGCAATACTTCGTCGCCGTCCTGGAACGCGTAAGTGTTTCCGCCGAGAAAGCGGATGTCCTCTTCGTTCACGTAGACATTCAGGAACCGCCGCGTCTGCCCCGCCTCATCGCGCAGATGCGGTTTCAGGTCTGGAAACTGGGTGTCGAGCGCGGAAAACAACTCCGCCAGGTTCGAGGCAGCACAGGTGATGCGCGGAGTGCCGGCGGTGAGTCGCCGGAGCGCAGTTGGGATTTGGACAGTGATGCTCATTTAAGCCTCCAAAGGTAGAGCCGGCGTCTCGGTGGAAACAGGTAGCGCCGGCGCCCCGCCGGCAAGGTGTGCAACGCCGCTCAGCTTGCTTTCGAGAAGCGCTTCGAATTCCCTCAACTTCGGTGCGATCGGCGTTTCGGTTTCGTACTTCCCGGCGAGCACGTCGGTCGTCTTCAAGCCGTTGCCGGTGATGCAGAGCACGGTCGTTTCCTCAGCGAGAATGCGGTCTTGCCGGATGAGCTTGCGCGCCGTACCCACGGTTACGCCGCCCGCCGTCTCGGTGAAAATGCCTTCGCTCTCGGCCAGCAGTTGGATGGAGGCGACGACTTCGCCGTCGGAAACGTCCTCCGACCAGCCGCCGCTCGCCGTGATGGCCTTGACTGCGTAGTGCCCGTCGGCGGGATTGCCGATGGCGAGCGACCGCGCGATGGTCGCTGGCTTCTGAGGCTCAATTTCGCTGCTGTACTTGACCGCGGTCGAAATCGGCGAGCAACCGGTCGCCTGCGCGCCGAAAAACTTCACTGGCTTTGGCTCGACCAGGCCGAGCAGGATCAACTCCTCAAACGCCTTCCTGATCTTCGTGATCAGTGATCCCCCGGCCATGGGCACGACGATGTTGTCCGGCAGCCGCCAGCCCAGCTGCTCGGCGATTTCGAAGCCCACCGTCTTCGAGCCTTCGGCGTAGTACGGGCGCAGATTCACGTTGACGAATCCCCAGCGCCGTTCGTCGGCAATCTGCGAGCACAGCCGGTTTACCTGGTCATAGTTGCCGTTGATGCGCACCAGCTGCGCTCCGAAAACCTGCGTGCCCAGAATTTTGGCCGGCTCGAGGTCGGACGGTATGAATATCCACGCCTTGAAACCCTCCCGGGCCGCCTGCGCTGCGACGGAGTTGGCCAGGTTGCCGGTCGAAGAGCAGGCAACCGTGTCAAAGCCGAAGTGGCGGGCATTGGCCAGCGCCACGGCGACCACACGATCCTTGAAGCTCAAGGTCGGGAGGCAGACGGCGTCATTCTTGAGGTAGAGATTGTGCGAGCCAATCCGCTGGCCGAGCTGCGGCGCGCTCAGAAGCGGCGTGTATCCCGTGGGCAGCGAAGGCTGGCATCCGGCCGGCAAGGGCAGGAGTTCACGATAACGCCAGAGATTAGGCGCGCGCGAAGCAAAGAGTTCGCGGGAAACGTGCGGCCGGATGGAATCGTAGTCGTAGGCGACTTCGAGGGGAGAGAAGCAATCTTCGCAGATACTGCGCGGCTGATTGCCCCAGGCTTTGCCGCATTCGCGGCAGCGGAGTTCATAGGTGCTCATCCTGCAACTGCCTTCTGTGACTGCGGGACGAGCCGGAAAAAAATCCCCCATCTACGACAAAACCCCTTTTCCGGGTAGGAAAAGAGGCTCGGGAAATGCGAACAGTTCGCTTATCCCGAATCTCATGGTCCCCGATTACCGGGCGAGAGTTGGCACCTGACGATCACCAGATCCGGTTGCCGTGGCGTCTTAGGGCTCGTCCCTCAGCCACTCTGCATGAAATTCGAGTCCGCTCGGTAAAGAGCAAACTTGGGAATTGATATTAGAAGCGACCGATCGGTCTGTCAAGGGCGGTGAGATGCTCTACCGGCTATACTGGTTCTTCTTCTTGTCCCCGTGCCGCTCCAGGCCCAGTCGGATCAGCCGGTCGATTAGTTCCGGATACGGCACGCCCGACGCCGCCCACAGCTTGGGGTACATGCTGATCGCGGTAAACCCCGGCATGGTGTTGATTTCGTTGACATAGATCTTGCGCGACTTCGGGTCCATCAAGAAGTCCACGCGCGCCAGGCCAGAGCAATCGACGGCCTGGAATGCCGCAACCGCCAGCACCTGCACTCTCTTCATTTCTGCCTTTGTGATCTTGGCAGGAATCACCGACTCGGAGCCTTCGTCCAGATACTTCGCGTCGTAATCGTAGAACTCCTTGCAGGGTACGATCTCGCCTGCGACCGAGGCTTTGGGATCATCGTTGCCCAGCACCGAGCACTCGATCTCGCGGGCTTTGTGCTTCTTCCCGCCGACACTTTCTTCGATCACGATCTTGCGATCGAACTTGGCGGCCTCCTCGATGGCCGGCCCAAGTTCCTTGCGGTCGTGTGCCTTGGAAATCCCGACCGAAGACCCCAGATTCGCAGGCTTCACAAAGACCGGATACTTCAACTTGCTCTCAATCAGTTTCTGCACTTTTTTCGGCGCGCTCTCAAACTGGCTGCGCAACACGGTGACATGCTTCACGATCGGCAGCCCGGCGGCGCGGAACAACGCCTTCATGACGTCCTTGTCCATGCCGGCGGAGGAGCCCAGCACGCCCGCACCCACGTAAGCGATGTCGGCCAGTTCGAGCAGTCCCTGGATCGTTCCGTCCTCGCCGAAAGTGCCGTGCAGCACGGGGAAGATCACATCTACGTTGATGGCGCGGTCCGAAGTGCGTCGCAAGGCCGAGGCTTCGATGCGAAACGGCGCCATCCCAGCATCGCGATGCGCCGGCTCGGGCGGCACGATCACCGCTTCCCCCTGGGCGAGCAGAGCAGCGCCAGGGGTGGCCTCGGGATCCCCGGCACGCAGATGTGTGGGGCGGGCGCTCCTGCCCGCCTCTGCATCGCCCTGCAACAGTCTCTCGGCGTGATCCGCCGTGACCCAGTGTCCGTCCTTGGTGATCCCAATCGGAACCACTTCATATTTCGCCTTATCAATCGCGTTCAGAACCGACGCCGCCGACAGAAGCGACACTTCATGCTCCCCACTGCGTCCGCCAAACAGGATGCCAACCCGGAGTTTTGCCATTCACTTCAGTTTGGCGGGGTGCCGGTTTCCCGTCAATCGCAGGATTGGTACACGGAAGGCACGGCCCGGAATTCCGTCCAAGCGCCCCCGCACTGGCCCATTCGTTGAGTTGACAACTGCCAGAGGGGCGTTTAGCCTCGCTGGTCAAGGGGAAGGCGGCACGCCCAGGTGTCTTTCCTGAATTCCCAGAAGGCGGAACACTTATGAGAAAAGCTCTGTTCGCGGCAGTGGTATTTGGGCTCCTGGCCACGACTTGCGTCAGTTCGGCGATGGCGCAGGCCGCTCCCACGCCACGTAAGAAGCGGGTCGCAATCTTCGATTTTGATTACGCAACGGTGCATGGGGGTGTAGCCGCGATCTTCGGGCAAGACGTGGACATAGGCAAGGGAATCTCGGACCTGCTGGTGAAATATCTGGTCAAGGACGGCAGCTACTCCGTAATCGAACGCAAGGCGATGGACAAGATTCTCGCGGAGCAGAATTTCTCCAACAGCGACCGCGCCAACCCGACTTCCGCCGCCAAGCTCGGCAAACTGCTCGGCGTCGACGCCATCATCGTGGGCAGCATCACCCAGTTCGGCAACGACACCAAGAAAACCGGCGTTGGCGGTGCAGGCGGAGGCTTGGGCGGCTTTGGTCTGGGTGGATTCAAACACTCGAATACGAAGGCCATCGTCGCGCCGGATGCGCGCATCGTGGATATCGACACCGCTGAAATCCTGGCTGTGGCCGAGGGCAGAGGCGAGTCGCAGCGCTCGAGCACTTCGCTCCTCGGGGGTGGAGGCAACTGGCATGGCTTCGGGGCCGGCGCGGTGGACTTTGGCAGCAGCGACTTTCAGAACACAATCATCGGCGAAGCGGTCAAGGCGGCGGTGGAGAAAATGAGCACCGAAGTCATCGCTGGCAAGGACAAGCTGGTAACGCGGACCATCGTCGTGGAAGGGTTGGTGGCGGCGGTCGATGGCGGACAGGTGATCCTGAACGTCGGCGGCAAGGCCGGCGTGAAGGTCGGCGACGAACTTACCGTGGAGCGCGTGAGCAAGGAAATCAAGGACCCGGCGACCGGGAAAGTCCTGCGGCGTTTGAGTAGCCCGATCGGGGTGGTGAAGGTCGCGGATGTGGACGACGTTTCATCGGTGTGCACGGTGATTTCCGGAACCGGCTTCAAGACCGGGGACGCGGTGAAAACGAAAACGCAGTAGAGTTTCGGTCAGGTCAACGAGTGAACGGCGGAGCGCGGTCTGGGCTCCGCCGTTTTTGCTGAGCGTATTGCCGAGTTCCAAAGCTTTAAACCACAGGGGGCACAGGGGACTTCATAGACTTTCCCTGTGTACCCCCGTGACCTCTGTGGTTAAGATTTCTCTACAGGATCTTCTTTCCGAACGCCGACAGCGTGAGTTCCACCGCCAGGTCGGCGGTCTGGTTGCGCTCGTCAATGACGGGGTTTACTTCGACTATCTCGAAACTCAGCATCCGCCCGTGGTCCGAGATGATTTCCATCGCCAGGTGGGCCTCTCGGTAAGTCGCGCCGCCCCAGACAGGCGTTCCCACTCCGGGCGCGTCTTCGGGATCGATCCAGTCCATATCGAGCGAGACGTGGTAGCCGGCAGTGCCGCGTCCGGCCATGCGCAACGCTTCTTCCATTACGGCGCGCATGCCGCGCTCGTCAATATCGCGCATGGTAAAGACCTCAACGCCGGACTTGCGAATGTTCTCTTTCTCATAGCCGTCCACATCGCGGATGCCAACGAGAACGCAATTTTCCGGCTGTACCTTGGGCGAAAAGTCGTAGATTTTGCCAAGTTCGAGAGGAGGCAGTCCCATGATCGCAGCGAGCGGCATACCGTGGACGTTGCCACTGGGCGAAGAGTCGGGCGTGTTCATGTCGGTGTGCGCGTCAATCCAGATGAGGCCGATCTTCTGGTCTTGCCGCCGGTAGAATTCGGCCACGCCCGACACCGTTCCCACCGCAACGGAGTGGTCACCGCCGAGTACGACGGGAACCTTGCCTGCTTCCAGCGTCTTCAGCACCAGTTCAGCGCTCTTGGTGCAGGTGGCCGTGATCTCTTTCAGGTATTTCGCGTTGGCGGCGCCTTCTTTTTTCTGCTCAGGAATGGCCACCGCCATGTTGCCAGCGTCTTCGACCTTGTGGCCGAT
>JACQDD010000173.1 GCA_016201265.1 Terriglobales bacterium | reverse complement strand
CCGGTATTCACGAGCGGGGGTTCCACCTATTTTCAGTACTACGTGGTTGCCCGCAAGGCGGACGGATCGATCACGATGCCGCTGTATTTCGGGAAGGCCCAACCGGTCAACGGGACAGTTACGATCCCCTTGCAATGGTATGACCTTGCGCCCGCGACTTCGTACGATGTTCTGGTCACCAGCAGCAGCGGGGCTCCGACGGCGCCTTCCGGGACGGGCAACTACGCGGTGGCAACGAGCATACCGCAATCGGCTGTGTGCACGAATGGCGTGTGCTCGTATACCGACACGCAGGCGGCGCGGAGCAGCTATACGGTACCGGCGTACTGGTTGGGTGGACAGTTCTGGGCGCCCAAGCTGAACCTGTGGCCGGGAGGCGTGATCCTGTCTCCGCCGGCGAACTCAGACCTCAACAGCGCCAACCATCCCGTTCTGTACACCGATCTGCTGAGTTCTGTGGTTGCATACGTATCGCCGGCGGGCGGGGCTTTTCCGCAGGTGTTCGCTCTGCACTGTCAAGCGGGTCCGGGAAATTCCGGTTATGTGTGGCCGGTGTGTCTGGGGTCCTATTATCCGCAGACCCAGATGCGCCTGTCCACGGGGATGCCGAGTGGCGGGAGCACGACGCTGCAGAACCTGAAGGGCGCGCTCAATCTCGGAACCAACAGTGCCGTGAATGGCCCGACCCATCTGATTACGCTGTTCGATTACGAACCCGACAAGTCGGCAGCCTACGGCAGTACCAGGGCGCCGAACTCGGCTCATGACACGTTCATCGGGATCGACTCGAGCAACACGAACACGACGGTTGGACTGAGCCTGGGGTCGTATGGCTCGATCAGCCAGTACATCGCGAACAACGGCGACGGGACGAACTGGCTGGAGCGTTTGACCGCCACTCTCAAGGAATTCAAGACGCCAGCGAAGTTCGACGGCACGGTGACGATTGCGGGGCTGGCGGCGGGGTGCCTGAACATCTCGGGCGCAGGGGTGGTGGGTTCGACCGGGGTTGCGTGCGGAAGCGGCGGTGGCGGCGCGGTGTCTTCGGTATTCGGCCGGACGGGAGCGGTGGTGGCGGTAAGCGGCGACTATACGGTGGCGCAGATCACGGGCGCAGCGGCGGACTCAGCGGTGGTTCACAACAGCGGAGCGGAGACGATCGGGGGAGCGAAGACGTTCTCGAATGATGTGACGCTTGCCGGGAATCTGAACGTTGCCGGAAACATCGTGCAGACGGGTGCGGGGCCGTGGAGCGCGGAAGGCGCGTACGGGGCGATGACCGCGGCGGCTGCGGGGAAATCGAAGATCGGGTTCAGCAGCAACGGGAAGCTGGCGGTGTCGGAGAATGCGGGAACGGTCACGGAAGTTGCGAAGAATTATCCGCAGGAGTTTACGTACACGTTCTTCGATGCGAACAATCTGCTGACAACGTCGCTGCAGGTGCCGTCGATTTATGTGAACCGTGCGGCGGCGTTCCATATTGTCGAGGTGTACTGCGAGATTGACGCCGGGAGCATGACGATCAATCTGCAGAATGGGGGGGCGAATCTGCTGAGCGCGGACCTGGCGTGTTCGACGGCGGGAGCAACGGCGTCTTCGTTCGTGGCGGGGAAGGATGCGGTAGCAACAGCGGCGAAGATTGGGCATGTGACGGTGTCGGCGGCGGGAAATGTGCACCGGATGAATGTGGTGGTGAAGTACACGGTGGATTAGTTCTCAGTTCCCGGCTCTCAGAGGCGCGCTGCGGCGCGCCTTTTTCATTGCAGAGGCGAGAACCCTTTAACCACAGGGGGCACAGAGAGGCACAGGGCGGACAGAAGACCCTTAACCGCAGAGGTCGCGAAGGGCCGCAAAGAAGAGCGTCAAGCGCAGAGGCAGCAGAAAAACGCAGAGAAGAGAATTAACCACTAAGGACACGAAGGAACACGAAGTGATGGAGGACCGGGCAGGCGCAGGTCCTTCGCTTTGCTCAGGTTGACAACTGGAGAGAATTGGATGACGAGGATGAAGCTTCTTCTCGCGGTCGCCGCATTGTGGGCGTTTGCCGGCGCGTCGCAGGCGACGACCTATTACGTGGATGCGGCGGGGGGAAGTGACACGAATGACGGGCTGACGCAGGGGACAGCGTGGAAGACGGTGGCGAAGGTGAACGGCGCTACCTTTGCGGCAGGGGACCAGATTCTGTTCAAGCGCGGCGGGGTGTGGAGTGAGAGCCTGGTGCCGCCGTCGAGCGGGGCGTCGGGGAATCCGATTATTTTTGACGCGTATGGGACGGGAGAGGCACCGACGCTAACGGGGTATGTGAGTCTGCCGGCGTCGAGCTGGACGTGGGATTCGGGGAACGTCTGGAAAACAACCATCACGTCGAACTCGTTCAACTACGTGCTGTTCGGGTGGATCGGGAGCAACGGGAGCGTTGGGAGCGTCTGGGGGACGAAGTTCACGACGGGCAAGTCGGCGCTGGTGGCGCCGTATCAGTTCTATTTTGCTTCCAACGTTCTATATGTGTACTCGCCGACAGCGAGCAACCCGGCGACGTACTACGGCAGCATGGCGGCGATGCTGATGACGAACGGGCAGCTGCTTTACATCAACGGCAAGAGCTGGCTGCAGATTCAGCATTTCAAGCTGACGTATTTCGATACGTACGGAGTGCGGATCGGAGGGGCGTCGGACCATATCACGATTGCGAATGTGTACTCGGACGGGATGATACCGGCGGGGACGACGCCGCATGGGTTTTATGTAAGTGCGAGCCCGGCGCCGACCGACATGAAGTTCTACAACGTGGACGCGCACCGGAATTACAACGGGTTTCGTTTTGACGGATCGGCGAGCGGGATCGTAGTGAGGAACTGCCGAGCGTACGGAAACCGGAACCATGGGCTCGAAGACAACACTGGCGGCGGAGTGAATTTTGACTATTGCCACTTTTATGGGAATGGACTGGCGGTGGTGATCTCCACGGACACGGCGGGCGGGGTGGCGGGGGCGAACAACGTCCCACAGTACACGGCGCCGCAGGCGGTTGAATTTCAGAAGTATCCGGCGCGGATCACACTGACCGAAGACGATCCGGGGCTGATCGATGCGGGGGCATATGTGGACAGCTTCCTGCCGCAGTTCGACCAGAGAGGGTTGCAGCCGAGCATCGCGATTGTGACCGGCTATGACTTGTCGAACCAGATGATCCCGAAATTCCAGGAGTGGATCAACGCGGGGCGAGACGTGAACTCGCACTCGTGGTCCCACCAATACTTTCAGCAGCCGTCGGCGTTGACGATCCGGTACACGGGAACGGGGACGGCCGCAACGATGAGCATCGCGGGGAATGTGCTGACGACAGCGGTGACGGGAGGGCCGGGCGGAGAGAACATCGGCCTGGATTTGACGAATGCGTCGTACAACACGTTGTCGAAGCTGGTGGCGACGATCAGCGGGAGGAGTGGGTATACGGCAACGCAAGTGGCTGGGGCGCAGGGGGCCGCGCACACGATTGGGCTCGCCGACGTGACCGGGCAGGACATCAAGGGGGGTACGGGATACACGGCGCAGTTTCAGGAGAGCCGGCTGGAGCCGGATGAGATGTCAACCTCGAAGGCGTGGATGAACGCGAACCTGACGGGATTGCCGGCGACGAGGGCGTATGTGTATCCGGGCGGGCAGCAGGACACGAGCACGCAGGGATACGCTGCGGCTGCGGGATATGCGGGAGCGCGGGGAGCGTTCACGATGGACCTGGGAACGAAGGACGTGTACGCGCGGGGAGTGAACATCCAGAACATCACGAGCTTCGGGGTGAATCCTTCGCTGATGGGATTGACGCAGGCGCAGATGGATGCGCGAATCGCAACGCTGGTGTGGAAGAGTTCGGTATGGGGAGCGCCGTACGGGGTGTTCTGGCACCTGAATGAACTTTCGGCGACGGACGTCGGGAACCTGCTGGATGCGCTGATCGGGCACGGGGCGACGGTGATGACGAACACGCAGCTAGTGAACTGGCTGGCGGGGCAGAGCGAAACGGGGACCACGACGTATTACGTGGCGGCGGCAACTGGGGCGGAGGCTGACCTCCGACCGACCCAGTCGTCGCCGGTGGTGAATGCGGGGGCGGACCTGGGAGCGGGATATGCTTTCGACCTGGAGGGAGTGGACCAGAGAGTGTTTGGGTCGGGATGGGAGATGGGGGCCTACGCTTACATGGGGCAGGCGACGTTTGTGGTGGTGGTGGATTAGTAGAGGAGGGCAGAGGTCAGAGGTCAGATTGCAGAGGTGTTGGGAACCGTAGTTCGTAGCTCGGAGTTCGTAGTTCGGGACACACGACAAGAAGCCTTAATCGCAAAGATCGCAAAGGGGCTCGAAGAGAGCAAAGAAAAGCTCCCACAATAGAGGGCACAGAGGGGCACAGGGAACGCCGAGGGAGATGTGATCAGGGACTTGGGGCTGTTGGAGTGGTTAGGGAGGATGCTGGATGGTGCGGTGGCGCCGGAAGAAGAACAGGACATAGCCGGGGAGTCGGGCCGGCCGACCGTGCGGGACCAGTTAATCCAGGACTTGTTGAAGATCCGGACGAAGACGGGGCGGACGCGTTTCCGGCTGAATCGGGCGCAGCGCGAATACTCGCGGCGGTGCAGCAAGCGGAACATCGTGCTGAAGGCGCGGCAGGTGGGGATCACGACGTACATCGCGGCGCGATTTTTCATTCAGACGATCACGCGGCGAGGGACGTTGAGCGTGCAGGTGGCACACGACCGGGAGTCGGCGGAAGAAATTTTTCGGATCGTGAAACGCTTTTGGGACAAGTTGCCGGAGGAAC
Organism: Terriglobales bacterium; assembly: GCA_016201265.1. Taxonomy (GTDB): domain Bacteria; phylum Acidobacteriota; class Terriglobia; order Terriglobales; family Acidobacteriaceae; genus Acidiflorens. The sequence goes on along the minus strand of JACQDD010000173.1, from coordinate 2,072 downwards.
TGACGGAGGGAGCGCTGCAAACGTCACATTGCAACGCACGGCAACTGGTGTTTCCCTGTCTGGACAGCGAGTACTGCGTGACGGCGGCGGACGAAAATGCGGGGCGGGGATGGACGATCCAGAACCTGCATTGCTCCGAGGTGGCGCGCTGGGGGCGAGGAGGAGAGGAGGCGCTGGCGTCGTTGCGAGCGGCGGTGGTGCCGGGGGGAGAGATCGTGCTGGAGTCCACGCCCAACGGGGCGGGCGGTCTGTTTTATGAAGAGTGGCAGAGATCAGAGGAGACGGGATACACGCGGCACTTTTTCCCGTGGTGGTTCGAGGAGGGGTATACAGCGAAGACGGAGGAGAAAATTCTGCCGCTGACTGCGGAAGAGGAGGAGTTGGCGGAGATCCACGGGTTGACGCTGAGGCAGATCGCGTGGCGGCGGAAACAATGGGCGGCGCTGCGGGGACTGGCGGCGCAGGAGTTTGCCGAGGATGCGGTGTCGTGCTTCCGGGCGTCAGGGGAATGTGTGTTCGACCAGGAGGCGGTGGAGCGGGCGCTGAAAGGGTCGAGCGAGCCGGTGGAAATGCGGGACAACCATCGGCTGATGATCTGGCTGCCTCCGCAAGCGGGCCGGGAGTACGTGATGGGAGTGGATCCGGCGGGAGGCGGAGCGGAGGGAGATTACTCGTGCGCGCAGGTAATTGACCGGCGGCTGGGGACGCAGTGCGCGGAGCTGCATGGACATTATCCGCCACGGGAGCTGGCGCAGAAGCTGGTGGAGTTGGGGAAGGAGTACAACCAGGCGCTGATCGCGGTGGAGAAGAACAATCACGGGCATGGAGTGCTGGCGTACGTGCGGATGCTGGAATATCCGAATGTCTATGCCCAGAAGGGACAGGATGGGTGGCTGACCTCGGCGGTGAGCCGTCCGGCGATGATCGAGAACCTGGCGGCGGCGCTGGCGGAGGAGGCGGTGTTGTTCCGGAGTCCACGACTGTTGAATGAGTGCCGGACGTTTGTGCGGTCCGCCGACGGAAATACGGGAGCGGCGCCGGGAACCCACGATGACTGCGTGATGGCGCTGGCGATCGCTTGGGCGGTGCGGATGGCGGAGGCAGGAAGAGGAAGACGAGTCCAGTTGGGATGGGAGAGCCTGGCAGGAAAATGAACAAATTGGGTGTGGCGGGGATCACAGCGGAGAGCGAGGGCAGAGGTTAGATTGCAGAGGTTGGGAATTGCAGAAGTCAGAAGTCAGAATGCAGAAGTGAAAATCTCTTGAGCCGAGGCAGAGCGATCCGGCGCAGACCGTGGTCAAGAGAACGCCTGGAGGTAGTGCCGACAGCGTCAAGGCCGTAGGGGTCCTTCAGGATGACATTTGTTTTGGGATTGGGATGCCGACAACGGCGGTGCAGCACGTAAAGAGGATGCGGGGCGGGGCGCAATCACATCTGATGCGCTGCGACGATGGGCATTACTACGTGGTGAAGTTCCGGAATAATCCGCAGCATGAGCGGGTGCTGGCGAATGAGTTCCTGGCAACCAAGCTGGCAGAGAGAGTGGGGCTGCCGGTTCCGATTGCGGAGGTGGTGGACGTGCCGGCGTGGCTGCCGGAGCACACTGAAGAACTGACGATTGTGCTGGGGAGCCAGGCGATCCGGTGCGAGGCAGGGCTGCAGTTCGGGTCACGGTTTGTGGTGAGTCCGGTGGAGGGACAGGTGTTCGACTATCTGCCTCCGGAGATGCTGGATCGTGTCAGGAACCTGGAGACGTTTGCGGGGATTCTGGCGCTGGACAAATGGACGTGTAATGCCGATGGAAGACAGGCGGCGTTTTGGCGGAAACTGCGGGAACGGAAATATTCGGCGTCGTTTATTGATCAGGGGTATTGTTTCAATGCGGGGGAGTGGACGTTCCCGGATTTTCCGCTGCGGGGAGTGTATCCGAGGAACGAAGTGTATGCCCGAGTGAGCGGGTGGGTGTCGTTCGAGCCCTGGCTGACGCGGATTGAGAGGCTGGAGGAGGATGCGATCTGGCGGGTGGCGGGGGAGATTCCTCCGCAGTGGTACGGCGAGGCGTGGGATGAGTT
>JACQDD010000174.1 GCA_016201265.1 Terriglobales bacterium | reverse complement strand
CTTCACCCAGACATGGCAAGTGGTGCAGGCACAGTTCCCGCCGCAGGCATGATCGAGATGCACGCCGAAATTCAGAGCTACGTCGAGTAGCGACTCTTCCTTGCCATGATCCTTATACGGCAGTTTGCCGTGCTCGAATGTGACGGTCTTGCCCTCTGGAAGAAAGGTGACCTCGACTGTGTTTTCGCCCGGAGATTCCACCGTGGCCACTCTAGTTCCTTGACTCTTATTCTCCGACATCGCTACTCCTGAGAAGTATATTGGCTCTTATCGGTCAGTCCTGAGACCTGACACCTGAGACCTGAGACCTGAGACCTGCCTCACTCAAACTCCGCTTTCGCCACCGGATGCCCCGCCTGCGGCCCTTCGCCCAGACCTGTCTCATCCATGGTTTTTCCTTTGAGCGCGGTGGTCACAGCGCTGTCCATCATCAATTCTGCGAGACGCATCGTGGCCTGATTCAGCGCGTCGATCCCCTTACGAATAGCCTGATAGTCATCGCCCTCTTGGACCGCTCCCAACGCCCTTTCGAGAGTCTCGATGCGTCGCCGCTCATCGCTGGTAAGATCCCGCCAGGCCTCGTTCTTCTTTCCCTTTGCCAGCGCCATGAGGATAGTATCCGCTTCTCGTCGCGCCTCAATCACCTGTCTCTGCCGGAAATCCTCTTCCGCGTAGTCGAACGACTCCAACAGCATGTTCTCGACCTGCTCGTCCGTCAGGCCATAGCTGGGTTGTACCGCGATCTGCGCTTCCTGTCCGCTACGCTGCTCGCGCGCCGAGACCTGCAGGATTCCATTGGCGTCAATCAAGAACTTGACTTCAATCCGTGGCATTCCCGCCGGCATAGGTGGAACGCCCTTCAGGTCGAAGCGCGCCAGGGACCGGCAATCCCGTGCCAGCTCGCGTTCACCTTGGAGAACATGAATGGCCACGTTCGTTTGCCCGTCCACCTGGGTGGTGTAGTACTGCGTCGCCGACGCCGGGATGGTCGAATTGCGCAGGATGATCTTGTCGGTCACTCCGCCGGCGACCTCGATGCCCAGCGACAGCGGCGTCACGTCAAGCAGCAGCATCTCTTTCGTGATCTCGGAGCCGCCGCCGAGAATGTTCGCCTGCACCGCCGCGCCCAGCGCCACGACTTCGTCGGGATTCAGGTCGGTGTGCGGCACCCGTCCAAATAGATCCTGTACGATCTGCCGGACCTTCGGAATCCGCGTGGAGCCACCCACCAGCACGACCTCATCAATCTGGCCAGGCTTGAGGCCGGCGTCTTTCAGGGCCTGCTTGCAGGGTGCAATCGTTCGCTGAACAACGGGGTCGGTCACCTGCTCAAACGCCTCACGCGTAATCTCGCGCTGATAGCGGTTTGCGCCGGGCAATTCGACGTCGAGTCTTGCCGAGGGCTGCGACGAGAGCGCGATCTTGGCCTCAATCACCGCCTTGCGAATCCTCTGCACCGCTTCGCCGTTGCGTCGCACATCGAGCTTCAGGTCGCCTTGAATGTCATCGAGCGCGATGGCAATCAGCAGGTTGTCAATGTCGTCTCCGCCGAGGTGGGTATCGCCATTGGTAGCGATGACCTCGAAGATGCCGTCGTGCAGCTTGAGGATCGAAATATCGAATGTGCCGCCGCCCAGATCGTAGACCGCGACAATCCCGTTCTTCTTCTTGTCGAGGCCGTAAGCAAGCGAGGCCGCAGTGGGCTCGTTTACCAGGCGCAGGACATCGAGGCCGGCAATCCGCCCCGCGTCCTTTGTCGCTTGCCGCTGCGCGTCGTTGAAGTACGCGGGGACCGTAATCACTGCCTTTGTAACCGGCCCACCGAAAAACCTCTCCGCATTGCGCTTGAGTTGACGAAGCACCTGCGCCGAAATCTCCGGCGGCGTATAGGTCCGCTCGCCCATCTTGATGCGCAGCACTTCTCCGGGCTGGAGGTCGTCAGCCAGCCGGAATGGGAAGAACTTCAGTTCTTCCTGGATGTCTTCGACACCGCGTCCCATCAGACGTTTGATCGAGTAAACCGTCCGCTCCGGCGTCTCAATTAAATACTTACGTGCGGGGTTCCCGACCAAGATCTGGTTCTTCTCGTCGAGCGCAACCACCGAGGGCACGAGGTTCAACCCGTCTTCCCCCGGAATCACGGCAGGGAACTCCCGTTGCATGTGGGCCACGAGAGAATTCGTGGTGCCGAGATCAATGCCGACGATGTAGTCAGAAGCCATTTCGCAATTGTGTAATCGGGTAATTGTGTAATCTCAAATCGAACAAACGGGCAAATTATCAAATTACCCGATTACAAATTTACAAAATCTCCATTGCCTCATTCACATCCCGCACCAGGTTCCGGATGTAGTTCCTGCGATTCAACACATCTACCATGTGGTCGCGAATCTGGCGACGTTCTTCTTCCGTGCCGCCGTCTACAGCTCTGTCCCACTTATCCCAATCCGCCTTGAGTTCCTGGAAGAGGGCGTCGTACTTCGTTTCCAGCGAGAGCTTCGCCTTGCCAATCCCCTCCAGCAGCGCCGGATCGTCCTCGCCCATCTTCTTCTGCATCCGGAACTCCTCCAGATGCATGTTGAGTTCGAAAACCTCTTCCAGAAGATCCGGGGGCACGACCTGCTTTTTCAATTCGCCGGTAACGCGCGCCTTCTCGGTCGCCTGTTTTGATTGCTCTTCGAGTTCCACGCCTTCGAGGCGCAGCAGGTATTCCGTCCGCTTGATCGGATCTTTCAAAGTCCGGTAGGCGTCGTTGAGCATAGAACTCTGTTCCAGGCTCCAAGCACGCTCCGGGGACTCAGCCTTTGCGAACACGTCGGGATGAAGCCGGCGGCTGAGCGCGTAAAACTCTTTTTCGAGCGCGGCCGTATCCAGATCGAGCTTCCGTGGAAATCCAAAGAACGCGAAGTAGTCCACCGGAACCGCCGGTTGCACTTTGCCGCACGCGCTGCAAAAGTGGGTGGCGCGCATGGTGCCGCACGACCAGCAACTCGAGGTCGCGTCCCCCGGCATGATCAACGACGATTTGGATTCTGAACTCGTCATACAAAACTCGGGGCGGACGTGTCGCCCGCCCCTGGAAAGCCTTTCGCGGAGTCAAGGCATCCGCGCTGCCGGATTCGCGGGCAAAATGCCCACCTGGCGGACAGGAGTGTCCGCCCCACACCATCACGCTGAGAACGAACTGCCACAGCCGCAGGACTTCGACGAATTTGGATTCACGAACACGAAGCCCTGCTGCATCAGGGTTTCCTGATAATCGAGAATCATCCCGTGCAGATAGATGAACGACTTCGGATCCACAAAAACACGCACGTCTCCGAACTGAAACACGCGGTCCCGCTCGCGCGGCTGCGTATCGAAGCGGATGTTGTAACTCAGCCCCGAGCAGCCGCCGCCCTGCACCCCCAGACGAAGACCGCCCTGCTCGGGCGAAATGCCTTCCTTCTCCATCGCCGAGCGAATCTTCGCGATCGCTTTGTCGGTGACCTGGATGCCCTTGGCGGGAGCCTGGGGCGTGGCGGTTTTGACTGCTTCTTCCATGATTAAACCCGAGCTACTAGCTCCTGGCTTCTAGCAACCCGAGCTGGCTAGCAGCTAGAAGCTAGCAGCCAGTAGCGGTTTTGCTGCGCCTGCACTTCCGCCGGCTTGGCTGCGTCTTGCTTCTTCTTCCAGTCGCCAATCGCCGCCCGGATGGCGTCCTCAGCCAGCACCGAGCAGTGAATCTTCACCGGCGGCAACGAGAGCTCTTTGACGATCTCGGTATTCTTGATCTGCAAAGCCTCGTGGATCGTCTTGCCCTTCACCCACTCGGTGGCGAGCGAGGACGAGGCAATGGCCGAGCCGCAGCCGAAGGTCTTGAACTTCGCGTCTTCAATGACGCTCGTTTCCGGATTGACTTTGATCTGCAGCTTCATGACGTCGCCGCACTCCGGCGCGCCCACCAGTCCAGTCCCCACATCCGTGCTGGACTTGTCCATTGAACCCACGTTGCGTGGATGGTTGTAGTGGTCAATTACCTTATCGCTGTATGCCATCTTCTATCTCCTCACCAGAAACTCTGAATCAAGAACTCTGAAGCGATATTCTTAGTGCGCTTCTGCCGCCCACTTCACACTCTTGAGATCCACACCCTCTTTCGCCATCTCGTAGAGCGGCGACAGTTCGCGCAGCCTCTCGACGGTCTCGATGACCCGATCCGCCACGTAATCTACTTCTGCCTCAGTGTTGAATCGCCCGATACCAAATCGAATCGAACTGTGGGCTAGATCGTCACCCGTGCCCAGAGCCTTCAACACATAAGATGGTTCCAGCGTCGCCGAGGTGCAAGCCGAGCCGCTCGAAACCGCGACATCGTTGATGCCCATCAGCAGCGACTCGCCTTCCACGTATGCGAAGCTGATGTTCAGGTTGCCGGGCAGGCGGTGCTCGGTCGAGCCGTTGATGTACACCTCGTCCAGTCGGCCCATGATCTTGTCCCGGAGCCGGTTGCGCAGACCTGCGATCTTGCACGATTCCTGCGGCATCTCTTCCTGCGCGATGGCGCAAGCCTTGCCCAGGCCTACAATACCGGGAATATTCAAAGTTCCGGAGCGCATGCCGCGCTCGTGACCACCGCCGTCAATGATTGGGACCAGCTGCACGCGCGGATTCTTGCGCCGCACATAAAGCGCGCCCACACCCTTCGGCCCATACAGCTTGTGCGCCGTAATGGACGCGACGTCAATGTTCATCTTGTTCACGTCCACCGGCACTTTACCGATCGCCTGCACGGCATCGGTGTGGAAGATGACGCCGCGCTCGCGGCAGAGCTTGCCGATCTCCGCGACCGGCTGGAGTACGCCGATTTCGTTGTTTGCCGCCATGATCGTCACCAGGATCGTCTTGTCGTCCATGGCGCGCTTCAGGTCGTCGAGATCAACCAGCCCGTCCTTCTGCACCGGCAGATAGGTGACGCGGAAGCCGTATTTTTCCAGGTGCTTGCAGGTGTCGAGCACGGCCTTGTGTTCGGTGACCGCCGTGATGATGTGATTGCCCTTCTCGCGGTACATCTCGGCGACGCCCTTGATCGCCAGGTTGTCGCTTTCGGTAGCGCCCGAGGTGAAGATGATCTCCTTCGAAGTCGCACCGATCAGTTTTGCGATGCGCTCGCGCGACAACTCGACCGCCTCTTCGGCCGCCCATCCAAACGGGTGGTTGCGGCTGGCCGCGTTGCCGAACTTCTCCATGAAGTAAGGCAGCATTTCTTCCAGAACCCGCGGATCCACGGGCGTGGTCGCGTGATTGTCCATGTAGATGGGCAGCTTGATCCCGTTTGCGGTGGTGCGCTGCTCAATTTCCTGGGTGGCTGGGGTCGCCGTTTTTACATCCGTACTCATGATTGCTTTTCTCCTATATCTGTTCCACGCCGGCGGATCGCCGTGCGTTACAAAATTGTTACCAGTTCTGCCGCTTTCTTGATCTCGATCGTTTCCGGTTCTTCTTTCATCTGGGAAATCTTGATCTTCTTCAGCACTTGCTCGATGCTTTCATTCACTTTCCGCAGCGGCTCGCGAATCGTGCAGCGATCGGTCTGGTCGCACTCGCCGCGCACCGTAACGCAGGACGTGATGAATAGCGGTCCATCAATCGCCTGGATCACTTCGAACGCCGATATCTGGTTCGGATCGCGCACCAGCGTATAACCGCCGTTGATGCCGTGCTGCGACTGCAACAGGCCAGCTCTTACCAGCCGTTGCAGGATCTTGGCCAAGGCTTCCGGAGGTATCCCATACGCGTCGGCCACATCTTTGGCGCTGCATGAGCCCTTGTGGGCATGCTCCGCCAGATGCTTCATGGCCATCAGTCCGTAGTCAGCTTTTTTGGTCAGTTTCAGCATTGCCGAGAAATCCCGACCTCTATGGTCGCATAAAAGCCCGACTGTTTCGGTCGCATTTCTATCCTAGCCTGAAGTGGCACTTCCCGCAAGGCCGATCAGCCAAGAGCTTGTTTTCGGGACCCAACGGCAACTTCCTACAGGTGAGCAGCTTAGCGGCCTCGCCCCGCGAGTAAGGGGTTGCTGCATCGGAGGGTACTTGACATCCTCCGCCAGCGGTCTAAAATACCGCCATTTTCCGGCGAAGAACGGAATCCCGCTCTCTGGGAATGAGAGAGTGCCCGGAAGTCTATGACGCCAAGCCAGCCGCCTCAGACCCCTCAAAAGACCAGCCGGGAGCCGTGCAAGCATCCCCGGGTGGAGATCGTCTCCCGCGACGAAGATGCCGAGTACGTGGAATGTAAGGAGTGCGGCGACGTCTTCGAGTCCAGCGAGTTCAAGGACATGGCGATCGAAGAGGGAAAAAATCCGGGCGACGAGCTTTAAGCCTCTACTGAAGCAAGTCCGAAAATCGTCCTTCTTCTCACCGGATCTCGATCAGCAGATTTTCCGCCTTATCCACGCGAACCTTTTTTCCTGGTGGTATCACCGTGGTCGCGCTGTATTCCGTGATCACAGCCGGACCCTTCAGCGATTGTCCAGGAACAAGATCGCCGCGCTCGTAGACCGGAGTCGCGATTCCTCTTCCTTCTTGGAAAATTACGGTCGCGCGCTCGACCGGTTCCGCTCGGCGCGACAACCGGCGGGTGCTCTTCGCTGTCGGCTGGGCTGCACCGGCCCGTGCTGCCTTTACCTTCGCCCGCAAGCGCACCGTCACCAGTTCGATTTCCTTCCCGGGGTGGTGATATCCGTACCGGCGTTGGTGTTCCTTGTGGAAGCGATCCGCCGCGTTTCCCGTGGCCGGCACATTCAACTCGTAGCCCTGCCCGCGATAGCGCAGGTCCAGACTGCGTTCGAAGAGCAGTGTCCCGGCCCACCGCTCCGCATGAAACTCTTTTCGCGCCGCCGTCTCCAGTTTCCTGAATTCCTTTTGTAGCCCGGCGCGAGGGGACCCATCTGCGATATTCCACAGCAGCGTTCGCGAGAAATCCTTGACCGCGTCGCTGGCCAAAATTCCAAATGCCGACAGCGCCCCCGGCCGAGCCGGCAGGATTACCGTCGGGATTCCGAGTGCCTCCGCCAGTTCGCAGGCGTGCAGGCCTCCTGCTCCGCCGAACGCCACCAGGGCGAACTCCCGTGGATCATAGCCCCGCTCGATAGAAACCACGCGCAAGGCCCGCTCCATGTTTGCGTTCACGACTTGCAGCACTCCTTCGGCGAAATGCTCCAGCGTCAGATGCGAACCCTGCTTTTTCAGCCATTCCGCCGAGATACGGCGCGTTCTCTCGACATCCAGCGTGAACTCACCGCCGAGAAACCGATCGGCGCGGAGCCTTCCCAAAAGCAGGTTAGCATCGGTGACCGTGGGCTGCGTACCGCGCCCATAGCAGATCGGTCCCGGATCGGCGCCGGCCGACTCAGGTCCGACCCGCAGCGCACCGCCAGCGTCAAAGCGCGCCAGCGAACCCCCGCCGGCGCCCACCGTGTGGATGTCGAGCATAGGCACACCCACCGGAAATCCAGCCACTTCTGCCTGGCTGCCCGGACGGACCTCGCCCTCGACCAGCGCGACGTCGGTCGAAGTTCCTCCCATGTCGAACGACACGACTCGCGGAAACCCGCTTCGTTCGGCCATGGCCGCGGCACCGACCAGTCCGCCCGCCGGACCGGAGAGCACCGTTCGCACCGGCTCCCGTGCCGCTGCCTCCAGTGCCGTGATCCCGCCGCTCGATTGCATGACGAAGATGCGCGGCTCGGGCTTTTTCCTCGACTCACCCGAGCCTCCGCCCAAATTCCGGGCGAGCTCCCCGATTCTTTCCAGGTAGCTCTGCATAAGCGGCTGTAGATATGCGTTGACCACGACCGTGCTGGTGCGCTCGTACTCGCGGAACTCCGGGAGAATCTTGTGCGATACCGAAAGCGGCTTGCCGAGATCGGCCATCGCCGCCTCCGCCGCCGTCTCGTTCTCCGGATTTGCGAACGAGAACAGCAGAGAAATGGCAATCGCCTCCGGCTCCCCGCGCCGCACTGCTTCCCGCAGGCGCGCCAGTTCGTCCGCAGACGGGATTTCCAAAACTTGGCCCTCAGCGCCGGTTCTCTCCTGGACTCCGAAGCGCAACTCAAGCGACACAAGCGGAGGCACTCGTTCAAAGAAGAAGTCATACAGGCGAGGACGCGCTTGCCGGCCGATCTCGATGACGTCTTCAAACCCCGAAGTCGTGACCAGCGCGACGCGCGCGCCCTTTCGTTGCAGCAGGGCGTTGGTGCCGACAGTCGTTCCGTGCAGCAACGCGAATCGCGCTCCCACGCCAATTTTTCGCAAAGCCTCGCCAATCGCGCGCGACGGATCGTCCGGCGTTGAGAAGACCTTCAGCGTTTTCAGCACACCGCCGTCTGCCCACACGCAGTCGGTAAAGGTTCCTCCGGTGTCGATCGCAATGCGCAGCTCGGGACGCGAAGCTCCAGCCATGAACAGGGAAGACTACCACTGTAGCGGAGCATTCAGCACTCAGCATTCAGCATTCAGCTAAACCTAGGCCCAGTAAAGACTGACTGCTGACTGCTTCCTTATTGCAGCGGAGTAACACTGTTGTCGCAGCTGGTGATAGCGGCCGTCGCGGTGCGTACCACACCGTCCGCAAACGAGCAGAAGGAGCGCACGCCGGTCTGATTGGGAACCGATGGCGAGCCGATGATCTGGTAGGTTGCGCCCGGAGTTCCGGTCACCCCCGACAGAGCGAACGTGTAACCATTCTTCGTTCCCGAAGCGATCTGACTGTCAATCAAGCAAGCGCTGGCCGAGTTCGGTGGAAGGCAATTCGTCCCGCCGAGGGCGCCTAGAGTGCTTGCATACCCCACCGTCGGATAGGCGGAGTTGTAGGAAATCTGGGCGGTGTTGATGGTTCGAATTGCGGTCGCTGCAGCCGCCTCATTGGCCGACCTGCGCGCGTTCAGCAGGCTTGGGATGGCAATCGAAGCAATGATCAGGATGATCGCCACCACGATCAGCAACTCGATCAAGGAAAAGCCTTTTTCTTTTCGCATAGAGAGATTCCTTTGTGCGTCCCGTCTGCCGAGGGACGACGACTACTCTTGAACGGTGAGCGGCGCCCAACCTTGCATGACGAGTTCCCCCCTTTCGGACCCCCACCGACTAGCAACTGGATCAGCCAGGGAGGAAAAGTGGCCAAGAACCATGCACCCAAGGCCCCGGCACCGCAAAACTAACCGGTCCTTTATCCAGACTGCCGTATGCTGAGGTGAGCGAGAATCCCGAGTCGAGGTCCGAGTGACCGGAAACATGTGGAAGGCGTGGCTCATCCCCGGCGGCCTGCTGCTGGCGCTGTCGGCGGCCCTCGTCAACAGCTCTCTGCTGGGCCGGGTGGCACCCTCGCTTGCCTTCTACTATTTCGCAGTGTTTGCCGCGGGGCTTGTACTTGCCTGGCGATTCAATTCCAGCCGCGTTTTGTTTTCTTTGGTGGTCCTGTTGCTGGCGCATCGCGCGGTCGAGTTTTTCTCTTTCGGACAAACTCGTACCGGCCCCGGCCGCACCGCCGTTTTGCTGGTAGCAGTACTCATTCCCCTTAATTCCATCGCGCTGGCCTTCCTACGCGAGCGCGGCCTGACCGTCGCGGGCATCGCGCCGCGTTTCGGACTGCTGTTTCTGCAATCCGTTGCAGTAGCCGTGCTCTGCCGTCCGGAAAACGCCGGCGCGGTTTCGGCGCCAGCCGCCAGAACGGCGCTTCCACTCTGGGCACTCACTGGCTTCGCCGCCGCCACGGTCGTCTTCGTACTCCGCTTTTTTCAGACCCACAAGCCCGTCGAGACCGGCTTCCTGTGGTCTTTGGCGGCGATAATCTTGTGGCTCGAATTCGCCCCGGTCGGCAAGGCGGCCGACGCTTACGTCGCCACGGCCGGGCTGATCCTGGTGGCCTCGCTCATCGAAACTTCCTACCTGCTGGCCTACCACGACGAACTCACCGGCATTCGCGGCCGCCGCGCGTTCAACGAAGCCCTGCTCTCACTCGATCAGCAATACGCCATTGCCATCGTGGACATTGACCATTTCAAGCAGTTCAATGACACCTACGGACACGACACCGGCGACCAGGTGCTCCGCATGGTGGCCTCACGCCTTGCCGATGTTGGCGGTGGCGGGCAGGCCTTTCGCTGCGGCGGCGAAGAGTTTGCCATTCTGTTTCGCAACACCTCTGCCAAGGACGCCTTCGAGCGCCTTGATTTTCTGCGGCGGGCGATTCAGACCTCCGTTTTCGGGGTGCGCGGTTCAGAAAGAAGAAGCGAGGCGCGCGGCGGAGATGCGGAGCGCCGAAAGCCTGGCAGAAAGAAAACTGCCGCCCTCAAGAGCCCGCCGGGAGAGCTGTCGGTGACCGTCAGCATCGGAGTCGCCGAACCCAGCACGCGCTATCGCCAGCCCGAGCAGGTCATCCACGCGGCCGACCAGGCCCTCTACCGCGCCAAGCACAACGGACGCAACCGCGTGGAACTGGCCACCACCGCCACGCTCCAGCTGACGCGAAAAAAGCGCGCCAACGCTTCCCGCCTGTAAGTTAAACCTACATTCACCACAGAGTCACAGAGAAGAACAACTTCTTTGATTTTGCTTGTCTCTGTGTCTCTGTGTCTCTGTGGTGAAACGGCGTTTAATACCGGCAGGGTCTACCAATCCCGAAGATGAATCAGAAACAGAATCACCGTCGCCGCGAAGGGCACCGCAAGTCCGGCACGCAGGTTCCCGGTGGAGTGCGAGATCGCGCCCACCAGCCAGGGCAGCGCGGCCGGTCCAAGCGCTGCAATCGAAAACATAACCGCGCCAATACTTCGTGACGCCAGTCCGAACCGGTGCGAAAGCCGCGCCACCGTGATCGGATATAAAGTGGCAAAACTTAGACCCGTGATCAAAGCGCTCGCGATCACACCCGGCAGTGTGGAAGAGCACAGTAACAGCCCGATGCCCGCCGCGCCTAAGCCGTATCCCCCCTGCAGAACCCGCCGTTCCGGCAAAGAGTGCAAGAGCAGGCTGCCCACTCCCCGTCCCGCCGTCAGGGCCGCCCAGAAGAACGCAGGCATCATCGCACCCATACTCGCCCCGTGCGAACTCATCCGGGCTACATACGACCCGATCCAGCCACCGACCGCAGTCTCGGCTCCCGGATAAAGAAAAAACACAAGAGCGAACAACCAGGTTGCCGGATGACGCACGATCTCTCGCCATTGAATGGGTGCGTGGCTTGACTCCCGCGGCCCAGGAAATGGCAGCTTGCGTACTGCCACCGCGAGCAGCAAGAGCGCCAGTGTCACCGAACCGAGAAAAGCCGGCAACCGTTGATGCGCCTGAGCCCACGCCACCAGCAACGCACACAGCACCGCGCCCACGCCCCAGAAAAAATTCAGCAGGCTCACCGCCGCCGCCCGCGAACCGGTGCTCACCTCCGCGATCATCAGGTTGTCGGTCGGAATAATCAGTCCCAACCCCAGGCCATATACAGCCACCGATACCATCCCCAGCCACGGCGAGCCCAGGTAGAGCGTGCTCACGCCGCCGGCCATCAGCAGCAACCCGGAAAGAAATGCAGGACGGAATCCCACCCGCGCCAGCATCACGCCCGAAAGCTGCACGCCCGCCAGTTGCGCCAGGAACTGAACCAGAAAAAGATTGCCGGCTTGCGTGTCGTTGAGTGCCCAGCGCGCGCTCAGGATGGGCAGCATCGGCCCCAGCAGCGTCGTCAGGATGCCCGTGGGAAGAAAAGCGATTTGCCCGGCCAGGATCAGCCCGCGGTTTCGGCCCGCTTCCACATTTTGTGGCTGCTTCATCGAAGCCCGCTAGATTCTGGAGGAGTGTCCACGCACCAGAATATCTGAGCGTCACGGGAACCGACTACAGGCCCTTGTTGTACGAGGTTGTGCTTCAGACTCCGCCCGGTGTAACCTCCCCGCCCGGTCTGATTTCCAGGTCCGGGCGCGGGAAAGAAAAATCTCGAAGTGGCTTATGGGATGCTGACCCGGCCACCCTCTTGCACTCGGGTCTGTTGCTGTGATCCCCCCCCAGCCGAGTAGCTGACCCACAATGTCTTGCGGGAACCTGGAGCTGGATCTGTGCCTAAGGTGTCATTGTCCACGGCGATGTCCAGCCGTCCCTCGCGAATCAATGATCTGAGTCGCTCGGTGACATCCTGGTTGCGGTTTCCAGCACCATACGTCGCTTTGACGATGTTCAACCGGCCCTGGTTACCGCGCCCGCTGTCGCTCCAGTTGTCGTTGCCCCGGTCGTCCCGATCGCCATCGCCCCACCCGCCGTTCCAGCCGCCGTGCCCCCAGTCGCCGCGGCCCCAGCCGGTAAACTGGGAGCCATCGACCACGCTCCCCTCGCGGTACTCGAACATTCGACGCGCGCCCCCCGGCCCACGAGTGTAGATACGCAGAGTCTTGACCCGTCCCCGCGCCGGATCGACGCCGAAGGTAGAGTTCCCCATTCGGAAAGTCCGGTCCTGGCGGGCTAGCTCCTTGAGCCGCTGCGTGACGTCGACGTTGTTCTCGGCTGTGCCATAGCGGGCCTGCAGGATCTGGTATTGCCCCTCATCATCACCGTCACCCCAGCCGCCATCCCAGCCGCCGTGTCCCCAGTCGCCGCGGCCCCAGCCGGTAAACTGGGAGCCATCGACCACGCTGCCTTCGCGGTACTCGAACATTCGACGCGCGCCCCCTGGCCCACGAGTGTAGATACGCAGAGTCTTGACCCGTCCCCGCGCCGGATCGACGCCGAAGGTAGAGTTCCCCATT
>JACQDD010000172.1 GCA_016201265.1 Terriglobales bacterium | reverse complement strand
CCGACAGCGAGGATGTGATTCGTCTTCTCCTTACTTCCTTACCTCCGACTTCCCAACCTCCTGAAATCATCGGCATCGTGGTCAACGAAATCGGCATGGAGCGCGCCTTGGCCACTCCCGGAGTCACCACGCTCGGCTATCCCTATTCCATTTCTGCGCACTTTCGCCAGGCCAATGCCCGCATGACCCGCGCCGAATCCCGCGCCCTGGTTGAGCGTTTGCGCGCCGCCACCAAATCCGCCGGGCGCAGCCTTGTCGTCTACATCTCCATGGCCTTCGGCAACAACTACGGCGAGCCCTGGGGTCCCGAGCTCATCGAAGACACGCTCATCTGGCTAAAAGACATCGGCGTACGCACCGTTTCTCTTGCCGACACCATTGGCACCGCCTCGCCCGAACTGGTTGGCAGCGTCTTTGGCGCGGTGAAGAATTGCGTTGCCGGAATCGAGTTGGGTGTTCATCTCCACAGCCGTCCCGACAGCGCCGCGGAAAAAGTTCTCGCCGCTTACGAAGCTGGCTGCCGCCGCTTCGACAGCGCGCTTACCGGCCTCGGCGGCTGCCCCTTCGCCGGCGACGCCCTTGTCGGCAACATCCCCACCGAAATCGTCGTCCACGCGCTTGCCGGCAAAGGCGCGGACACCGGCATCGCGCAGCAGGGACTTGATTCCGTCCTCGCTCTCACCCACGAAATCCGCGCCAAATACGCCCACTGACGTCCGCTCCCACGAATTGTCATTCCAAGCGAAGCGAGGAATCTGCTTTTGTGACGCTGCGAATTCTTGCCTCTTCCCCTCTTTCCCTCTATTCTTTCCGCCTATGCCGACGACACTGACGCTCACATTCGACGGCGCAATCGCTACCATCACTCTCTCGCGCCCGGAGAGGCGCAACGCCATCTCCCCGCTGATGATCGACGAGCTGCTTGCCGCTCTTGACGAAATCGAAACCGGCCCCGCGCGCGTGGCCATCATCACCGGCGCCGGAAAAGCCTTCTGCGCAGGAATGGATCTCGAAGCCCTCGCCGCCCTGGCCGGCTTTTCTCACGAGCAAAATCTCGAAGACTCCCGCCGCATGGCGCGCCTCTTCCGTCGCCTCTACTTTTTTCCCAAGCCGCTCATCGCCGCCGTCAACGGCGCGGCGATTGCCGGCGGCACGGGCATTGCCACCATGTGCGATTTCACTCTGGCTGTCCCCGAAGCGAAATTCGGCTACTCCGAAGTAAAGATCGGCTTCATCCCTGCACTGGTCTCTGTTTTTTTGCGCCGACAGATTGGTGAGAAGCGCGCCCGCGATCTCCTGCTCACCGGCCGAATCTTCGACGCCACAGAGGCTCACGCCTTCGGCCTGGTCAATCAAGTCATTCCCGCAGACATCCTGTTGCCGCGCGCCTGCGAACTCGCCACTTCTCTTCTTTCTGCGAGCCCCACCAGCCTGGTTCGCACCAAGCTACTGCTCCGCCGCTGCGATGAAATGGAAATTGACCGCGAGATTGGGCTGGCCGTGCAGGAAAATGCGGCGATCCGCTCCACGGCGGACTTCAAGGAAGGACTGGCTGCCTTCCTCGAAAAGCGTCCGCCGAATTGGTCGAGCTAATGTGAGAGCACTACCCCGGCGTTTCCTTCTGTCTCCTCCCCTGCTAAACTGCCGACCCGGATGACTGCTCCCTGTCACGAAACCACCGTCCGCGTCCGCTATGCGGAGACCGACCAGATGGGCGTGGTGTATTACGCCAACTTTCTTGTGTGGTTCGAAGTCGGTCGCGTCGAACTCCTCCGTGATCTGGGTTTTTCCTATCGCGAAATGGAAAAACTCGACGACTGCCACATCGTCGTGGCCGAGGCCCGTTGCAGCTACAAGAAGCCGGCTCTGTACGACGATTCACTGTGCATCCGCACCCGCGTTCTTCAGGTCCGCCGCAAGACGATTCGCTTTGCCTACGAAGTGCTCCGCAGCCCCGGTGCTGAGCTGCTTGCCACCGGCGAAACTCTTCACGTCATCTGCAACCGGAGCGGCCGGCCCAAGTCTCTTCCCGAAAAATACATGAAGGCACTCTCCTCCCCCGCCGGAGGTCACCCAGCCAAGCCATGACCACCGTGAACATCAACGGCAACAACCTCTCGTTTGAAGACCTGTACGCCGTCGCGCTCGCCGACGCACAAGCCGCTCTTGCGCCCGACGCCCGCGCGCGCATGGATGATTCCCGCGCGGTGATCGACCGCCTCGTCGCGTCCGAAACTTCGGTGTACGGCGTCAACACCGGCTTCGGCGACCTCGCCGAGGTGCGCATTTCCCGCGACCAGATCCGCCAGTTGCAGCTCAACCTCGTGCGCAGCCATGCCTGCGGTGTCGGTGCTCCGCTCAGCGAATCCGAAACCCGCGCTGTTATGCTACTCCGCGCCAATGCACTCGCCAAAGGCCTCAGCGGTGTG
>JACQDD010000012.1 GCA_016201265.1 Terriglobales bacterium | reverse complement strand
GGATTGGTTGGCGGCTTCCCATCCCAGGGCGAAGCCGAAGCGGGCCATGGCGGCGTCGGAAGTGTAGTCCAGGCCGGGGTGGTATTCGTCGCTGGGCTGGTGGTAGTGATTCTTGGTGTAGTCGGCGTCCTGGGCCAGGCCCCAGGCTTCGTCGTGGTGCTTGAACTTCATCCCTTCGTTGATGGAAAAAGCAGGGATGCCGACACGGGCCAGGCTGAAGTGGTCGGACCGGTAGAAGTGTCCGGCTTCAGGGCGGGCGTCGGGGCGGATGGTGAAACGGAACTCGGTCGCCATTGCCTGTACTACGGGGTAGAAACTGGTGCGCTCGGCGCCGGCAACCTGAACTTCTTCCGGAGAGCCGAGAGGCTTCACGTCGTCGTAGTTCAGATCGAGTTGGATCTTCGCGGCCGGAATTGGGGGATGCTTGCCCAGATACTCGGAGCCTAGCAGGCCTTGTTCTTCGGCGGTGACGGAGGCAAACAAGATGGAGCGGCGGGGCTTCTGCGCCGATTGGCCGTAGGCGCGGGCGAGTTCCAGTACGATGCCGCAGCCGGTGGCGTTGTCCATGGCGCCGTTGAAAATGTTGTCGCCCGTCATATCGGGACGGATGCCGAAATGGTCGTAGTGCGCGGTGTACATGACGGCTTCGTCTTTCAGCTTGGCGTCGGAGCCGGGAAGGATCGCGATTACGTTGTTCGATTCAAACGGGCGAATTTTGCTGGACATGTGTGCGGCGAGGCGGACATGGAGCGGGACCGGTTTGAAGTCGCGGGAGCGGGCGTCGGCCATCATCTTGTCGAGGTCCATGCCGGCGGCTGAGGCGAGATTCTTGGCGACGTCGAGATGAATCCAGGAGGCGGCTTTCAGCTTGGGAGTGCCGTCGAGCTTCAGGTAGGACTTTTCGCCGGAATTCGAGTTGCGCACTACTTCCCAGCCGTAGCTGGCCATGTCGGTCTTGTGGATGAGAATTGCGCCGACGGCTCCTTTGCGGGCAGCCTGCTCGTACTTGTAGGTCCAGCGCCCGTAATAGGTCAGCGCCTTGCCGTGGAAAAGTTTGGGATCGTCGGTGGGCTGGTTGACCAGCATGAGCAGGACTTTGCCTTTGACGTCGGTGCCTTTGTAGTCGTCCCAGTTGTATTCGGGGGCTTCGATGCCGTAGCCGACGTAAACGATTTCGGCGTCGATGTTCGATGCGGGCTGCTGGGTCTGGTCGTAGGCTACGTATTCGTCGAGGGGCTTGAGGTCCATGGGCTTGCCGTCGGCGGGAACTAGCGAGAAGCGAGTGTCGGCGCCGGGCGTGATGCCGACCATCGGGACCTTCTGCATGTAGGTGCCGTTGTCGCCGGCGGGCTTCAAGCCATAGAGAGCGAACTGGGTGGCGATGTATTCAGCGGCTATGTCGCCGCCGCGCTGGCCGGTGCCGCGTCCTTCGAGAAGATCGTGGGCGAGGAAGCGCACGTGCGTCTCGATGTTCTCCGGGCGGATGGCTTGCATGGCGACGATGGCGGGGCCGGGAAGGCGACGGGGCGTGGCGCGGGGACGGGTAGGCTTGAGTTGAGCGGCGCTCAGGGCAACCAGTAACGGTACGGCGGCGAACACGGCAATTCTCCGAATCATCATGCGGGACCCTCTGTATCAGGATTAAGGAGCGATTGTAAAGGAAGGAGAGTGTGGAACGGGTGTTACGGGAGTGATATGGGGCGGGCGAGGCGCCCGCCCTACAGCCGGCGGGGCGCCGGCGCTACTTCTTGTCCCGCGACCGCGGGATCAGTTTTTGGAACCTCAACCAGGGCGGAAGTCGCGGACATCTTCTCCGGCTTGGAACAGCGGGCGGGGCGAAGTCTGCTGTGCCTCGGCCAGTTTGCGGTTTAGGTCTTCCACTTCCTGCTTTACCCAGCCAACGCTGGTAATTTCGACCTCGCCATCCTGGCCGATGAGGAACCAGGTGGGTACGTTGGTCAGGCCGTAGGCGTTCGAGACTGCGTAACCGTTGGGATCGTCGAGGAGTGTGGGGAAGGTGACTCCGTACTCTCTTAGAAAGGCATTGGTATTGCGCTTGTCGTCCTGCGAGATGCCGACGATGGTGATTTTCTGATCGCCGTAGGCTTTGTGCAGGCGCTCGAGATAAGGGAAGGTGTACTGGCAGACCGGGCAGGACACCTTGAAGAAGGCGGCCAGCACCGGGCCGCGCTTGAGAGCGCTTTCTAATGAGAACGTCTTGCCATCCACGGCAGCCAAGGAAATGTCCGGGGCTTTCGTTCCGGCTGTCAGTGCAGCCATATCTTGCGGACCTCCAAAGAGTCGGTTGAGCCACTTCATCGAGAAATGCCTCTCAGCGTTAGATGATGCCACCTGCCTTGAGGATTTTACGCGTCAGGCCGGTGATGGGCACGTCGGAGAGTTTTGCGATCGGGATCCAATTGCCTCTGGCGGCGGGTGCGGCGGCACGAATCACGTGGACGGTATAGTCCGTCACGGTGATCGAATGACGGAAGGTTCGCCAGAGAGCTGTAATCTTGCGCCGCTCCGCGGCTGTTCGCGATGCAGGCTTTGAACCCGGCATCCGGCGCGACGGCTCCGACCACTGGGGAAGCTCCCACATTCCAGCCATCAGCGAGGCTTTGCCGGGACGCTGCACGAGCAGGACGTGGCCGCCACGCTGGTCCAGAGCACACCAGATCTCTTTTCTTATCTGGCTGGGCACCGGAACAGGGCGCGGAGCCTCGCCTTGCGTGGCACACCACTTCCGGACGGGACACATCCCGCACTTAGGCTGGCGCGGGGTGCAAACCGTTGCCCCCAGTTCCATCATGGCCTGATTGAAGTCGCCGGGCCGAGACGAGCTTAGGTGTGACTGGGCGCGCTGCCAGGTCTGCTTCGCAGTGAGACTGCTGCCAACCAGCCGTTGCAGCACACGCTCTATGTTGCCATCCACCACGGCGGCCGTTTCGTCAAAAGCAATGCTGGCGATGGCGGCAGCGGTGTAACGTCCGATTCCGGGCAGAGCCTGCAGAGCCTCGGAATTTTTCGGGAAGCGGCCGCGATGTAGTTCCACGATTTCCCGGGCGCACTGGCGCAACATGCGAGCGCGCCGGTAATAGCCCAGTCCGCTCCAGGCGGCGAGCACTTTGCTTTCGGAAGCCGCGGCGAGAGCGCGGACGTTGGGAAAACGCTCGTGAAAGAGACGGTAGTGTTCGAGAACCGCGGCCACGCGGGTCTGCTGAAGCATGATCTCGGAAAGCCAGATGCGGTAGGGATCGCGGGTTTTGCGCCACGGGAGGTCGCGCCGGTGCCGGTCGTACCACGTGAGCAGGGCGCGGCGGAAAGCGGGCAGTCCTTTGGCGGATGCGGGAGACGCGGCAAGCCGCGTCTCTACGGGAGTGGAGGTGCTGGGCGTGGGGGTGAGGGCGGCGGAGGCGAGGGCGCGCATTTATGGCTGGGCGACGCTGTGGGCGATGACCATCCATCCCTTTTTTTGTTGCTGCCAGACGGTCATCATGTGCTGCGGCGCCGAGGGCAGCGGCTGTCCGGCCGCGGTTCCGTTCAGCGTGATGGTGTAGGTCACGACGAATGTCGGCCCGTTCATTTCCGTTTTGAGATCGCCGATCGCGAAGTCGGCCAGTTTCCACTGGCGATATTGTTCGAGTGTCGCGGCGCGGTCGAGCGAACCTGCGGGCGTCATGCCCATGTAATTCGAAGCCAGTGTGCGTTCGATTTCGGTCCAGTTCCCGGCCTGCATCTCTTTCCAGAAAACGCGTTCCAGGCTCTCGCCGCCGGTTGCCTCGGCAAAATTACGCGCCGGGTGTTCCTTGGCGATGGTGCAGGCCAGTCCAAGCATCAGAGAAAGAAGGACCGGTAGAGCTACCACCCTCGGGCGCATGCGGAGATTGTACCGTGACTTGAGGCGTTCTCAGCGATCCCCTGTGCCAAGTGGCAGAACAGATTCGCCCGGATTGACCCGGCGGGGACAGAACCCGATAATGAAAGACGCCTGGCACCGCGACAAACGCGTGACAATCAAGCCGCTCCGGCAGGATGCGTATGACCGAATTCGACCGCAAGGTGGAAGATGCTTCCGCACGCTTCAATCGCTCGGTAGCGAACATTGCCGAGACTCTCGAGAAGGAAACCGCCAGCTTGGTCGTCTATCTCAACGACGAAGTGGTTCCGGCAGTACGCGCTCACTCGTCGAAAGCGCTGCGCTCGGCGGCAGTGAAGCTGGCGGAGTTTGCGGACTACCTGGAAGCCCAGCGCGTCAAGAATTCCTGAGGCGCTTTTCTCTTTCGTGGCAGCGGCAGTTGTTTCGCAGCGCGCTGCCTTGCCTGCTTCTGTTCCTGGGCACTCTTCTGCTGAGCGGTTGCGGCGGACATAAGAAGACGCAGGTACAGGTTCCGCCGCCGCCCGCGCTTCCGCAAACAGGTTCGGGTACTGGATCCGTCCCGCCGGCAGCTGCTCCCACCGAAACCACCGAAGCGGAGAGGGACGATCACGACGAAAGGATTGAAGCGCCCGCGGGAGCGAAGCCTCTGCTTGAGGAAACCGGGATGGCGAGCTGGTACGGGGCGCCGTATCACAACCGCCGCGGTTCGAATGGTGAGGTGTACAACATGCACGCCATGACGGCGGCACATCGCACGCTGCCGCTCGGTTCCATCGTGCGGGTCACGAATCCGAAGACGGGGCACTCGGCGGTGGTGCGGATTACCGATCGCGGGCCGTTCGTGGAAGGGCGCATCCTGGATCTCTCGCTGGCCGCGGCGAAGGCGCTGGACGTCTATTTGCCGGGCATTGCCAAAGTGCGGCTGGAAGTCCTGCAAACGCCCTCGCCGCTCGAAACGGGCGGACGGTGGGCTGTCCAGATCGGCTCATTCGCCGACGAGAAGAATGCCAGCGAACTCGTTGACCACCTGCAGCGGCGCTATCGCACGGCGAAGGTTCTGCGGTTTGCGAGCCCGGTTGGAGACTGGTGGGTGCGGGTGCGAGTACTCGATGACGACCGCGATCGCGCCCAAGCCCTGGCGCGCGAAACCGAGACTCCAGAGGGTTCGGTCTTTCTGGTGCGGCTGGACTGAAGACTTCTCTCCCGCGCAACAGTTCATTCTTTGTGTTGCACGCTACTAATTTCCGTTTGCCGGTTGCGGGTTGAGTGATATTGTTTCTCCGGCAGATACACGGCCTTCTAACTCCCTGCGCCGCTCGTTTTAGGCCCACATTTCAGCAAGACGGACTCTACTCTATGGCTGATTGTCTGTTCTGCCGCATCATTCGCGGTGAAGTGCCGTCCAAACAAGTGTACGAAGACGAGCACACCTTTGCCTTTGACGATATCAACCCGCAAGCCCCCACCCACGTGCTGGTCATTCCCAAGAAACACATTGCCGGCCTGAAAGAAGCCGAGGCGGGGGACGCGGAGTTAATCGGCCGCTGCCACCTCGCGGCTGCGCACATTGCCCGGCAGCGTTCGATCGAGGACGGCTACCGTACCGTGCTCAATGTCGGCCCGCGGGCCGGTCAGTCGGTGTTTCACCTGCACGTGCATTTGATTGGTGGACGCACGCTGCAGTGGCCGCCGGGGTGAGAAAGGCAGGAGGCAGGAGGCAGTAGCCCGTGCGAGCCACCCGCTGACTCCTGACTACCGACTCCTGACTCCTCGTCCGTTCTGCCCCCTCCCATCAGTTGGCTTACAATCTAGGCATGGCAAATCTGACACTCGTCTATGGACTGCGTCTGCTGCCCGCCGACGAGGTTAGCGAAGTTGGCGAGGCGACGGTCAAACTGAAAAACGGACGCGAAGCCCACGTCACCATGCACATCCTGGAGGGCGGCAAGGAAGAGATCGAGAAGCAACTGAAGACCAGCCTGGACGCATTCTTCGACTTCTATCCGGAAATCTGACCGCGCGGCAGGGCCCTATAATCAGGCGGCGGCATGAGACTGGTATCGCTGGAACTCGAGAGTAAGCTGCGAGAGAAGGGGCTGTGGCCGGAGACGCGGATGGCCCGTGCCGGCGTTTACGTAGTCGTCCTGGACCTGCTTTTTTTTGTCGTCCAGATGTTGACGAGCCGCCTGAGCCCGTCGGTTTCGGCCAGCCTTGGCGGCTGGGTGAGCTTCCTCAGCGGGCTGGCGATCGTCTTGTTTGGAATCGTCGGTTTTCGCTGGCTTCGTTCGCAACTCCTATGGCGGCTGCGCAACCGGCTGATCGTAACGTATGTCTTTATCGGCGTGATTCCAGTTTTCCTGCTGGTGATGATCTCGCTGATCACCCTCTATCTTCTGGCCGGGCAATTCGCCAGCTTTGTGGTCACTTCCGAAATCACGTCGCACCTGCGCAGCATGGAGGCGTCCAACCGGGCGATGGCCAGCGAACTGGCAACGCAACTCGACCGCGGTGGAAGACCGAGCGCGGAGACCATCGCGGGCATGCGTTCGCATGACGCGGATTGGTCGCGACGTGAAGTTTGCGCTTGGCACGGAGCCGCTCTTCCGCCGAGTTGCTCGGGACCGCCGGGCGCGGCGGCATTCCCATTCCCATCCTTTCTGACGGGCGATTTTCGCGAAATCGTACGGGACCGCAGTGATCTTTATCTGCGCGCCACGAGCATGGTGAAAACTGGATCGGAGCCGGTGTACGTGATCTCCAGCGAGCCCCTGGACCGCTTGCTGATGGATGAGATCGCGGCCGGTCTGGGCGAAATTACCTTGTATGGAACGATCGTGGCACCAGCGCCGGGCGCTGCAGGGAACACGTCGAAGCCGATTTTTTCCGCACAGAATCAGAACAAGTCGGGTGTGGCCATCAGCGTGGGGGGACAAGCGGGAGTTTCCGGTGACAGCCAGCAACTGGCGCCGACATTCACAGCCGGGGCGATTCCCCCGGCGACGGGCGCGTTCGATCGCGAGATCACCTTCGGTACTCCACTCGCAGTGATTGATTGGGCCAGTGGGGAACGACATCGCGCGGGAGCCCTGGTGCGAGTGCAGACAAGACCGTCTGTCCTCTACGACCGGCTCTTCGCGGCCCTCGGAGATCTCGCGCGGGGCGTGGAGTACATCCTGCTGGTGGTTGCCATCTTTTTTTGGATCATCGAACTGCTGGCGCTGTTCATCGGGACGAGACTCACGCGGAGCATTACCGCAGCGGTCGCCCAGCTCTACGAAGCAACCAAGCACATCAACCGGGCCGACTTCAGCCACCGCATCGAGGTCAAATCGAGCGACCAGCTGGCCACCTTGGCGAATTCGTTTAACTCGATGACGACTTCGATCGAGAAGCTGATCCTGGAGCAGAAAGAAAAACAGCGTCTCGAAAACGAGCTGGCGATTGCGCAGGAAGTGCAGGCCCAGCTCTACCCCAGACTGATTTCGCAACTGGAGTCCCTCGAGGTACACGGGTTCTGCCGTCCGGCGCGGACGGTGAGCGGGGACTACTATGATTTTCTATCGCTCAATTCGGACAAGCTGATCCTGGCGGTGGGCGACGTCAGCGGGAAAGGGATTTCCGCTGCTCTGTTGATGGCGACCATCCACTCCGCGGTGCGCGCCTACAGCCTGGAAAGCGTACCGCTGCTGCGCGAAGCGGCCGCGGTGGGCGCGGCAGCCGGATCGGGGCTGGTGCTGGCCTCGGATCTGAGGGGGGCAGAGGCTTCGCCCGGAACACTGCTCGGGCTTCTCAATCATCAGCTCTACGAAAGCACGCCGCAGGAGAAGTACGCAACGTTGTTTCTGGGGATCTACGATGGCGCGGCCCGCCAGCTTACCTACACCAACGGCGGACATCTGCCGCCGATACTGCTCTCTGAGGATGGGTCGTCTCAGCTGCTGTCGTGTGGCGGAACTGTGGTCGGACTTTTTCCGGATGTGCACTATCCCGAAGCCACCGCGCAGCTCCGGCGCGGGGACATTTTCCTTGCTTACAGCGACGGCGTGACTGAACCCGAAAACGACTACGGCGAGTTCGGCGAAGAGCGGCTGATCGAACTGGTGCGGGAAAACCGGCACCTGCCGCTCGCCCGCATCACGGAAATCGTCACGGCAGCGGTAGATGACTGGATCGGCGACAAGGAACAGCCGGACGATGTGACGCTGGTGCTGGCGCGGGCGAGATAGCACTTGGCACTTGGCACTTGGCATTTAGCACTCAGCATTCAGCCTCACATCGAGTGGGACCAACACACGCGTTTGTGAGGCATCTCACCCTTCTCCGTGGCGCTGGTCACGGCATTCTTTTTGGCCCGGACCTGTAATCGTTGCAGGTCAGCATTCAATCTGAAGAATGGGGCTCGATCGATCATGGCAGAGCAAGTCTTGAAGGTGAAGTGCCCGTTTTGCGAGGGCAGCGGTGAATTGACTCGCTCCGAAGTGGCGGAGAAATTGACGACTCCGGAGCCGCGCAAGCGGCTGGATGCGCGCATCGCCGAGATTCTGGAAAATGTCGAACTGGCCGGCGCGGGGCGCGGCCCGCAGGCTCGCAACTTCGAAAAGGAAGTGCACGAATGGAATCCGCAGTTGCCGATTTGGCGGCGGAGTCCGAAGGAGTAGGGACCCTGGCCAAGTTTTCCTTGTGGAAACCTTGCGCCAGCAGGGCGGGTGGGTCAAACCGGACCCATCCGCCTTTTCATTTTGGCAGCTTCACATTTGCGGCGCCAAGCAAAACGCGGGAAGGAGTGAATCCTTCCCGCGTGGGGTTTCGGGGCTCCGGCTCGCTTAAACCAGTCCCTGATCCAG
Organism: Terriglobales bacterium; assembly: GCA_016201265.1. Taxonomy (GTDB): domain Bacteria; phylum Acidobacteriota; class Terriglobia; order Terriglobales; family Acidobacteriaceae; genus Acidiflorens. Next base: position 4,735 of record JACQDD010000012.1, on the reverse strand, counting down.
CATGGAGTTGGCGACTTTCAGGAAGCCCGCGATGTTGGCGCCATTCACATAGTTGCCCGGCGTGCCGTACTTCTCGGCCGTTTCGTAGCAGGCTTTGTGAATGGAGATCATGATCTTGTGCAGACGATCATCCACTTCTTCGCGAGTCCAGGAGAGCCGCATGCTGTTCTGCGACATTTCCAGTCCGGACGTGGCCACTCCGCCGGCGTTGGCGGCCTTGGCTGGCCCGTAGAGGATCTTGGCATCGAGGAACGCCTTGGTGGCGTCGAGGGTGCTCGGCATGTTCGCTCCCTCGCTGACGACCTTCACGCCGTTCTTAATGAGATTGGCCGCGTCTTTTGCGTTGATCTCATTTTGCGTGGCGCTTGGGAACGCGCAGTCCGCTTTGATGTTCCACAGCCAGTTGTGATCGAGTTTCTTGTCGGTGGGGTTGTAGACGGCTTTCTTGAACTTGTCCGTGTACTCCTTGATGCGGCCGCGGCGGTTGTTCTTCAGATCCATGACAAACGCGAGTTTATCGCGATCAATGCCGTCGGCATCGTAGATCACGCCGTCGGAATCGGATAGGGTGACGGGCTTCGCGCCGAGATCAAGCAGCTTTTCGACCGTGTACTGCGAGACATTGCCGCTGCCGGAAACCAGGCATACTTTGCCTTCCAGCTTCTGCTTTTTGGTCTTCAGCATTTCTTCGGCAAAGTACACGCAGCCGTAGCCGGTCGCCTCGGGACGAATCAGCGAACCGCCCCAGGCCAGGCCCTTGCCGGTCAACACGCCTGAGAATTCATTGCGCAGGCGCTTGTACTGGCCAAAGAGGAAGCCGATCTCGCGGCCGCCCACGCCGATGTCGCCGGCGGGAACGTCGGTGTCGGGGCCGATATGACGACAGAGCTCGGTCATAAAGCTCTGGCAGAAGCGCATGACTTCGTTGTCGCTTTTGCCCTTGGGATCGAAATCGGAACCGCCCTTGCCGCCGCCCATGGGCAGTGTGGTCAGCGAGTTCTTGAAGACCTGCTCGAACGCCAGGAATTTCAGGATGCCCAGGTTCACCGAGGGGTGGAACCGGAGGCCGCCCTTGTAGGGGCCGATGGCGCTGTTCATCTCAATGCGGAACCCGCGGTTAACTTGCACTTTGCCCTTGTCGTCGAACCAGGGCACGCGGAACATGAGAACTCTCTCGGGCTCCGTAATGCGTTCCAGAATCTTGGCTTCCTGATACTCAGGATGACGTTCCAGCACGAGCCGCAAGGACTCGAGTACTTCCATCACTGCCTGGTGAAACTCGGGCTCGGCAGGGTTCTTGGCTTTGACGAGGTTAACAATTTGTCCAATGTAATCCGCCGAAGCATTTTTCTTGGGCGGTTCCATAACAGCAGTCATAGGCGTGCCTCCGAATTATTTTGGGACTGAACGGATTGTCAATCGTTAGGAACACCGCAGGAAATGCGGCTGTGACTATTGGATGCCCCCAGGTGCGGCTCGGCTGTGATTCGCATCACCCGCGCTAGTGATGATTGAGCACGCACGCTGTGCGTAGGGCACAGGTAACCCCATGAAAACTGCCCGTTTGGGCGGGAGCAAGGTTACTTCGAGGAGGCGGTTTTTACAATTGTCACTTTTGGTGTCACTTGCTGGCCTTTGGCCATTCCGCCCACCAGGACCAGGCCGCGGTGCGTAACCAGGAGACCGCGTAGGTCCATGACAGGGTCGGGGGTGTTTTCGTTGACCGTTTCCCATTTTCCGCTGCGGAGGTTGAAGGCAAAGGTCACCGGGGAAGGCTCCGAGGGCTGGCCGTTGTAGCCCACACCGTTGTAGTTGTAGGGGTTATCGGTTCCGCCGGAAAAATAGATTCTGCCGTCTTTTTCTGAGGCCCCGGCGGCCATCCGGTAGCGCGCCGGGCCGGGGTGATCGGGAAGGTTGGTCCATTCGATCCTGGTGATGTCGCCCTTGGCGATCTTGCCCATCCAGCATTCACTCGATGCGAGGTACTTCGGGTTGGCGCCGCTGGGATTCTTGTAGGCGCCGGCCACATAGATGATCGTGTCCCCGACGATGGCGCCAGCATGCCCAAACACCGGAGTGCCGGGAATAGGGGTGGCTTGCATCCATTTGTTCTTCTCGGTGTCGTAGACCTGAACGTTGCGGGTGGGTTCGGTCTTCGACCATCCGCTGACTAAATAGAGGAAGCGGTCACGATAGACGCCCAGAACAGAATCGTCGACGGGCACGGGGACGTCTTCACCGCGATACCAGCGGTTCTCCAGCGGGACATAGATGTTGACGTCGGAGACGGTGATCTCCCCGCCTTGCCCATCCACTACATACCCGCCCAAGAGAACGACCTGGGCATGGAGCGCGGCCGCCGAAGCCGCCAACCGCCCGGCCACGCCCGGCACCGGCCGCACTTCTGTCCACTTGCCGGTGTTGAGCTCCATCTGGAAGGCCTGGTTAGTGACGGCGTCCCAGGTTTTTTTGGGGCCGATGCCCATGAAGGAAAAGATTTTGGATTCGCGGCCGTCATGGGATATGGCCACGGCATTGTTGGAGAGCGCCACGGGGAGCGGGCTGAGCTTGGGCTCTTCGGCAGCCTGGAGACTTGCGACCAGAGAAAGGAACAGCAGCGCTGGAAAAGGTTTCTTCATTGAGGAGATGATAGCAGCGGAGGCAGGCGGTTTTCCTTCGTGTAACCTTCGTGTCCTTTGTGGTTGGAACGAGAAGCTGAACCACTAAGGACACGAAGGTTACACAAAGGAGCACCTGAGTCTCACCTAAGCTTCCACCGGGCTCTGATCCTGATGATTCATGGTTGCGATGGCGGTGCCGAAACCGGCGCAATCGTCAACAGCGGACTGGGCGGCGGTGTCACCGGTACAGGCATGACTGCGGGCGCCAGAAAGTGGCGCTGGTACCACACCATCTCACTCGCCCGCTGCCAGAGGCGTGTCCCGAATCCGCAGAGCACGACAATCTCGAGGACAACAAACGTCCATTGGAAGCGTGCCGGAGGCATCTTCGCCCAGACGTAGAGACCGGCGGCAAAGACAAGCCATCCCATAACGGAGATGCGGAAGTACATCCAGAACAGCGATCCGAAATTGCTGAAAGTGAGTTTGAAAGCGCGCCCGGCGTTGCGCCACATGCCGGTTTCCTCTTCGACGACTGCTCGGACCTGTGCCATGTCGAACCAGAGCCGGATGCACATCAGAAGGATGCCTACCGCTCCCATGACGGCAACTAGAATCCAGAAGCCTGCCTTCTCTTGCGCCGCACTGCCCATCAGGGAGTTTGCCTGCTTCCAGACCAGCGAGACCAGCATCAGCGCGGGAATCAGAACAATTCCCATCAGGATGAAAAGCCGCACCCAACGCCAGAAGTAGCTGCCGCAGGCTTCGAAGAATTCGCGGGTGGTCAGTTTGCGGCCGGAGCGATAGGCTTCCAGGATGCCGCCAGTGAGGAACAAGACGATAACGAAGAACACAAGGCTAAGCGAGATCGAAACCCCGCCCACCTCGAACAGCTTAACCTCCGGATTCGACGCCAATTCCGAAAAACTTCCGACGTCGAACATGTTGGAGAGGCGTTGCGCGTGCAGACTGTGATCGGTCGCCCAGTCCAACTTGTGAATCGTCGGCGATGCGCCGAAATGTGCCAGCACAAGATTGATAAAGAAGATGAACCACAGCACGCGCTGATAGCGCCACACTCGGCTAAACCCTTCGCGCAATAGTCCAGGTTGATGAGACATAGTTCTCAGTTCCCGGTTCTCAGTTCTCAGTTCACGCCAGCCACGCCAGGCACTGCGACAGCAACTGCGTTACCCACGTCCAGTAGTTAACAATTTTCCATCTCGCCCGCGTGTCTTCTTCCTGGACGTAGCTGTTGTTGAAGAAATTCCTGTCGAGCAGCACCGCGTGGTCGGGGTCAACTTCGGCCGAGACGAGCTTCGCTTTTTTGTCGTAGGTGTAGCGCACCCATCGATCTTTGCCGTCCCAGTGCTCGGAGACCGATTCGCCGTTGTCGAACTTGATCAGGACATCGACTGGAAAGGCGAAGTCCCCTTTGCGATGCACCACCACCATGGTGCGGTACATCGTCTCGCCTTTCTTCTCTTTCGGCGGATCTTCCAAGGACCAGTCAAGGCGGTCGGACTGCGCTCTCAGGATCTGGTAGTCCAGCACATTCGTTCCGTACACAGCCTGGCCAAAGTACCAGCGCAGGTTTTGTCCGCTGACCTCTTCCACGGTCTTCAGAAAATCTTCCTTGGTAGGGTGGGTGAAGCGGTAGCGCATGAAATAAGTGCGGATGGCGCGTTGCAGCGTGGCCTCGCCGATCAGCTTCTCCAGCGTGTACAGGACGGTCGCAGTCTTGCCGTAGGTGACTTCGCCATACGACGAGCCGTTTACGTATTGGTAGGCGAAGCGCGTCATGGGGTCGCGATCCGCAGCGGAAAGATAGCCATTGCGTGATTGAGAGACGTCGCTTTCGGTCAATCGCCAAAGATCGAGCGCCGACTTGTCTTTGCCGAAAATGTCGTCCAGAATCTTGCACTCGGTGTAGGTGTTGATGCCCTCGTCGAGCCAGGCGTCTTCAAATTCGTTGGTGGCCACCATACCGTACCAGTACTGGTGGCCGAACTCGTGCTCCACGACTTGTTCGACCAGGCGGATGCCGTCGGGCATCCACCAGGTGGTGTCGCCGGTAATCAGCATCGGATACTCCATGCCGCCGGCGCGCAGGT
>JACQDD010000171.1 GCA_016201265.1 Terriglobales bacterium | reverse complement strand
TGAAGCTGCTGAATCTGACCAAGAAAGTCCACGACCTGCTGCAGATCACCAAGCTGTATACCGTCTTCGACGTGAAAGACGACGAAGCGGCAGCGGTGAAGTCCTTCGGCAAGTAAGCGCCGTCGTTCTGGCAAGCTTAGTGTCTGCCGGGCCGGGGAGATGCTCCGGCCCGGCTCTTCCCGTTTTGGGACGGAAATCTCACCAAGCTCCCGCTTTCTGCTTTTCTGCGTTTCCGAGCCGGTGGCCGCGACCTACAATCAAAGAACTGGCCGGCCCAGGGAACTCAACCCTCGCCAGTTCGGCATGACGTCTTCTTACTTGCTCCGGATCATGGCGCCCGCCTTCCTTGTGATCGCCCCGGTCTCGGCCTCCGCCGACTGTGTTCCCTTCTCCGATGCACACCAGCATGTCGGCAAGACCCAGTGCATCAGCGGAACTGTCCTGCACGTGAAAGAGGGCAGCAAGGGCGTTACCTTCCTTGACTTCTGTGAGGACTATCGGACTTGCCCGTTCACGGTGGTGGTCTTCCCCAGCGACCTCAAACATGTAGGAGACGTTCGGCAGCTCAAAGGCCGGGCAATTGAAATCAAGGGCACGATTCAGGACTACGATGGCCGAGCGGAAATCATCCTGCGGCATCCGCAACAACTAGGCAAGAATGCGGCCCTGGTGCCACGCCTGCCCAAAGACTACGACGTCGAACGCCGAGGCCATTACAGCGCTGGAAAGTTTAAGAACCCCAAAGTCGCTAAGAAGCAGACCAAGAAGCAGGGCCGGCCGGTGGGAATTGAAGAACCGGAGGACCCGTAGTTCGTAGTTCGGAGTTCGCAATTCGGGTCCTGGGTACGAACTACTAACTACTAACTCCGACCTACGGTTTTCAAACCAGTCCCTTCCTCAACTCCTCCAGCGGATATTTCGTTCCTCGCCAAACGATGCCGTCGTTCCAGAGCGTGTGGAACATCGAACGCATCAGGATGTACATGAACAAACCTGTCGCGATCGGATGCAGGAAGAAGTAATACGGCCGCACCGCGGACCGGGACGACATGCCGCAATAGATCAGAAAAATTGAGCCTAAGGCCACGGAGTAGGGAACGCACATCCATCCATGGGTCAGCCAGACGCCGAGAAACGGCCCCAGGTTCAGAAACCCCACTCCTACCACCGCCCCCACCGTGCGCCACCACTGAAACGACAGCAGCGCGAAGAAGTTCTTGGTGAGATTGGTCACGATGCCGAAGGCGCCCTGAGCCCAGCGCAGCGAGATCAGATCTTCGCCAAACACGACCCGCGGGGCGAAGCCAGACTTCTTGATGACCTTGCCGAGCTTCATGTCATCGAGCACCTCCATGCGCAACGCCTGGTAGGTGCCGACCGCGTCGTAGACCGAGTGCCGTACGAGGTTAAAGGCGCCCACGCCCAAGTGGTCGAGAGCCTTGGGATCGCCGACCTTCCACGGGCGATGTCCGAAGATGAATAGGGTCTGAAAGAAGGCCATCATCATCCGCTCGCCCGGAAGTTTCATGATCATCCGCGGCAGCAAGACCACATGGTCGGCTTTCTCGGCTTCGGCGTAGGCAATCGCACGGCGAACTGTCTCCGGCTTGAAGAGCACATCGGCATCGGTGAACAGCAGCCAGTCTCCAACCGCCTGCTTACCAGCGGTCCACATGGCGTGCGTCTTGCCCAGCCAGCCGGGAGGCAGTTCCGAAATCTGAATCACTTTGAGCTTGCCGCGTGCTTCGGGCTTTGCCGCAATCTGGGCCATGAACTCACCGGTGCGATCGGTGGAACGATCGTTGACCGCGATCACTTCATAGTTGGAATAGTCGAGGGCCAGTAAGCGAGTCAGTGTTTCGCGGATATGATCTTCTTCGTTGCGGGCGGGAACGATGATGCTGACGCGAGGGTCGCCGTTGGGGGTTGCGGGTCTGCGATCCCATTCCGGCCGCGTGATGTCCGCGACACGCGGCATACCGAAGGCAGCGTCGATGATCCGAGAAGACCAGGCCAGAGCCAGAATCGTGCCTGTGATCCAAAGAAAGTAATGCATCCGGCCTAGGTCTTCCCCGCCTCAGTGGACGCGCCGCCAACGCGCACGGCAGGCGCGAATTTCATCCCGTAGAACAGTATGGCAGAAGAGATCACCATGGCAATCACCGGCAGGATGAACGCGGCCTGCAACGAGCGCTTGTCGGCCACCCATCCCATCATGGTCGGCGAGGGCACGTCGCCCAGAATGTGAATGATGAAGATGTTGACCGCGATGGCGGTGGCGCGAATATGAGCGCCGACGGAGTTGATGACGGCGGCATTCAGCGGAGCCGTATTCAGCAGCAGGAAGAAAGCCGCCACTGCGATTGCCGGTACCATAGCGCGTCCGGATACGAACAAAGCGACAATCATGACCGGAACGCCCAGCATCATGCTGACGGCCGATACCAGGTAGTAGGCGCTCCGCGTCCGACGAAGCAGGTAGTCGCCTAACCAGCCGCCAGCCAGCGCGGCGAGAATGCCGTCTACGACGACGATCAGGCCAAAGGTAAGATTGGCCGACTCCAGCGTGTAATGACGCTCACTGTATAAGAACTGAGGCATCCATACCTGGATACCACCCAGGGAAAACGTCATGGCTGCCATGCCCAAAGTAGCAGTCAAGAACGCTGGATTGCGCACCATTCCCAGAATCGTGCCTCGTTCTGGAGTCTCTTTCAGCGAGTCAAACTGCCCGCGCTCCGGTTCCTTGAGAAACAGAACCGCCAGCGCCAGCAGAAAACCAGGGACCGCCGCGATGTAGAACGGAAACCGCCAACCATAGAGAGGAGCTAGATAGCCACCCACCAGATAGCCCGCCGCCGAACCCACCGGAATCGCCAGATAAAACACGCCGAGAATGCGGGCGCGTTTATCTTCCGAAAAAAGATCGACGACGAAAGTCGGCGCGATGGTAACGAAGGTCGCCTCGCCGATCCCGACCAGCGTGTGCCGGACCAGCAACTCCGAGTAGGTATGGGTAAAGGCGGTGAGCAGCGTGAGTCCGCTCCAGAAGATGGCGCCGAAAACGATGATGAGTTTCCGCGAGTAGCGATCCGCCAGCGGCCCGACAAACGGCGCAGCGATCATGTAGAAACCCAGGAACGCGCTGGTGAGATAACCGATTTGCGTCTTGGTCAGGTGAAACTCATCCTGCACCAACGGCTGAACCGCGTACAGGACATTGCGATCCGCGTAATTGAGCAGGTTGAGCGCGGTGAGAGTGATCAGTGCGTTGCGGGGATAGAGCTTGGGCTTAGACACTCAGCGGGAATATATCATCCAGAACGCAACTCGATCGTGCGAATGTCAGGGCCGGCACCGTGACACACAGAAGTTCGGTAGGAGCCGGCTACGTGCGGTTGTACAATGTCGCCTGGCTGTGGGGCCCTTTTGACACGAAGACTTCGTTGGATCGTCCTCTATGTTTAGTCCTACTCCCGCCGAAATACAGGGCTTGATTGCGCACGTTGACCAAGCCATCTACAACCACGAACGATGGTATGACGATCTGGTCACCACGCTAGTCTGCCGCCTGTCCTATGACGAGAAGGATGTCGACGACGAGGCCTTCCGCAAGTGCCGGTTCGGCCAGTGGTTGTATGGCGATGGAGAAAGAATGCTGCGCGAGCATCCTTCTTTCCCGGCCATCGAGGGCCAGCACAAGCGCATGCACCAACTGGCTGCCCGCCTGCTGAGGAATGCCGCTGCCGGAACACCCACCGCCCTGGGAGACTACGAAGTCTTCGCCAGCACCCTCAGACACATGCGCCTGGAGGCCAGTACTCTGAAGCGTGAGTTGGAGGATTTGCGGTCAAACCTCGACCCCCTGACGGGTGCGAACAACCGCATCCACCTACTGACGTTTCTGCGCGGGCTCCAGGCGCTGGTCAAGCGTCAGGTCATGCCTTGTTCCGTGGTTATGGTGGACCTTGATCACTTCAAGGCCATCAATGATACCCATGGACATCTGGCCGGTGACCGCGTGCTGGTTGCAACCGCCCGGTATGCCATGAACCATCTGCGGCCCTATGACAAGGTGTTTCGCTATGGAGGAGAAGAGTTCGTCGTCTGCATGCAAAACGCAGGAGTGGAACTGGCCCTCCTTGTTATCGACCGCCTTCGTGAGGGACTCGCCAAAACGCCCATTTACCACAACGAAGTCCTCACCCACGTCACGGCTTCTTGCGGCATTGCTGCTGTCGACCCGGAGGTAAGCGTGGAGGAATCCATAGAGCGGGCGGATCAGGCAATGTACACAGCCAAGGCTGCCGGGCGCAATTGCTCAAGGACTTGGGAGTCTTCACACCCGGCGGACTAGTATCGTGACCGCAAGATTGTTACCACAGTAGAACGGGTAGCGCCGGCATCTTGCCGGCTGTCCCGAGGGCGTCTCGCCCTCGGCGCGGCGGGCGAGGACGCCCGCCGGACAGCCGCCGGGACGGCGGCGCTACGTTCGTGGCGCGGGGAGAAAGCATCGGCTGCCAAGTGGCACATATCATGCGGTCACGGTACCAGCAGAAGTGAACCTGCTCGGCGCTTTCTTCTCTGATCCCCGGACTTCAGTATGGTTTTCACTTCTGCAATCTGACTTCTTACTTCTGACTTCTCTTGCCCCGCGGCCACTTCGCAATCACCACGGTCGAGATTCCGCCGCGCGGCCGAAAGTCGCCCTTCACCTCCGCCCATACCGGCTTCGCCCACCGAACGACATCGTTCAGCACCTGGTTGACGATGTTCTCCTGAAAGATGCCCAGGTTCCGATACGACTGGAGGTACTCTTTGAGCGACTTCAGTTCCAGGCAGAGGCGATCCGGCATGTAACGGATCTCGATCGTTCCGAAGTCGGGCAGTCCGGTTTTCGGGCAGACCGAAGTAAATTCCGGGTCGGCGATGACGATCTCGTAACCCGGAAACTGGTTGGGCCAGGTTTCGATTTCGGGAAAATCATGGTCCAGTCCGGCTCTGGCATGCTCCGCGGTGTAGCGGGGGGATTTCGGCATGGGCCTATTGTACCCAGTCCTCGGCGAGCGCTGTAAATTGCACGAGAGCCGGCGCAAAGGCCCGCGTAGCGCATCTAAGCAGATAAGTCCCCAGGGCGGGTTTTGGCTGCCTGTCAGCCGCTCGTGGATGATACATTGAAGCTTGCGCTTTTCTCCGTATGCCATTGAATGGAAACAGTTCGGCACGCCCACCCCGACGTTGGTGGGTGACGGGACTCGCGATTCTGGCGGCCGTGGTCATCTTGGCCGCCTTCGTGTCGCGCCGCGATGACGCGGTACCGGTGCGCACCGCACTGGTGGCGCGCGGCCAGATCCGCAGCCTGATCTCGACCAACGGAAAAATCGAGCCGGTCCAGAATTTTGAGGCCCATGCTCCGGCCACCACGACCGTACACCGTCTGCTGGTCAAGGAAGGCGACTTCGTCAGGAAGGGCCAGCTTCTCGTGGCTCTGGACGACGCGGACGCGCGAGCCCAGGCGGCCAGAGCGCAGACCCAACTGAAAGCGGCGCTGGCCGAAGTCAGTGCGGTGGAGCGAGGTGGCACCCAGGAAGAAGTCCTGAGCCTCGATGCACAGATGGTGAAGGCGCGCACCGACCGCGATGCAGCGCAGCGCAATCTGGACGCGCTCAAGAGACTCGAGCAGCAAGGCGCAGCCGCGGCGGGAGAGGTGCGTGCCGCGGAAAATGCACTGGCGCAGGCTGACGCACAACTCAATCTGCTCAAACAAAAACAGACGCGGCGTTATTCCAAGCCCGAAGTGGCGCGCGTCGAAGCGCAGCGGCGGGAAGCTCAGGCCGCCTACGATGCGGCCCAGGACATCCTGGCAAAATCCAACGTGCGCGCGCCGTTTGACGGTATCGTGTACTCGCTGCCGGTGAAACAGGGCGGCTTCGTCTCCAGCGGCGACCTCGTGCTGCAATTAGCCGATCTGCAAAAAGTGCAGGTGCGCGCCTTCGTGGACGAGCCGGATGTCGGCAAGCTGGCTCCGGGTAACCCCATCGAGATTACCTGGGACGCCGTGCCGGGGCGGGTGTGGCAGGGAGTGGTGAATACCATTCCTTCCACGGTGAAGCTGCGCGGCTCCCGCAACGTCGGGGAGACAACCTGCATCCTAGATAACAAAGATCTAAAGCTCTTGCCGAACATAAATGTCGGGGTGACGGTCGTGACTGCCGAACGCAACAACGTGCTGGTCGTGCCGCGCGAGGCAGTGCGAATGGATGACAGCAAACCCTACGTGTTACAGGTGGTCGGGCACGAGCTCAAGCGGTGCGACGTGGAAACATCGATTTCCAATCTGACGCAGGTCGAAGTTACGCGCGGGCTTGCTCTCAAGGACATGGTCGCAATCAGTTCATCGAACGGCAAACCGATCAGTGACGGAACTCAGGTCAAGTACTGAATGATCAAGCCGACTTTCCGAGTGGTGACAGTTTCCTTCTTTCTTTTTCTTTCATTGTCCGCGATGGCGGATTCCCCTAAGGACATGCTGCGAGCGGGACGAGTAGATGACGCCATCAGCGCTCTGAATGGGCAGATCTCCTCGAATCCGCGGGACGCGGAATCGATTCATCTGCTGTGCCGCGCTTACTTCCAATATGAAGACTGGGATCGCGCGGAATCACGGTGCAAGCGAGCCACCGAGCTCGACCCGAACAACTCCCCGTTTCATCGCTGGCTGGGCCGCGTCTATGGCCAGAAAGCCGAACGGGCAAATATCTTGAGCGCCGCCAGCTTGGCTGGAAAAACGCGTGATGAATTCCAGCGTGCGGCCCAACTGGATCCCAGAGATACCGATGCCTTACTGGACGTAGCCGAATACTACATCGAGGCGCCGGGGTTTATGGGCGGCGGTGAGGATAGAGCGCGTGACCAAGCCAAGGTCATCGGGAAACTCAGCCCCGCTAAGGAACATTGGGTGTACGCTCGCCTCGCCGAGAAGAGAAAGGACTTTGCTACCAGTGAACGCGAATATCGCCAGATGATTGAAGCCGCAAAAAGCGACGCAGAGGCCTGGCTGAACCTGGGTTTTTTCTATCGCAACCGCAAGCGCTACGACGACATGGAGCAGGCCTTCGTCAAGATGAATCAGGGGCCCATGCCGCACCGGGAAGTCCTGTTCGAAGCCGCGAACTCGCTGTTCCACACTGGCAGAGCCTTTTCCTTCGCCATCGAGTTGTTGCGGCGCTATCTTGCCGAAGGCCCGGTCGAGGAAGCGCCTGCGTTCAGAGGCCATTGCCTTTTGGGACAACTGCTTGAAGAACAGGGTAACAAAACGGGAGCGGCGGCCGAGTACCGCGCTGGCCTTGCCCTGGCCCGCAACTACGAACCGTGCCGGCGAGGGCTCAACCGGGTCGCTCCGTGAGGATGGCGCGACTCCGGCCCCGTCGCTCCCCGTTTTCCAATAACTTCTTTCAATTCCCTGCCCGGCTCCGGCTCCGCGCACTACAATTTGTGGGTCGCGGCCGAGCCGCGGTCTGATCACAGGTGACGAGATGAACATCCGATTGCCACGGTGGTTGCGCCCCATCAGCCTGCTTGTCCTGTCCAACACCGTTTTGCTGAACGCAGCAGGTGTACACGCCGAAACGCTCCCGCTCGAGCGCGCTATTCAACTGGCGCTTGCACACGGCACAAGTTCGGCGGTGGCGAGTGCCGATGTCCAGCGGACTTTTGCCGCGTACCGCGAAGTCCGCAACGCCTATGTTCCCCAGCTCATCGTAGGATCGGGCCTGGGCTATTCCTACGGATTCCCGCTGACCCTGGAAGGCTCCGCTCCGTCGATCGTGAACGTGGTTGCGCAGAGCACTATCTTCAATCCTGCGCAGCGGCAGTTTCAGAACTCGGCCAGGACGGAATGGCGCGCCGCGCAGTTCCAGGACAAAGACCAGCGCAGCGCCGTCATCCAGGACGTCGTCGTGAGCTATGCCGAACTCGCGAAATGGGAGGCGCGCCTCGCGCGCCTGCAACCGGACGAAGCCCAAGCCTCGCAGATGGAGAAGTCCGTAACCCAGAGGCTGCAGGAAGGTGTGGACAGCGCGGTGGATCTGAACAAGGCCAAACTAACGGCGGCCCGCGTGCGCCTTCACCTTGCCGAGGCCCGCGGCTCTGCCGATGTCCTGCGCCGGCACCTGTCTGTGCTGACTGGATTGCCGCTGTCCTCCATCGAAATTGCACCGGAAACCATCCCCGCGTTGCCCCCGGTCAGCCCGGAAGACGATCTTCCCGGCAAAGCGGTTGCCTCGAGCCCCGCCATTCAGTCCGCCGACCAGCACGCGCTGGCAGAGGCATTCCGGGCGTCGGGTGAACATCGCGCGCTGCTGCCGTCGCTGGATTTCGCCGCCCAATATGCGCGCCTTTCCAGCTACAACAATTACGACCAGTACTACCGGAAGTTCCAGCCCGACAATATGACCCTCGGTGTTTCCATTCGCTTTCCGTTGTTCAGCGCTCCGCAACGCGCGCGCGCCCAGGGCGCCGACGCCGACGCGCTCAAAGCGAAGAAGCAGGCGGAGGCCACGCGAAACCAGGTTTCTGAGGAAACGCTCAAATTGCAACGCGCCGTCGAGCAACTCGCAGCCGCCCGCGAAGTGGCGCAACTGGAGTTTCAACTGGCCCACTCCGGATTGGAAGCGGCGCAAACTCGGCTTGATGCCGGAACCGGAACACTGCACGAAATCGCCGACGCGCGGGCCCAGGCGAGTGAGCGCTATCTGCTCTTCCAGGATGCCGATTTTGAATATCAGAGGGTACGGATGAATCTGCTGCGCGCCACCGGTGAGCTGGACAAATGGGCGATGCAGAATCCTGCTGCGAGATGACGTTTCCAACCCAGCCGCCGCCCGGGGCTGATTCTCGCGCCTTAATGCGCGAAAGCGACGTTCGGCAGCAAGGTTTTGCGCTCTCGACCGCCGCTAAGGCATGCTTAGATAACAGTTTCCGGGATTCTCGGGGTACTTGGGGGCGTACCTGGATGGTAGCACCCGGCAGGGGTATCTACGTTCCTGCAATGCTAAAATAAGAAACTCAGCCAATATGCCTTTGAAAACACTGTTCTTGAATCCGCCCTCCTTTGAAAATTTCGATGGAGGCGCGGGTTCCCGCTGGCCGGCTACGCGCGAAATTGAATCCTACTGGTATCCGGTATGGCTGGCCTACCCCACCGGAATGCTCGAAGGAGCGCGGCTGCTGGATGCTCCGCCCCACCACGTAACCGCAGAAGAGACCATTCGCACCTGCAAAGATTACGAACTCCTGGTTCTCTTCACCAGCACTCCCGGATTTCCCGGCGATGTCCGCCTCGCCGAAGCGATCAAGGACAGCAATCCTCATCTCAAGATTGCCTTTGTCGGACCGCATGTCAGCGTGCTGCCGGAAAAGTCGCTGCAAGACTGCAAGGCGATCGATGTCGTTTGCCGAAAAGAATTCGACCACACTATCGTCGAGTATGCCAACGGCAGGCCGCTGGAAGACATTCTCGGCCTTTCCTATCGCAAGAACGGCAGCGTTGTGCACAACCCTGATCGTCCGCAGATCGAGAACCTTGATGCACTGCCGCATGTGACTGACGTTTATCGGCGCGATCTCGACGTTCGCCGCTATACCGTGCCGTTTCTGTTGCACCCGTTCGTTGCGCTGTACACGACCCGTGGCTGCCCGGCACAGTGCACGTTCTGCCTGTGGCCGCAGACGCTCATGGGACATCCATGGCGCAAACGTTCCACTGACGATGTGGCGCGCGAGATGGCAAGGGCCAAAGAGTACTGGCCGTACGTGAAGGAATTTTTCTTCGACGACGACACCTTCAACATCCAGAAGGCGCGCACGATTGAGTTGTGCACGAAGCTGAAGCCACTCGGCCTGACCTGGTCCTGCACTTCGCGCGTTACGACCGACTACGAAACGCTCAAGGCGATGAAGGAATCCGGTTGCCGGCTGCTGATTGTCGGCTACGAGTCGGGCGATCAGCAGATTCTGAAGAACATCAAGAAAGGCGCCACCGTCGAGCGCGCCCGCCAGTTCACCAAAGACTGCCACAAGCTGGGCCTGGTGGTGCACGGCGATTTCATCCTCGGCTTGCCGGGAGAAACCCGCGAGACCATCCAGAACACCATCCGCTTCGCCAAGGAACTGGATGTGGAGACGATTCAGGTTTCGGTTGCGCATGCCTATCCCGGAACCGAGTTGCACGAATTCGCCATGAAGAACGGCTTCATGACCCCCGAGAGCAAGATGGTGGACGATGGCGGCCACCAGATGGTACAGATCGAATACCCGGGACTGCCTGCGGCGGAGGTCATGGAAATGGTGCACCGCTTCTACGACGAGTACTACTTCCGTCCCAAAGCCGCGTACCGCATTCTCCGGAAAGCAGTGTTCAACAACTCCGAGCGCAAGCGGCTCTACAAAGAGGCGCGGACGTTCCTGAAGCTGCGGGCGCAACGCCACAAGTGGGTCAAGGAAAACCGCAAGGAAGAAACCCCTGCGGCCGCGCCGGCCAAGGCCTAGTCCCCGGGAGTCAGATCGGCAGTGACGTTTCGAAAATACCTAGTGCTGGCGGGAGTCGCCCTATTCAGTTCCGCGGGCGATTCCCTTTTGGCCCGCGGGATGAAAGACCTCGGCAGCGTTTCGCTGCACCAGCTCTCCAACTTGATCCTCGCCATCCTCGATCCCTGGGTGGCTTCCGGAATCCTGTTGCTGCTGGCCTTTTTCGCTTCTTACATGTCTGCGCTCTCGTGGGCCGATCTCACCTACGTACTCCCGGCGAGTTCGCTGGGCTATGTGCTGGTGGCGCTGGTGGCTCGGTTCGGATTCCATGAAGCGATCTCGCCGGCTCGATGGCTGGGCATCGCGTTGATCACCGCCGGAGTGGGGTTCGTGGCAGTGGGCCCGTCCCTCACGCCCGCCCGCAAGCACGGGAAGCTGGCTGCCGGCGACGTCGCGCAGGAGGCGCAATCGTGAAACAGGCCTACACCTGGGCTGCGATTGGCTTGATCGTCCTGGCTTCGACTACCGGCGACGTGCTGCTCTCCCACGCGATGAAGAAAGTCGGCGACGTGAGTGAACTGTGGAAGCGGCACGGGCTGCTTGGGGTTTTGGGCCGCGTGCTGGCCACACCGACGTTCATCCTCGGCCTGCTCGCGATGGCGGTGGCCTTCTACAGCCTGCTGTTCGGTCTCTCGTGGGGAGACTTGAGTCTTGTCGTACCCGCTTCAGCCTCACTCACGTTCGTCGCCAATGCGTTTGCGGCGCGCATTTTTCTGCATGAGCGCGTGGGCCGTCGCCGCATGATGGCCGCCCTGCTGGTCGCCGGCGGCGTGGCTTTGATGGCGATCTAGATGAACAGATCGAGAGGGATCTCTCGCGTCTCCCCATCCACAATCAATGAAGGCCGATCCACTACCAGAAAGCTTTCTTCAGAACTCTGAGAGGCTAGGATTCTCCCCAGGATAGGAAAGCTTTCCTTCAGCAGTGCCGCCCGGCACTCATTCCACTGTTTTGGATCCGGTTCCCGGCGGGCCACTCGCAGCGTGGTTGCAATCGCCTGCTGCCTGGTCAATTCCCTGATCAGTTCCACCAGCATGTCCTGACCGCCTGCGCTCAGTTGAAGGAATTGCATGCCCATGCCGGCCGGTCCGCGCACCGCTCTCACCTGGCCGATGGCGCGGAAGCAAGAGGTGTTCACCCGCACCAGGATCTCCGTCCGCACTCCACACGCAAGGGGCGAAACCGTTTCCACGCTGCATCCGCCCAGGCTCAGGTCGCGGATCCTGCCCGGGAGAAGGATGCCGTCCGATGGCAGGCAAACGATCTTGGCGAGACCGCCACAGCTGAAGCGCGGGCTGCGGCGACGATCGTCGTTTCCAGTGGAGAGTCCACGCACGGTAGTTAAGATCGTATCTCAGACCACTCTCCTTGAGAATGGCGACAACGTAATGCCCTACTGAAACCGACGTAATTAAAGCGAATCTCAGGAAATGCCGATGTAGAAGAGCGCGGTTCTGCAGACTCTCGGCCCAGGAAAAACTTCACCCAAACAGTCGCATGAAGCCACTGCCGGGGAGATCGGCGACGAGAAACTTCGGGGTTTTGCTTCCGGCAACGCGCGCCACGGATTCCGCCGCCAGATAGCCGCTGCGGACGGCGCCTTCCATGGTGGCGGGCCAGCCGGTCGCGACAAAGTCACCCGCCAGAAAAACCCGCGGCCAGGCCGTTTCCGGTCTGGGCCGGTGCTGATCCACTCCTGGGCGCGGCGAGTAGGTTGCATGCACTTCCTTGATCACCGTGGATTTGAGCAGGTTCGCTTTCCTCGCAGCGGGGAAGAATTCCCCTAGTTCCCGCACTGCCAGGTCCACGATTTCCCCGCGTGACTTCTCCAGCAGGTTCCTCGAACTGCTCACCACCAGCTCAACGTAGCTGCCATCTCCATTCTCGCGCGCCTGGTTTTCCCTGGCTTGGATCAGGCGCGACTTGTGAAACATCCACTGAATGGTGCGGTCGAGCAGGACGGCATGATCGATATCGCTGATCGTCCGGTCGAACCAGAGATGAATACCGGTGATGGGCGAGGTCGCGAAGTGGCTCAACATTTCGGCGAGGGGAGCAGCGGCCGGCGAGTCCGGCAGCATCCGCGCCAGGACATCGAACGGTACCGCCAGCACCAGGTAGTCGAACTTCTGCTCCTGCCCGTTG
>JACQDD010000011.1 GCA_016201265.1 Terriglobales bacterium | reverse complement strand
GATGCTGGCCGGGCGGGTGCGCGTCTTTGTGAGCCTTGGGGGCAACTTCCTATCGGCCACGCCCGACACGCACGCCGTTGCGCGCGGCTTGCGGCAGACGCGGTTGAGTGTCTCCATCGACACACGCCTGAACCGCGCGCACCTGGTGACCGGCGAGGCGGCGCTCATCCTGCCGTGCCTTTCGCGGACGGAACTCGATCAGGTGGGGTCGGTAGAGAACACCGTCGCCTGGGTTTCGGCCACGCGCGGCATCTTCCCGCCGATTTCGCCGGAACTGCGCAGCGAAGCGGCTATCGTGGCGGGTATCGCCGACGCGCTCTTTGGCTGTGATTGGGGCCGCGAATATGCAGGCGACTATCGCCGCCTGCGGGACAAGATTGCGCGCATCGTGCCCGGTTTTGAGAATTTCAACGAGCGTTTGGATCAGGGTGGATTCTATGCGCCGGTGCCGCCTAAGCAGCGCGAATTCGGCACCGCGAGCGGAAAAGCGGAGTTTGCCATTTGTCAGATTCAGCCGCTGCCTTTGGAACCCGGGCAGCTGGTGCTGACGAGCATTCGGACGCATGATCAGTTCAATACCGTGGTCTATGGCAATGACGACCGTTATCGTGGCATCCGCAACGGGCGGCGGGTCGTCTTTCTGAACTCCGAGGACATGCGGGAGCGCGGGCTGGCAGCGCAGCAACTGGTGGACCTGACCAGCCATTTTCGCGGGGAAAAGCGCACCGTGCGGGCGTTTCGCGTGATTCCGTACGACCTGCCACGGGGCAACGCAGCCACGTATTTTCCGGAGTCGAATCCGCTTGTGCCGCTTGGCCAGCGGGCGCGTGGCAGCATGACGCCGGCCTCGAAGTCGGTGATCGTGAGTGTTGCAGCGAGCCGATAGCGCGGCGCAAGTCCAGCCTGGCGTCTACGTCTGGGCGTCGAAGCGCAAGCCTTCGCGCGCCACCTTCAAGGGCAGGATGCGGCCTCCGGCCTGGGCTACGGCGTGGGCCACGGCTTCTTTGGCGCCCTCTTCGACCATCATCAGGACGCAACCGCCACCACCGGCGCCGCAGACCTTGGCTGCGCGCCCGCCGTTCTTGCCGGCGACTGCAATCAGCATGTCGATGAACGGGGTGGTGATGCCGGGAGCGTTGGTGCGGCGCAGCTTCCATTCTTCACGGAGCAGGCGCGCCACATCCTCCCAGTCGTGACGAAGCAGAGCCTGGTGCATGTCGCGCGCGACGGCCGCGATCTTTTCCAGGTTGCGAAAGACATGCTTATCACCGTTGACGTGGGCCTTGAATACCTCCCAGTTGTTGATGCCGGACTGGCGCGGGGCTCCGGTATAAGCCAGCACAAAGCGCAGCTCGATTTCCTCGGGCGCAACCGGCACTGACACGCGGCGAATTCCGTCCGGATCAAGGTGGATGGCACTGACGCCGCCGTACAGGGCGGGATAGTAATCCTGGCAGCCGGTGGGTACGCGGATGATCTGAGCCTCGACATTCTGCGCGATCACGCGCATTTTCTCCGGTTCCAGCTCGCGCCCGGTAAAGCGCGCCAAGGCGGCGGTGGTCGAGATCATCAGCGCCGAAGATCCTGAAATTCCGGCCCCCGCGGGAGACTGGGAGTCGGTTTCGAGGCGCAACCCCTGCTCGGGCGCGAAGAAGCGAACGAGGTAGGCCGCCAGAACATGACGGTGGTTCCGGCTGGCAATCAACTCGTCGAGGTTGGCGAATGCCTCCTTGCGACGGGTATCGAGAGAGCACAGTTCGATGCGCGTCCCGTTGAGGGGAGTGACGCGGCAGGTAGTCAGGATTTCCAGGGCAAAGTTCAGGGTTAGGGCGCCGGGATGAAACAGGTACAACGGCCAGAGGTCAACCGTGCTGCCGGCGAGATCGGCGCGGCAGGGAGCATGCGCCGTGATGGCGGGTGAAATGGGCGTAGCGGGCTTCCCGGGCATGCCAAGTTTGTACCACGCGCGAAAGCAGATTGAGGTGATGGAACGCACCAGGCCTGGGTTGGGGAATCACAAGAGTGAACCCGGCTTTTGCCTTCGCGCGGGGTGTCGAGCGCCAAGACCGAGGTGATCGAAGACTGAGTACTTCCGTAACGGTCAGTTGTACTTCAAGCACCTAAGTCCGAAGTGGTTAGCGAACTTAGAATGGACGGGAGATGGCCGAGCGATCCCCGCGCTCGGGCCGCAGGACTGTCTTTTGCCACTGAAGCTGCCCATACCCACGCGCGTGCCGCTGCTCTACGTCATCCTTGGCGTGCTGCTGGCGCTTAGTGTCGTCCCCATGTATTTCTACTCGGCGCAGATTGAGAGCCTGAACCGGGAGCGGCTTAAGACCAACGAAATGCTGCTGCAGAACACGGTGACGCGCTCGTTGGCCGACGATATTTCGCAGCACCAGGAAACCTTACGCATGATGCTGGCCAACCTGGCATCGTCCATCCAGGTGACGAGCGGAAATGACATCGGGACGCAAAACATAGAAGCTCCCGAACTGCGGGCGTTGCTGGAAAACTTTGTTTCGTCCTCGAACGACATTGCCTATGCCACCGTACTGAACGCCGATGCCAAGGGCATCTCCGCCGGGCGCATCGAACCCGACGCCTTCCTCCAGCGCGAGCTGGAGCGCGCCTACGCCGCGGCGCATGAGAAGCGAAGCTACAGCGGTCAACCGCTGGTCGTAGGCAGCGGGAAGTCGGCGCGGACGGTGATGCTGGTCAGTTCACCCATCCTGTATGGCGAGCGCTTCCTGGGAATGATCGGGTCGGTGGTGGATCTGCAATACCTGATCGGACGCTTGCAGGAAGTGCGACGCGCGGGCCTGATGCCGTACGTGGTGGACAGCCAGGGCCGGCTGGTGGCGGCGGCATCCGCGGAATACGCCACCGGGCAAGACATGACCAGTTTCGATATCGTCCGCAGCTTTGTGGACGAAGGCGCCAAGGCGCAGCTGGCGGCGACCCGCGAATTCGCCGTTCGCCAGGGAAAGAACACGACGGAAATGCTGGGAACTTACAGTCCGGTGTCGGCGCTGGACTGGGCGGTGGTGGCCCAGAAGCCGCGCGAGGAGGCCTACCGCAGCATTTACGAGATGCAGCGGACCGGGCGTCTGCTGGCTTTGCTGGCGGTGTTCTTGAGCGTAGGTCTGAGTATCCTGTCGGCGCGGCGGATTACCAGCCCCCTGCAGGTGCTGGCGGAATCGAGCCGCGCGATTGCGAAAGGAGATTTCACCCAGCGCGTCCATGTGAAGACCCGGACCGAGATCGGCGAACTGGCGGCGACGTTCAACACCATGTCGGAGGAGCTGGAGCAGTTCGTCGAGGACTTGAAACGCGCCGCCGAGGAGAACAAGGCGCTGTTCATGGGGTCGATCCAGATGCTGGCGGGCGCGGTCGACGAAAAGGATCCTTACACCCGCGGCCACTCCGACCGGGTCACGAAATACTCGCTCATGATCGCCACCGAGATGGGGCTGGACCCCGGTTTTCTGGAGATTCTGCGGGTATCAGCGCAGCTGCACGATGTGGGCAAGATCGGCATCGAAGACCGGATCCTGAAAAAGCCCGGCGCCCTGACTCCGGAAGAGTTCGAGATCATGAAGACGCATACCACCAAGGGCGCGAACATCCTGCGTCCGGTCCCGCAGTTGCGCGAGATGCTGCCGGGCATCGAACTGCACCATGAATCGCTCAACGGACGTGGCTATCCCTATGGCCTGAAGGGTGATGACGTTCCTCTTTTGGCCCGCGTGATCGCCGTGGCCGACACGTTTGACGCGCTGACCACGAACCGTCCCTATCAGCAGGCCCACGATCCCTTCGAAGCCGTGCGCATCATCGAAAATCTCTCGGGCAACCGTTTGGACCCGACAGCCGTGACCGCATTGCTGGCGGTCTTTCTGCGGGGAGACATTCGCATTCCGAAGCCCGCGCCTCAAACGAGTGCTGTGGATTCAGCCGTACCAGTTGCGGCTCCGCTGCATCTCGGCGATCCGCTCGTGGTCGACACCCGACGCTCCTGAACGAACCGCCGCAAAACCCGCCCTTCTTCCCAGGCCTATATAATCGGCTTGCGGACCCGTCATGATTCAGACCCTCTTCGGCAGCCTGGACGAAGAACAGAAGCCCAGTTTTCTCGAACGCATGAAGGAAGCGGTCTCGCGCACGCGCGAGAACCTGGCTGAGCGCATCGAGGACGTAGTTGCGATCGGGAAAGAAATTGACCGCGCCACGCTGGACGATCTGGAAGCCACGCTGATCGGCGCCGACCTGGGCACGACCACCACCCATGAGGTCCTGGAGAAGCTGCGCGACAAGGCCGATCGCAAACAAATCAAGGACGTCAATGAACTGAAGC
Organism: Terriglobales bacterium; assembly: GCA_016201265.1. Classification (GTDB taxonomy): domain Bacteria; phylum Acidobacteriota; class Terriglobia; order Terriglobales; family Acidobacteriaceae; genus Acidiflorens. The sequence continues at coordinate 4,848 of JACQDD010000011.1, read as the reverse complement.
GGCTGCTCAAGGAGGAACTGCTCGCCATCCTGAATTCGACGAGCTCGCGCCCGGTCACGAGGGTGGATGGAACGCCCGAGGTAATTCTGGTCGTGGGCGTGAACGGCACCGGCAAAACGACCACGATCGGCAAACTCGCGCAGGTTTTTCGCGCGCAAGGGAAAACCGTGCTGATGTGCGCGGCGGATACCTTCCGGGCGGCCGCCATCGAGCAACTGGAAATCTGGGGACAGCGCACCGGCACCGAGGTGATCAAGACAAAAGCGGGCGGCGATCCGGCGGCGGTGCTTTTCGATGCGCTGCAGGCGGCGGTCGCGCGCAAGACCGACTATGTCATCGTCGACACGGCGGGGCGTCTGCACACCAAGCAGAACCTGATGATGGAACTCGAGAAGATGACGCGCACAGCGCAGCGCATCGTGCCCGGCGCGCCGCACGAAACGCTTCTCGTCATGGACGCGACCACCGGCCAGAACGGGCTGCAGCAGGCACGTCTGTTCACGCAATCGGCGGGAGTGACGGGGATTGTTTTGACGAAGCTGGATGGTACGGCAAAAGGCGGAGTGGTGGTGGCGATCTCGCGTGAGTTGGGATTGCCGGTGCGTTACGTCGGAGTCGGAGAGAAGGCGGGGGATTTGCTGCCGTTTGACGCGAAGGAGTTTGTGGAATCGCTGTTTGCTTGAAGGCAGTAGTCAGGAGTCGGGAGTCAGGAGTCAGGAGTCAGTAGAGCGTGTTTCATAAATAGATTTTGGGAAGGGCACGGCTTCAGCCGTGCCGCTAAGACCCGCCAGAAACGCGGGCTTTAGCCACTGAGGGTCGCTTTCTCCGGAGGCGAAGGTACTTGTGAAACACGCGCCAGTCAGGGAATGCCCCAAACGGGTTCACCTCTGCAATCTGACCTCTGCCCTCTGACCTACTCTGTGTCTCCATGGTGAAATAGTTCTTTCATGACATCTGACGAACAATTCATGCGGCGGGCGTTGGACCTGGCCCGTGCCGGCGTCGGCTTGGTCTCGCCCAATCCGGCGGTCGGCGCTGTCGTGGTGGATTCGTCCGAACAGGAAGCCGGGGCGGGCACGCACACCTATGACGGCGTAAAGCACGCGGAAGTCCTCGCCCTGGAGCAGGCCGGCGAGCGCGCCCGCGGCGGCAGTCTTTTTCTGAACCTCGAACCCTGCTCCCATCAGGGACGAACGGGGCCGTGCGCCGATGCTGTTATCGCCGCTGGAATCCGCCGGGTTGTTTGCTCGATGAAAGATCCGAATCCGCAGGTCAGTGGAGCGGGCTTCGCCAGACTGCGCACCGCCGGAATTCAGGTGGACGTCGGCCTGTTCGAGGCGGATGCGAAGAAGCTGAACGAGGGTTTCGCCAAGTACATCCGCACTGGAACACCACTGGTGACGCTCAAGGCGGCGATGACGCTGGACGGGAAGATTGCCCCGCCTCCCTTGGGGTCGCGCCATCCTACCGAGGTGGCTGCGGGCGGCTCCACCGGCGGTTGGATCACCGGTGAGATTGCGCGCCGCCATGTGCACCAATTGCGGCATGAGTATGATGCCATCATGACGGGCGTGGGCACGGTCATTGCCGACGATCCTCTGCTGACCGATCGCAGCGGCCTGCCGAGGCGGCGGCCGCTCTTGCGAGTCCTGCTGGATTCCTGGCTGCGGTTGCCGCCGGCTTCGCGGCTGGTGAAAACGGCCCAGGACGACGTGCTGGTGCTCTACTCGCAGGCGGATGAGAACAAAAAGCAGGAACTGGAGAAGCTGGGCGTCCGGGTCGAGCGGATTGCTCCCGCGCATCCCGATGGACGCCCGGATTTGGCCGAGGTCTTGCGCCATCTGGGGAAGCGCGAGATCACGAGCGTGCTGATTGAGGGCGGCGCCACCGTGAATTGGACCGCCCTTTCGTCCGGAGTCGTGGACAAACTGTTTCTGTACTACGCGCCGAAGATTCTGGGCGAGGGGGCAGTTCCGTTCGCCGCCAGCGGAGGTTCCCCGATCAGTCACGGGATGCTGCTTGCGCACCGGCTCGAGCTGCATCAGTTCGGGGAGGACTTTGCGGTCGAGGGGTACTTGGGGGATCCGTATCAGGGGTGAGAGACAAGGGAGAAGCGCCGCGATTGGAAGCCGCGAAACCGTCTCAGATGTGCTATCCAGCGGTTGTTGATGAAATCGCGATGTTTCAACAACCAGCCGAAGATCGGAAGATTATTGCTGCCGCTCTCGGGATTGCTTTATCCGGCTCTTTCGGTCATCCACTCCACGAAGTGAAGCATCAGAAAGAAAACTACAAACCAAGCCGCAGCGAATAACAGCGCGCCTAAATAGAACGTGACTGGCTTTCTCGAAGCCGCCATCGTGTCGGCAAGTTGCCATACACCGCCAACCACACAGGCGAGAAAGAACAAGCGAAAAACGATCCTCACGCGCCGTGTGTAGGGTGCAGGTCCGACCATCCAGAACTTGATGAACCTGTTGTAGTCAATACTTGCCCAGACGAAAGCTGCAATCGCGAAAACTGCGAAGCCGATGCTCATGCTTGCCATTGTGGGGTCACTCATTGCCAGCACCTGACATCAGCAAAGGCGCTAGACTCTTGCACTGTTAGGAACCGTTTCGCTTTGCCGTGTTTTGGCGGACGGTGGACAGGTATGCAGCGCGACCAGGGTGGCCTGCAATGCTCCTACTCCACTTGCGAAGCCCATAACGAGCGGCCATATCCATACCCAAACGTCGTGTCCCCGAACAGCTTCTATCAGCGCCGCACCAAGAAAAAACCCTGCGACAACTGCTTCCACCACCGCCAGCACAATCGTACTGCGAGGAGACCACTTCTTCGTGTATTTGTCGTAGTCGATAAGTTTCATGAGCGCCTTCGCATTGCTGAACCAACAAGTATAGTTCGGGTTGAGCGATTGTTGACGAAAACAGGCAATTACGCCCACCATCTCGGGCGCCGTACCGAACCATTATGAGATAGCCTATTCATGGAGGCCCCCCATGTTCACCGGAATCGTCGAAGAAGTAGGCATAGTCACAAAACTCGACCAGCGCGGCCAAAATCGCCGCGTCACCATCGAAGCGACCAACGCCGCGAAGGATCTGAGGCCGGGCCACAGCGTCGCCGTCAGCGGCGTGTGCCTGACCGCGCTCGACATCAAGCCGAAGTCATTCTGCGCCGACCTGGCGCCGGAGACCTGGGAGCGGACTTCGTTTTCCCGGATTCATGAAGGCGCACTGGTGAACCTGGAGTTGCCCATGAAAGCCGACGGGCGCTTCGGGGGGCACATCGTCCAGGGGCACGTGGACGGCGTGGGCACGCTGATCGCGTTCGACCGCATCGCCGATTCCGAGAACTGGTGGCTGCATGTTGAAATCCCCAGCGACGTCGAAAAGTACACCGTGTTCAAGGGATCGATTTCAATTGAAGGAATCAGCCTGACGGTTGCCAAGCTCGAGAAGAACCGCTGCACCATTGCCATCATTCCGCATACGGTCGAGCTGACGAACTTGGGCTCGCTCAAGCCGGGGGACCCGGTGAACCTGGAAGCTGACCTGATCGCGAAGTATGTCGAGAAGATGATGAAGGGCGAGCCGGCCGAGAACACGCTGTCGGTGGAGGAGTTGGTGAAGCAGGGGTTTTAGAAGCAGTGGGCAGTGGTCAGTGGGCAGTGGTCAGACTGGCCGGTGAGATCCCTTCAAAGAACCGAGCAGCCCGTTCAGAATCCGGCCTACTTCGGCCGCTTGCTTGAGAAGATTCTCCGTTGTCTCGTGGTCCAAATAGTCCAGGCGCTCTGAAAGGAGTATTTGCGTTTCTGTTTCAAGCAACGATCCGCGAGCCTGCCCTAGAAACTGCCGGAACTCACCCGTGGTCTGTCGCCCTTGTCCCTCCGCGATGTTGCTCGGGACTGACACGGCCGCCCGGCGGAGTTGACTCGTTACGCCATACAACTCTTCCTTGGGAAAGCGCCGAGTCACGCGATAGACCTCGGCAGTAAAATCCATGGCCTTTTGCCAGGCGAACAACTCTCGGTATGACTGAACAGGCATTCGGTCCCTCATCAACCACTAACCACCGGCCACTGACCACTTCTATGCTTCCAACTTCATCTCATCCAGTTCCAGGAATTCCTGCACGATGGGCTCGTTCGATTTCTCCATCTCTTTGTAGGGGCCGAAAAAGATTACGCGGGCTTCATGCAGAAATACGATGCGGTCGGCTAGTTTCTTGGCGAGGCGCATGTCGTGGGTCACGACGACCGAGGTAAGGTGCAGTTGCAGCTTGAGGCGGGCGATCAGGTCGCCGAGCAATTGCGCCATGAGCGGATCGACCATGGTGGTCGGTTCGTCGTAGAGAACGCACTCCGGCTGAGCGGATAGGGCCCGGGCGATGGCTACGGAACGCTTCATACCCGTAGACAGGTCAGAAGGCAGCAGGTCGCGCATTTCCTTGACGCCGACCATCTCAAGCAGACCGTCTATAACCTGGAAGAGTTGCTCTTCGGAGAGCTCTTTTCTTTCGCGCAGCGGAAAGGCGACATTTTCGCCTACGCTCAGGGAGTCGAAGAGGGCTCCGTTCTGGAAGACCATGGTGACTTTCTTGCGGATCTCTTCGAGCTGCGGTTCGGCGTAGCCGGTGATGTCCTCGCCGGCGACTATCACCCGTCCCGAATCCGGTTTGAGGAAGCCCATGATGTGATGGAGAGCCACCGATTTTCCAACGCCGCTGCGGCCGAGGATGCAAACCATCTCTCCCGGCATGACGTCGAAGCTGACGTCGTCGAGGACGGTGCGGTCGCCGAACGCCTTGCAGACGTTCTTGAACTCGATGTAGGGAGAGGGTGGG
>JACQDD010000177.1 GCA_016201265.1 Terriglobales bacterium | reverse complement strand
CCCTCCTGCGTGGCGTACGGGATGATGCACTGCTCGGTGCGCCGGAAGTCGTAGTTGAACAGGTCCTGGAACCACATGCCGGCGATGAAGAAGAAGTTCCAGCGGTCGGCCCGGCGTTGCTCGATGTCGGCCAGAGTCCGGTCGACGCCCACCTTGCCATAGTTCTTGCCGGTGGCGCCGAAAGTCTTGTCGAACTTCTTCAGCAGGTCGCTCAGCCGGAAGTGGGTGGGGGCCATGAACGGATCGTAGTTCTTCAGCACCGCCAGGGTCATGCCTACGATCGACCACCACTTGCTGCGCGCCCAGTCGTTGACCTTGGCCACGTCCTTGGCGAGCTGCTCGCCGTGCAAGAACGCGGTGACCGGCGCCGACTCTTTGGTCTCCTTGTCCACCATCACCGCCATGCCTACGCCGCAGTTGGGGTGGCAGCCGCAACTGATCTGTCCCCATCCGGCGCTCGGGCCATGCACCAGGTCGGACCAATCCGAGAAGGTGCCCATGAAGGAAATGGGGAACCAGTCGCGGGCCGGCTCACCGAGGCCGGTCTGGTTCTTCACGTCGTGGGCCAGGTGCGACAGCGTATAGCGCTGGGCCATGCGCCGCTCGTCGGTCACGTCTTCGTCTCGTCCGGTGAAGGAAACCGGCTGGAAGGAGCAGAACGGGATTTTCTTCGGATTGTCCAGCGCGAACTGAATGATGCGGCCCACCTGCTCGTTGTTGATGCCGTTGACCAGCGTGGTGACCGGCACGATGTCCACACCGTTCGAGTAGAGGTTCTCGATCGCCCGCAGCTTCACGTCGAACAGGTTGCCCACCTTGCGGTGGGCGTTGGCGGCGTTGCCGATGCCGTCAAACTGCAGGTAGGCGTAGCGCAGACCCGCCTCGGCGGCCTGCTTGCAGAACTCGGGACTCTTGGCGAACTCGATGCCGTTGGTCGCCGCCTGCACGCTGTTGTAGCCCACCTTGCGCGCGTACCGCACCGCATCCAGGAAGAACGGCGACATGGTCGGCTCGCCGCCCGAGAACTGCACCGACATCTGTCGCTTCGGCTTGATGGAAATGGCGTTGTCGAGCAGCGTCTTGATGTCGTCCCAGGTCAGCTCGTGCACGAACCCCACCTGGTTGGCGTCCATAAAGCAGGGGTCGCACATCATGTTGCAGCGGTTGGTAAGGTCTACCGTCAGCACCGAGCCGCGCCCGTACTTCACCGTGCTCGAGCCGTGGTTGTGGAGCCGCTCATCGTTGTGGGCGCGGATGTCCCGGCCCGGGAAGGTCTGCTCCAGGTGCTTGAAGAACGCCGTGTCGATCGCCATCACGTCTTCAAAGTGGCCGTGCTTGGGACAATCCTTCACCATCAGGATCTTCCCGTCGCGCTCGATGACTTGGGCCTTGATCTCGCCGATCGGCTCATTCAGTAGGACTTTGTAATCTCTCTTACCGTCGATGATCTCTTTGCGGATCTCGGGAACGCACCGAGGGCACAGCGAATCGGTGGTGCGGGGCCATCCCAGCGTCGGCTTGGTCTTTTGGTACGACTTCAGCAACGGCTTGTCGGACCATTTGGGCGTGAACGAGGCGTTCTCGGGAATCCGGTCGTTGATGAACCGGAACGCATGCCAAGCCCCGGCCGCTGCCAGCGAGATGCCCTTCTCCAAGTACTTGATCGGCTTATGCATTAGGCGCGTCTCCTAGTTTGATGAAACGGTAGTATACCAGCCCAGGCAAGACCTCACACACCGAGCCCGATGATACACTACACGCGTCCACTCAACCACGGATGGTAGCGAAGCCTGCCGCGAGGTACCATGAGAATCCGTCAAACGGCGTCTTTTCAATGCCGTATGGCAGATTTCGCGGTTAAACGGGCGGGGTGAAATGACCCACTTCGGCGGCGTTTACCTGTCCGTAACCCACTGAAAGACCACTCTTTAGGGTGGCCGGGACCGGCTGGCGTATCTTCGCCGTTTTGTAGCGCTTTGGGGGAGGATCGTAGAATTGGATATGAAGCAATCAGCGGTAAAGCTGGATCACGCTGGCAGACTTCTGATTCCTTCCCATTTGCGGAAGGAGATGGACCTTTCGCCGGGTTCGGGTCCTGTCTTATCAAGATGGAGGGCTCCGGGTCTACACGGTAGTGGAGGAGTTGATCGCAGACCGGCGGAAGGCGGCGACTTTGACGAAACTCTGGCGCTCGAAGGAGTGGACTTAGCCGCGCTGGCCTGGACCACGAGCTTTCGTTCGGAGCGAGCTTGTCTGGCGCTGGCTCGTCATTGCCGGGCGCCGGCGGTTACCGCCGATCGCGGTTGGAAGATCCCCAGTCTCGGGGTGAAGGTTCACTGCATTCGCTGAGACGCTGCTGGAGCGGCAACAGGCGCCTGTGAGGTATCTTGTGGGGGTAAGTCTCTGGCTTGTCTTCCGGGATGGGCAAGGCGGAGGCTTACCTCATAGGAGGCTTCGATGGACCGTCGCCAGTTTCTAACCAGCGCTGTAGCAGCGGCTCTTCCGGCAGCGCCGCCGGGCGGCAAGATGATCGGCATTCAGGTCGGCGCTGTGTCGTTCGTGGACGAGGGGATCGAGCCGGTGCTCGACCTCTTCCAGAAGAACCACATCAACACCCTGTTTCTCGCTGTGTTCACCTATGGTCGCGGCATTGCCGGGCGGCAGGTGCCGAGCCAGCCGCTGCCCGACCACGGCAAGCAGGAGTACGACGAAAAAACCTTTCATGGCGGGAATTACGCCACGCCTCATTCACAGTACTACAAGGACACGGTGATTCCGCCGCTGCACGCTCCCGACCTGGGCGATTTCGATGTTCTTGCTGCCGTGCTGCCGGCGGCGAAGAAGCGCGGCATCAAAACCATCTGCTGGCTGGAGGACGTGTGGCGCTCCGACGTTCCCAACATCGCCAAGGTGCAGGAGCACGACCTCTATGGCCGGAACGTGGCCACGCTGTGCTTCAACAATCCGGACTACCGCAACTTTCTGTTGGGTCTGGTCGAGGACTACGCGCGATCCTACGAGGTGGACGGGATCATGTGGGGCTCCGAGCGCCAGGGGGCGCTGGGCAACGCGTTGGGAGCGAGCCACGGCGGGGGCGGCCGCGACCCTGGCCGCGTGACCTGCTTCTGCGAATTCTGCGAGCGCAAGGCCGCCCAACGCGGCATCAACTTCACCCGCGTGAAAGAGGGATATCGGGAGTTGGAAAAATTCGTGCGAGCCGGCCGCGGTGGCAACCGCCCGGTCGACGGCTACCACGTCACTTTCTGGCGCATCCTGCTGCGCTACCCCGAGATCCTGGCCTGGGAGCAGTTCTGGCACGACAGCCTGCGCGAAACCTATGCGGCCATCTACAACCGGGTGAAGTCGGTGAAGCCCGTCCCGGTCGGCTGGCACATCTGGCACAACAATTCGTTCAGCCCTCTCTACCGGGCCGAGCAGGACCTGACGGAGCTGTCGAAGTATTCCGACTTCCTGAAAATGGTGATGTACCACAACTGCGGCGGCGAGCGGATGGCCAGCTACATCTCGAGCGTCGGCCGGACGGTCTACGGCGACGCGCCGCCGCAAGAGCTACTCGAGTTTCACTACCGGGTGATGAACTGCCAGGAACGGAGCTTCGAGCAGATTCCGCGCACCGGCTGGTCGGCCGACTACGTCTACCGAGAAACCAAGCGCGCCGTGGACGCGGTGACCGGAACCAAAACCCAGATCTGGCCCGGGATTGACATTGATATCCCCACGGCCGACAATCACAGCAAGAGCACGCCCGAGGGGACCAAGGCCGCCGTGCTGGCCGCGTTCCGCGCCGGCGCCCACGGTGTG
>JACQDD010000183.1 GCA_016201265.1 Terriglobales bacterium | reverse complement strand
CGCGGGCTCTCTCCGACCGCGGAGATCGCAACCCTCGCAGCGGGCAATGCTGCCGCATTGGCAACCGCCCTGCCCCATGTTCCACCGCCAGCCACTTCCCCAAGTCAGGTTGCAACGCTCGCTGCGACTCCGGCCAGCCCCCGGGTCACCGCAATTCCTGCCACTCCGATGCCGCCGCCGCAGTCGGGTGGTCACCGCGGTCTGTACATGACGATGGGTGCGCTGATCGTGCTGGCGGGTCTGGTGGCCGCCGGAATCTATCTGCCCAAGAAGGGCAATGCCGATGAGCGTGTCCCCAAAGCCGCGTCCAACCCGGCACCTACTCCGGCGCTAGCTGAGCCTGCTGCGACGACACCACCGGTTCAGGAAACGGCTGTCCCGGACAACTCGGCTCCACCCAAGCCTCCAGTTGTTCTGGCCGGAGAAGCCGCCAAGATCCAAGCGCACCAGGACCAGCCCGCCACCAGCGCAGCGCCCCCAAGCGGTCCGAATTTGCATGAGTTGGAGGATGAAATTGATCATCTCTCCGCCCGCGCGGGAGCGGTGAACAGCGGTTTGGATCGCCTCAAACAACAGCAGGCGGCTGCAGGCTATGGCCTGCGCGGCGACATGGCCGAGCGCCAGGAGAGTATGAAGATTAATCTCTCCCGGGCGCAAGACGCTGCCGAGCACGGCGATGCCGCCAAAGCCAAGAAATATGCCGACCGGACCCAGGCTGACCTTGAGGCGCTGGAGAAATTCCTCGGCCGCTGAAGACTGGCGGAAACGCGGCGACAAAGGAATCGAGCCTGGTCCGGGCCACTGCCCTCCAGTCCAACGAGCAGTCCTTCGTTGTTTCTTGTGCTCTGCTTACCCACAGTGAGCCGCGCTCCGCGCGCGGCTGTTCCCGGTCCTTTGGCACGCAAAATCCGCGACCCCAATCTCCTGCAAGATCCGCGACCTGGCCACGCAGAATTCGAGACTCCAAACACAAACCACGGCACCGATCCGTCACGTTGAAAATTGGAGTACGATAACGCTGTTCCCCTATATGGCTTCATCCTATCTTCGCCACAGCAAGGAGGAGCCATGCGTCGTTCAGGTGGGACCAACCCATCAAGGGGCTTCTGGAAGCCGATCTTTCCGGCCATCGCACTTCTCTGTACTCTGCCCCTCGTTGCGCAAAAAGCCCAGGAAACAAACCCGCCCAAATACGACGTCCACACCGAGACAAAAATGAAAGGCACCGTGGAGGAAGTGAAATT
>JACQDD010000024.1 GCA_016201265.1 Terriglobales bacterium | reverse complement strand
CCTAAAACGGCGGGCAGGCGCAGGCGCTCAAACAGTTCGCCGACAACCTTGGCCGCCAGAAAAATGACGAACAGCTCCAACAGTAGAGTCTGAGGACCGTGCATGGTGAGAGAAGGATATGGAGAGCGCTGCTCTCATGCAAGCCGGAAGAGGGTGCCTGTTTTCTCGCGTACTCGGGTCTGCGGCATGCCTCGGACCTGTGCGGAGATGGGAATTCTAAAGCCGGTCGTGGCTCTTCCCGAAATGGCTCGGCAAATCCTGTTCGCTGTCCGATACCAGCCTCATTAGCCCGCTTGCGTGGCGGCGCGCCGGAGCGGGACTTTTCTGAGAATCTGCTCCATCTTCTCGACCAGATCTGCCCGGGAATACGGCTTCGGCAGATAGTAGATGTGGGTATCGAGCGACTCGCTGTCGCAACCGGGTTCGATGTAGCCGGAAGTCAGCAGGATCGGGACCATCGGAGAAGTGCGGCGCAAGTCCTGGCCTAATTGCCGGCCACTGCGGCCGGGCAGTACCAGGTCGCTCATCAGCAGGTCGATCCGTCGCCCGCACTGCTCGTAAACCTGGATCGCCTCCTGGGCGTCAGCGGCAGGACGGACGTCAAAGCCGACGCTCTGCAATATGCGGCAAGTTGCCTCGCGTACGAAAGGCTCATCTTCGACCAGCAGCACGATTCGCCGCGGGCCGCGTTCGCTTGTACAGGGATGACGTGGATGATTCATGGGAATCCGGGAAAAGCCGGTATTGATTCTTGAGCGTGAGCAATCCCGTACCCGCGTCACCGCAACTACGCACGTGGGAAAGCACGAAGGTCTGTAGTCTGGGATTTACTTCAGGGTGGTAAGAACCGTCTGCCGCGGATCGAGCACAATTTTGCGTGTTCCCGCGGGCGCGTTCAGTCGAAACGAGGTCTCTACGCCGTCCGCCATGACTTCGCCTAAGAACACAGTGGAGTTGCCGGCCGTCACGCCGTACACCGGAATCGCCGTGACCAGGTCGTCGGGGGCGTCCTTTTGTACAATCACGCCCGCGATCGAGACTCCCCGTTCCTTCTGCGTGATTCGCACCTCGCGCGTTTCCAGCCGCGGTATGGCCGTGCCGTTGATCCATCCCTCAAGAAACCAATCCAGCGAGCGGCGGTTCTCGTACCACAACGGACGGGGCAGTTCTTCCTCGAAAACCTGCACCAGGTCGCGCGTGCTCATGCTCTTGCCGGCATAGCGCTCCCGGGCTTTGCGGAGTGCACGGAAGAAGGGCTCCTCCGGGTGGGCGGGACCATTCCGGGAACGGGATACCGCTTCGGAATCGCGCAGCATGCAGCGCAGCATGTGGAACAGCCACGTACCTCTCTCGTAGCTGATGGCATCGTAGCCGCCGGGAAAATGGGACGAAATCAGACGCTGGCCCAGCGTCACCGGACCGGCGTCGCGCAACCACTCTCCGTCCTTATTCTTGCTCAGCAGGTCGCTGCGGTATTTCTCGAGTACCTGCCGGAACTGGGCCGGGTTCTGTTGTTCCAGCACCAGCAGCGCCGAGTAATTGGCGAGACCTTCCACAAACCACTGGTCTCGATAGCTCTTCCAGAGCACCAGGTCTCCCCACCATTGGTGGGCGGTTTCATGGACCAGGACCTGGCTGCTGAGCACGGCAACGACGGGATCGAGGTGCAGATCGGTCTGCTCTTGCGGGCTGAGAAAAGCGAAGCTGGAAAGAAAGACGAGCCCGGGCCAGCCCTGACTCAGGTCTCCAGGCATCTGCGTGAGAGCGAGCGAGCCGAAAGGATAGGGGCCGAACCACTGCGAGAAGCTGCCGATGGCTCGGGCGGCCTTATCGGCTACGGCCTGCGCGTTCCGGGCTGGCGACGGGGGCGGAGGGGGAGCAACCATCATGGGGAGAGGGGCCCTCGGGCCGGGGAAGCTTTGTTGCGGCTGAACCATCTCCGCCGGAGCCTTTGGGAACGACCGCTCGACCCCCTGGGTACCGTAGGCCTCAACCACCACGCTGCCAGACTTCGCTTCCGCTCGGATGTACTTCCCCAGATTGAACCCCGCTACGGCAATCGGCCCCTCGGAAATCCAATGAGAAACCTGTAATCCGGGAGCTTCTGCGGCGCTCACTGGTGGAACCTGCTTCCCGGTCGCCACCAGCGTCCAGTTCGCCGGATATTGAAACTCCAAATCGAACTGGGCCGGGTTCAAACCAAAATTCGGATACCAGGTGCCGCGCTCTCCCACATAGAGCAAACCGCTCCCTGCTTCCGACAACACCTCACCGGCGTAGCCGAAAAGCAGTTTCAGTTTCTGCCCCGATTCAAGCGGCGCGGAGAACACCACCGCTACCAGGTCATTCCCTTTTCGCCGCAGTTCAGTTCCCTCCAGCGCTTGGTTCTGGATGAAGTCCAGGGGCCGGCCATCCATCTGCACAGAGTCGATTTTGAGATAGCGGGATAGTTCGAAGAGCAGAGTCCTTCTCCCGCCTTTTCGGACCAGAGCATCGACTTCCGCCGAAGCGCGTAACTGGGTGGGAGGCTTTACCGTTGCCCGAATCCGAAAGCTGGTGATGGTGACATCGGCAGCGGGCGAGCCCGGTGACCGGCCGACACTACCCGGAGCACCCGGACTGAACGAAGTCCAGCTATCCCAGAACGGGATGCCCTCTCGCAGGCGAGCCTGGCCCGCCCAAAGCGGCTCCCCGGCGGCCGCATCCCAGAACAGTTCAAAGCCCCCCAGTTTCTTGCCCTGCAGATGCGCATGAAAAAGGCGGGGAAATTCCCGGGATGGCTCCGTTCCACCCGGGGAAGGGAGAAAGTGACTGAAGTCCACCAGGAACCGGAGGGCATCGCGCTCGCTCAGGCGGCGGCTCGTGTCGTTCCAGTGTCTCGCGAATTCAGCATCTTCCGGGGTGGGCGAAAGAAAAGGCTGCAAGCTCGCGGCAGTGTCGTCGTTGAACCGCAGATACGCCGAACTGAACTGTTCCTCCAGGATCGCCATGCCGGTAAACAGGGCCAGCGACGCGCGTTCGACTTTGTTGGGTGGGCGGAGCAGGATTTCGCCCTCGCCTTCGAAAAACGCTCCGGTAATCCGCCCGCAGATGTCCTCGGTAAACGCGAGCGCGCCCGAGTCGAAGACGACATGGAGGTTGGGCCGTTCGATCGAAGCGCCGCGGACGCGGTATACCTGCTTTTCATCCAGGCCTAGGGAACGCAGGCGCGCGTAGAGAACGGCCGTAGTTTGCGGGCAGTTCGCGCCGCGGGCGGGGGTGGACTGCGCAAAAGCCGCCGCGGCCAGCAGAACGCATGCCAGCAGGAAGATTAGCGGCCGCCGATCCAGCACCTTGGTCACCTACGAAAGCCCTCCTTACCGTTCTAGAATCAGCGGAGTGCGAGCCTGGTTCATCACAATTCTAGTGCTTTTGGCGTCGCTGCCGGCGCCCGCCGACGTGATCCGTCTCAAGAACGGACGCACCATCTGGGCCGACCAGGTCCGCCAAAACAAGGACCGCATTGAGTATGACGTGGGCGAGAACACCTACGCCATCCCGAAATCGGTCGTCGAGCGGATTGACGCAGGCGGTGTCGCGCCGCAGCATACGAGTTCGGGAGGGTCGCAGGACGTCCCCGACTTCACTCCCGCCCTACCCACCTTCAGCCACGAGGCGGATGTCTCCGGAAAGGTCATCCACGACGGCAAAGTGGATACCGATGCTCTGGACAGCCTGGAGCGAGATGGCAAACCTGAACTCGCCGCTACCGGATACTTTCTTGCGGGCAAGCATGAATCGGATCGTGGCAACATTCCTCAGGCCAAGCACTATTTCGAGTTGGCGCTCCGGCTGCAACCGGACAACTCCACCTTGCTGACCTATTACGCTGCCTCCCTGCTGCGCACCGGCCACGCCCCGGAAGCTGTGACCTATGCAACGCGCGCCGTGCGGGCGGATCCCGATTCGCCGGACGCGTTAGCCATGCTCGGATTCGTCCAATTCGCCAGCGATCACACCCCGGATGCGATTCGTGCCTGGAAAAAGTCTCTGAAACTGCGTCCCGATTCGACGGTCAGCCAGTATCTGGCCCGGGCTGAGCGGGAATCGAACGCGGAATCCGCCTTCTCGCAACACGAGAGCAGTCATTTCAATCTGCATTTTGAAGGCAAACAGACGTCGGAGAGTTTCCGCCGCGACCTGCTGGCGACGCTCGAAACCGACTATGACTTCCTGGTACGCGATCTCGGGTACTCGCCCCACAACACCATCGTGGCCACTCTCTATACCGAGCAGGCTTTCTTCGACGTGACCCGGGCGCCCTCCTGGAGTGGCGCGGTCAACGATGGTAAGTTGCGCATCCCGATCAGCGGAGTCGCGAGCATGACCTCCGAACTTGCCCGCGTCCTCAAGCATGAGTTGACGCACTCGTTCGTCACGCAAATGTCGGGGGGACGCTGCCCGACCTGGCTGCATGAGGGCATCGCCCAGATCGAAGAGGGCAAGTCGAGGGCCACCTGGGGACGTCAACTGGCCCAGCTTTTCGCCGCGCAAGGCGAGATTCCCTTCAACGTGCTGGAAGGCAGTTTTATGCGCTTTTCTACGCCGGAGGCCACCGTGGCCTACGCCGAATCCCTGGCCGCAGTAGAGTACATTCGCGACACTTACGGGATGAGCGACCTGCCACGCATCCTGGAACGCCTGGCGCAGGGCAGTTCCACCGAGGCGGCTCTGCGTTCGACTATCCACGCCGACTACAGCCAGCTTCGCGACGAACTGGCCCGCTGGCTCAAAGACAAGTACGGCCAATAGACCCCTCCGTCCTTCCGATTGCCGCCGTTCCTGGATTGTGGTACTTTCCAACCGCATATGCGGCGCCTGCTTTCCAAACTCGGATTCGGGTCAGCGGTCGAGGAGCCCCCTCAGCTCGTGCAGACGACTAGTCCGGACCTCAACGGTGCCGAACTGGCGGTCGCCTATTTTTCGGGGCGGGCGGGCGGAGACTTCTACGAGTTCGTTCGGGTCAGTCCCCACCGGCTTTTGTTTGGGCTGCTGGATCTTGCCGGCAAGCGGGATGATAGCCGTCCCATCCTGGCAGCTGCCCACGCTTGTTTCCGTGCCGGCGGGGCAGAGCTGTTTTCGCGCCCCGAACTGAATGAAGCCGAGGCCATGATCGAACTGGCGCGGCGTCTGAATCTCGAAATTATGCGCGCTGCCGGGGGCGTGCGGAGTTGCCCGGCCTTCGCCGGCTGCTACAACGAGGACCTGGGCACGGTCTGCTATGTGAATGCCGGTCACACTCCGGGCCTGCTGTACGACCACTCCAGCATCGAGGAACTGCCCGCCACCGGTCTGCCTCTTGGTCTCTTCTCGCTGGCGCCCACCGACGCCCGAATCGTGGGACTCGGACCAGAGTCATCTCTGGCTGTCGTTTCAAGGGGAGTGGTCGAAGCTCAGTGCCGGGACGAGGAGTTCGGGCTGGCCGGCGTCAAACACGTCATGGGCCGCAAGCCCCCCTCGGCAGCCGATCTTTCCCGCGGGATCCTGGAGCAAGTACAGGACTTCATGTGCGCCTACCCGAAGCACAATGACGTCACCGCCCTCACGCTGGTGCGGGCCAACTAGTCCCGCCCGCCTTGGCCACCGTCAGCGTCCCGGGTAAAATAGGACCAGATTAAACCCCCGGGTTGTACCCAGGTTTTTCAAGCGAGTCTCCTACATGAAGAACACGAAACTTTTCTTGCTTCTGGCGGTCGCAGGCGCATTGTTGTTCCCCGCCCTGATGCCCGCCGACACCGTGGTCGAAGAAATTATTGCCCGCGTCAACAACGAGATCATCACCCGCTCGGAATACGCCCGCAGCCGCGACCAGCTCAAACAGGAAATCCAGCAGCAGGCCCCCTCCAACTCCGACCGGGCATTCGCCGAAAGGCAGCGCGACGTTCTCCGCGACCTGATTGACCAGCAACTCCTGCTGCAAAAAGGCAAGGACATGGGAGTTACCGGCGACACGGAACTGATCAAGCGGCTGGACGAGATGCGCAAGCAGATGAACCTGGAGTCGATGGAAGATCTGGAGAAGGCAGCCCAGGCCCAGGGCATTTCCTACGAGGAATTCAAGCAGAACACGCGCAACCAGATCATCACGCAGAGAGTCATCGGTCAGGAAGTCGGGCAGCACCTCGCGCTCAACAAGGACGACGTCAAGAAGTTTTACGATGAGCATCAGGCGGAGATGCAGCAGCCCGAGCAAATTCGGCTGAGCGAAATTCTGGTCGCGCCGAAAGCGGCAACACCGCCAGCAGCCGACGCGGGCTCAACTCCACCGGCGCCCACGCAGGCGGAATCGGACGCGCAACTGGCCGCAGCCCAGGCCAAGGCCCAGGACCTGCTGGAACAGATTCGCAAGGGCGCGAGTTTTGAGGATCTGGCGAAGAAACAGTCGGACGGCCCGTCAGCCGCCCAGGGCGGTGATCTCAACTACTTCAAGCGCGGCACCCTTGCCAAGGAACTTGAAGACCGCGTGTTCGCGCTCAAGGCAGGCGAAACGACGGACGTCATCCGCACCAAGCAGGGCTTCGTCATCCTGAAGGTTACCGAGCATCAGATGGCCGGCGCGCCCACACTGAAGGAAGTCGAGCCCCGCATCCAGGATGCGCTGTACATGCAGAAACTGCAGCCCGCGCTGCGTGCCTACTTGAGCAAGCTACGGGAAGAAGCTTTCATCGACATCAAGCCGGGATACATTGACTCGGGCGCCAGCGCAAAACAGACCAAGCCGGTCGAGACCACCGCCCGGAACGCAACCGCCAAGAACCTGAAAAAGAAGAAGAAGCTGGGAGTGTTTTAGTTTAGGCTTGGCTATATCTGAGGGGGCGGGTGCGCTGTGTCTCCAATCCGTGTCTGCACCCTCCATTTTCGGAACTTGATTTCCCGAGTCTCATGAAAGAGTTCTTCATCTCCGACTGTTCCCAACAGGAAAACAAAGTCATCACTTCCAGCTTCGTCGTCGTGTCGAAGCAGGTGAAGCCCAAGAAGACGGGCGAGCCCTATCTGGCTCTGACCCTGGGCGACCGCACCGGCCAGATCGAAGCCAAGATGTGGGACAACGTCGAAGAATTCGTCGGCGCCTTCGAGCAGGACGACTTTCTCAAGATCAAGGGCCTCATCAACAAGTACAAGAACCGCTTCCAGCTCACCATCCACAAGTTGCGGCGGATGCAGGAAGGAGAAGTTGATTTTGCCGACTACCTGCCCAAGACTTCGAAGAACATCGACGAACTCTGGCAGACGCTAACCGACTTCGTTAGCCACTTTGAGAATCCTCACCTGAAGTTGCTGGTGGAACTGTTCCTGGCCGACCCGGAGATTGCTGACCGCTACCGCACGGCGCCCGCCGCCAAGACGCTGCATCATGCTTACATCGGCGGCCTGCTCGATCACGTGGTTTCGCTGTTTCGCTCCTGCGACCTGCTGTGCCGGAATTATCCGCAGATCAACCGCGATCTGCTGCTGACGGGAGCGTTCCTCCACGACATCGGTAAAATTCATGAGCTGACCTACAACCGGTCGTTCACCTACACCACGCGCGGCCAGCTTCTCGGGCACATGATCATCGAACTGGAGATGCTGCAAACCAAGCTCGAGCAACTCCCTGGGTTTCCGGCCGATCTCAAGACACTGCTCGAACATCTCATCATCAGCCATCACGGACAGTATGACTTCGGATCGCCCAAGCTGCCCATGTTTCCCGAGGCGCTGATGCTGCACTACCTCGACGATCTCGATTCCAAGATGGAGGCGATGCGGGCACACTTCGAGCGGGAGGCCCAACTGGAGGGACCGTGGACCAGCTATAACGCGTCTCTCGGCCGCCCGCTGCTGAATTCTGCGAAGCTGCTGAGGACAGAGACTACAGATGAGACGGCCGCTCCTTCGCAGGCCAAACCGGAGGCGGATTCCGCCGAAACTTCACCCGCGCTCGACCTCTTCGGTGAGCAAAGAGATGAGCCGGCTGCGGCTGGAACCACTGTGCGTCCCGGAAAATTGTAGCCACATCAATGCGTCGCGGTGCGGATTGCGCATGCTGGCAACTTCCGATAGAGTTTTGACCTTTGCAAATTCCTTGGGAGGAATCTTATGCGTTCCCGTGCTTTGCTGTCCGTTATTGCGGTTTCCCTTCTCTTCGCACTTGTAGCCTGCTCCAGCAAGCCGGCTGGCGAATCGGACGCCAACACCTCCGCCGATCAGAAAGCAGCAACGTCGAGCGCTGGAGGCGGAAAGACGGCCGGCTCCACTCGCACCGCGGCCGCAAAGCCGTTGGCAGAACTGGTCGTGGTGCCCGCGGGCACAACCCTGACGGTGCGCCTGGGAGAAGCGGTGGGATCGAAGATCAGCAGTTCGGGTCAGTCTTTCACGGCGACGCTGGCGTCTCCCGTTCAAGTAGCGGGCAAGACGGTGATACCCGCAGGCGCCGAAGCGCGCGGAGTCGTCACCGACGCCAAGCCCCTCGGCAAGTTTAAAGGCGGGGCCGTGTTGCAGATCAAGCTGAACTCGATCATGGTGAACGGCTCGGAGCATTCCATCGACACCTCGGCAGTCACGCGCGCCGAAAAAGGCAAAGGCAAGAGGACTGCGGTGCTGGCGGGTGGCGGCGCGGCTGTTGGAGCACTGATTGGCGGCTTGGCCGGCGGCGGCAAGGGCGCTGCCATCGGAGCCCTGGCCGGCGGCGGCGCGGGAACGGCTGGAGCCGCCTACACGGGCAACAAGGACATCGTTCTTCCGGCAGAGTCCGCCGTCAGCTTCAAGCTCGAAGCGCCGCTCGAACTAAAATAGGGCCATTAGTTGCTCGTAGAGACGCGGCTTGCCGCGTCTCTGCCTTCTTCTCCGCACATGCTCGCTTTTCGGAATTTTCCCCATGAATTTTTCTGCCTTCACAACCATCAGCTTCGACTGCTACGGCACGCTCATTGACTGGGAATCGGGTCTTCTCCCTGCGATTCGAGGATTGCTGACCGCCCACGGCCCGGGTCTGCCGGACGCGGCCATTCTCGAACTCTACGGCGAGTTTGAAGCGCAGGCGGAGGCCGGACCCTACCAGAGCTACCGGAACGTACTAGAGTCCGTCGTACGCCAATTCGGGGAGCGCTGCGGCTTCCGGCCCAGTCCCGCGGAGCTCCGCTCGCTGCACGAATCGGTCCCTTCATGGCCGCCGTTCACCGATACGGTCGCCGCCCTCCAGAAGCTTCAGAAGCGCTACCGGGTAGCCGTGATCTCCAACATTGACGATGATCTATTTGCCGAAACGCGCAAGCGCCTCGGAGTGGAGTTCGCGGGCGTGATCACGGCGCAACAGGCCCGGAGCTATAAGCCGTCTGCGAACAATTTTCAATTGGCTTTGCGGACCCTTGGGATTTCGCCGGAACGCCTGCTCCACGCCGCGCAGAGCGTCTATCACGACGTGATCCCGGCCCAGGCTCTCGGTGTCAGCACGGTGTGGGTAAACCGGAGGTCCGCCCGCCCCGGCGTCGGTGCGGTGCGCGCGGCTACCGCTCGCCCCGATCTTGAGGTCGCCGATGTTGCCGCCCTCGCCGCCCTTGCAGTGAGGGACTGACTTTCCCTACATCGGAACCGGCGGGCTGACGATTTTCTTCCGGATCGCGGCTGTGACCAGTTGCGCCTTGTTGTGAATGTCGAGCTTGCGCATGAGGTTGAATTTGTGCGCCTCGACAGTCTTGACGCTGACTCCGAGCCGCCCTGCGGCCTGGCGGACACTGTGGCCTTCGGCTAACAGCTTCATCACTTCGCGCTCCCGGGGGGTCAGCGTTGTTCGATTGGGCCGCACTCGCGCCGCGTTGCTCCCATCGACGACATCGCCCGGCAGCCGGCCCAGCACGCGCGGGCTTAACCACCGGCCTCCCTGGTGGATATCCCGCAGCGCCTGCAACAGGAGCGGCGCGGGCGTATCTTTCAGCAGGTACCCGCTCGCTCCCGAGCGCAGCGCCTGTAGGACGTACTCCTGATCCTCATGCATCGTGAGATACACGATACGCGTGCCGGAACAGTGCTCCTCAATCAGCCGCGCCGCTTCGAACGACGACATGCCCGGCATGGAGATGTCCAGCAGGATCACGTCCGGGCGGTACTCCAGAACTTGCTTCAGTGCCTCGCTGGCATCCGCCGCTTCGCCGACCACGGCAAAGTCCGGGGCCTCCTCCAGCAGGCGCCGCACGCCCTGGCGGAGCAGCGTGTGATCGTCGGCGATCACGCAACGGATTTGCTTCCCGCCTTTGAGATGAGATTGATCAGACTCCGTGGGAAACACGCGCAAACTCCTGGCGGCTAGATTGGGACGAAACGGCGCACTGGAGTCAGAAGCAGAACTCTTCGCTACTTCCACTCTGAAAATGAAGTTTCATTGTACCTCCGCCCCGGCTGACGGCACAAAATCAAGGCGAAAAAACTGATTTTTCTTCCTTTCATTTACAATGCGTGTTTCCCATGCTGCGCTACTTCACTGCCGGAGAGTCCCACGGGGAAGCCCTGGTGGCGTTTCTTTCCGGGCTGCCCGCCGGCCTGGCTGTGGATCAGGAATTCCTGGACCGCGAGCTCTGGCGCCGCCAGCAGGGCTACGGCCGCGGCGGACGGATGAAGATCGAGCGCGACAAAGCCCACATTCTGTCGGGTGTGCATCACGGCAAGACGATCGGTTCGCCGATCGCCGTCCTGCTCGAGAATCGCGACTGGCAGAGCTGGAAAGAATCGCTGCCGGTGGAAACGGGCGATCCGGAGAAACATAAGCGCGTTGCTTCTCCCCGCCCGGGACACGCCGATCTCGCCGGAGCGCTGAAGTACGATTTCCCCGAGGCGCGGTATGTTCTGGAGCGTGCCTCGGCCCGCGAATCCGCGGCCAGGGTGGCGATCGGCGCTGTGGCTAAGCTGTTCCTTCGAGAACTGGGAATTGAAGTTCTGAGCCACGTAATCGCTGTCGGCTCCGTCTCCATTGCCGATCGGGAGATCGCGTGGGAGCAGATACGAGAAGTTTCGCGCCAGGACGAAGTGCTGTTAAGCTGCACTGACCCAGACGCCGAGCAGCGCATGAAAGAAGAAGTAGATCAGGTTCTGCGCACCGGCGATTCGGTGGGCGGCGTCTTCGAGGTCGTGGCGCGCGATGTTCCGCCCGGACTTGGCACCTACGCGCAATGGGACGAGCGGCTCGATGCTCTGCTGGCGGCCGCCGTCATGTCGTTGCAGGCCGTGAAGGCGGTCGAGATTGGAAGCGGCATTCACGCCGCGCATTCTCCGGGTTCCGCCGTGCACGATGAAATCGGTTATCAAAGCGAGTCGGGATTTGCTGGCTTCACGCGAACACGCAACAATGCCGGAGGCGTAGAGGGCGGCGTCTCCAACGGCCAGGAAATCCGTGTGCGCGGTTATCTCAAGCCGATCTCCACGCTGCGGCGTCCACTGCAATCGGTGGATTTCGCGACCCGTGAGCCCGTGAAGGCGGCCTACGAGCGATCCGACGTTTGCGTGGTCCCGGCGGCAGGCGTCGCCGCCGAAGCCATGGTCGCGCTCACCCTCGCCCGCTGCGCTCTCGATAAATTCGGCGGCGACTCGATGAAAGAGACGAAACGCAACTTTCAGGGCTATCGCGAACAACTGAAGAACTACTGAACTGCAAAGATGATTCATTCCATCGTGAAATTTGGCGACCCGGTGCTGGAAAAACCGGCGGAAACCATCACCCGTTTCGACGACGAGCTCAAGAAGCTGGTGGAGGATATGTTCGAGTCCATGTACGCGGCCCGCGGCGTCGGGCTCGCCGCTCCGCAGATCGGTATCTCGAAGCGGCTGGCCGTGGTGGATGTTACTTTCAAAGAAGATCCGGGCGCTAAGTTGGTTTTGATCAATCCGGAGATCATTCACAAAGAAGGCCGCCAGCGCGGCACCGAAGGCTGCTTGAGCATTCCCGAATTTCGCGAAGAAGTCACGCGCGCCAAAACCGTGACTGTTCGCGCCCAGGATTTGGCCGGCAAGTTTTTCGAGCATACCGGCGAAGATCTGCTGGCGCGGGCCTTTCTGCATGAAACCGATCACTTGCACGGGAAGCTGTATATCTCGCACATCAGCGCCCTGAAGCGCGACCTGATCAAGCGCCGCATCAAGAAGCTGGTGAAAGCGGGAGAATGGTAGGGTAGTCGCTGGTTGCTAGTGTGCTGTCCTGCAAGTTCACGGCAAGTTCAACCTGTCATCCTGTCTCTAACGACGGTGTGCGTTGTCAAGACATTTTAGGCAACACTTCACCGTCGGCGCTTGAGGGGTTTGCTCTTGCGCCACTTTGTCTAGCAGAAAGGTGTTGACGTTGCCGACCAAGGCTCATGTTCTGG
>JACQDD010000178.1 GCA_016201265.1 Terriglobales bacterium | reverse complement strand
TCTTTTGTCGCGCGTCCGCCGCAGCACAGTTGGTGGGACTACGAGATCATCATGTGGCAGGATCACACGGCTGCGGAGAACGCGGTCCTGAAAACCCTGGGGATCAGCGCGGGCGGCCACAACGGCAAGGTCAAGAGTCTGCCGGAACCTCTGCTCAAGAACGATCTGCGCTGGTACGAAGAGAACGTCACCACGGATTTTTTTTCCGTGTATCACCGCTGGTTTCCCGACCGGGAAGTCCAGTGGAAGTTCCACGAAGCCAAGGAATTTTACAAAAAGGATCCCTCCAGCAAGGAAGCTTTCAAGCGGCTGCCGAGCCTGTCCGCTCCGGCCTGGCTCCAGGAAATTCGCAATCGTTTAGCCGCGCGCGTCCGCATGAACTCTCCTTATCGTCCGCTCTTCTACAATCTCGGCGATGAAGCGGGCATCGCCGATTTGGCAGCCTTCTGGGACTACGATTTCTCCGACTATTCCTTGACCGGAATGCGCGCCTGGCTGCAACAGCAATACGGCACGCTGGCTGCCTTGAACGAGCAGTGGGGGACGGCGTTCACCTCGTGGGAACGGGTGATGCCCATGACCACAAACGAGGCGATGAAGCGCAGCGACGACAACTTCTCAGCCTGGGGCGATTTCAAAGAGTGGATGGACATTTCTTTCGCGCGAGCGATCAGCGTCGGCGTCGAGGCGGTTCGGTCCACCGACCCGGAGGCATTGACGGGCATCGAAGGCGGACAAGTACCGGGCTGGGGTGGTTACGACTACGCGAAGCTGGCCAAGGTCCTTCCGGCCATGGAGCCGTATGATTCCGGCGCCAACGTGGAGATTCTGAAGTCGCTCAACCCCGGGATTGTGACCATGATTACTTCCGGCGGGAGTGGTCCCCGGGAAAAGCGGCGGATGTGGTACGAGGTCCTGCACGGCAATCGCGGAATCATTGTGTGGGACCCGAATTCCGAGGTGGTGACAAAGGAAGCGAAACCAGGCCCGCGCGGCCAGGAATCCGGGCCGCTCTACAACGAACTGCGAAGCGGTATCGGGGCGCTGTTGATCGCCAGCGAACGGCAGACCGGGCCGATTGCCATTCACTATTCGCAGGCCACCATGCGGGTCCGTTGGCTGCTGGAACGGCGGCCGGAAGGCGAAGCCTGGATGGAGCGCACCTCGGCCTCGGAAGATGGAAGCAACTTTCATACGCTCCTCGAATCGTATTGCCGGGTGATCGAAGACCTGGGCTTGCAGTATCGTTTTGTCTCCTACGATCAAGTGGAGCAGGACGAGCTGCAGCGCGGCGGTTATCGCGTGATGATCCTGCCCAACTCCGTGGCGCTCTCTCCGCTGGAGGCCGCCGCCCTGCGCCGGTTTGTCGAACAGGGCGGAGTGTTGATTGCCGATGGCGAGCCCGGCACTTTCGACGCCCACAACCGGCGACTTCCCAAACCGTTGCTCGCAGATCTTTTCGGCGGGCCGCACGATGGGCCGGTCACGTCGCGCTCCTTCGGCCACGGAAAAGCGATTCATCTGAATTTCGAGATGCTCGGCTATATCCGTGACCGTCTCCAAAGCAAGGAGCGGGATGCGCTTCGCCAGATGGGCCGCTTGTTCAAGGAGAGTGGCGTTGCGGCGGATTTCGGCCTCACGGAAACATCGGGAGAGCCGGCCGTCGGTGTGGAGCTTCATACCTTCAGGAACGGCGGCGTCAATATTGTTGGCTTGCTGGCCAGTGCGCAACTGTATGTCGAAGACCTTGGCCCGCCGGAGGTCATTTCGAACAAGCGCTTTGAAGTGCCCCGAACGGTGCTATTGACGCTTCCGGCCGAATCGTACCTGTACGATGTTCGGGCGGGAAAATTCCTCGGAAAAAAGAAGCAGCTTTCCGTAGAGCTTGATCCCTATGAACCCGCCATCTATGCCGTTTCCTCGTCCGCGTTTCCGGCGCTGGTTGTTTCCGCGCCGTCGCGGCTGGAACGCGGCCAGTCCGGCCAGTTGGGAATGAGCTTTAGCGGAACCACCTCTGCGGCCGTGTATGTGTTGCATGTGGACGTTATGGACCCGGAAGGGAAGACGGTCAGCTACTACTCTGGGAACGTCCTTGCGCCGGGCGGAAAGGCCGGCAAAATTCTACCGCTGGCGCTGAATGATCGTACCGGGACCTGGACGGTACGGGTGAAGGACGTTCTGACCGGTCAAGCACGGTCCACTGTGATCGAGGTTTTCTAAATCACGCGCGCCACCTGTGCCGGGCGCGCGAACGGCGAGGATCCCGGTCTAGTCTTGTGCGAGGGTTGAAGATGAACAAACCGATTTTTCGCCGCGAGTTTTTGCTCGCCTCCTGTGCGGCTGCGGTCGCCATCCCGGTTTTTGGACGTGCCGGAGTGTCGTCGTCAATGAGAGGTTCAGCCCCGGCCACTCCTGCCAACAACCATGCCAGGCTTTTCGTCGGCTGCTGCGCGTTGTCTTACAAGAAATACCTCGATGCCGGTTCCATGACGATGGAGGATGTTTTTCGCAAAGCGGTGGAGCTTGGAGTACACGGTGTCGACGTGACCACCTACTGGCTGAAATCCACGGAGCCGGCCTACCTGACTTCGTTGCGCCACCTGGCGTTCAAGAACGGCCTCGCGTTTTCGGGAGCGGCGATTCGCACCGAGATGTGCCAATCGGACGCAGCCAAGCGCGCCGAGGAGGTCCGCAAGATTCAGAACTGGGTGGATGCCACCCAGCTTCTTGGGGCTTCGCACCTCCGCGTGTTCGGCGGCGATCTTCCCGACGGTGCAACTTCGAAGCAGGGGATTGAATGGGTGGTGGAGACCATGAAGCCGGCTTGCGAATATGCCGCCCAGCGAGGTATCACCCTGGGCATGGAGGACCATCACGGCATCACCGGGCGCGCCTCGACGCTACTGGAAATTCTGCGGCGGGTGGACTCACCTTATGCGGGCGTCAATCTTGACATCTCCAATTTCGATACCAAGTCCGACGAGGAGCAGTATTCGGACATCGAAGCCTGTGTGCCGTATGCGACCCACGTTCACATCCGGGACCTCTTTACTGAGACCCAGCGGCCTATCGATCTCGACCGCGTGTGGCGGCTGCTCGTCAAGGGGGAATACAAGGGATTCGTCTCTGCGGAATATGAGAATGAAGAGGATCCCATGACGGGTGTGCCCAAACTGATAGAAAAAATCAAAGTTCTCTGTCGCAAATATTCGAGCGCATAACCCGGGTGATGTCGCTTGCCGGGTCGTGCCGATTCACGTGACATCGAGGAGAGGATTCATGCCGAGCCGTCGTAAATTCATGAAGCATATGGTTGTGGGGAGTGCCGGACTGGCGGCGTCGAGGGTGCTTGCTTCCAGTCGAGTGCTGGGCGCCAACGATCGTGTCCGGTTTGGACTGATTGGTGCGGGCAACCGGGGCCAGGAAATTCTCCAGGCGGCGATGCGCTGCGCCAATACGGAGGCGGTATCGGTTGCCGATGTGTACGCCCGCCGTTTGGACGAAGTGAAAGAGTTCGCTCCCCGAGTCAAAATGTTCACGGACTTCCGCAAGTTGCTGGAGGATTCCAGTCTTGATGCCGTGCTCATCGCCACGCCGCAACACCAGCATGCGCTGAACTTTGTGCCGTCGATCCAGGCAGGGAAGGACGTGTACCAGGAAAAGACGATGGCGTTCAACGTGGAGCACGCCAAGCGCATGCGCGCGGCCTACGTTGGCTCCAACCGGGTGGTGCAGATCGGCATCCAGTCGGTGAGCACGGGCGCCTGGCAGCGGGCGCATGAACTGGCGCGGCCGGAACTACTGGGGGAAATCACCGCCATTCATGCGCACATGTACCGGAACGCTCCTTACGGTGGTTGGAACCGGCCCATGCCTCCCGACTGCACGCCGGAGCGGGTGGATTGGAAGCTGTTTGAGGGGGAGGCTACTCCGCGGCCGTTTGACGCGGACCGCGTGATTCACTGGCGGTTCTACTGGGAATACAGCGGCGGAAATGTTTTCGAAAACATGGTCCACCAGGTGGGCTTCTGGTACAAGGCTCTGAATCTTCAGATCCCGCGCAGTGTCACCATGAATGGCGGAAACTATCTTTCTCCCAAAATGCAGGTGCCGGACACGATGGATGTGGCGATGGACCAGCCGGAGAACCTGCTGTTCACCTGGAACTCGGGATTCTACAACCTTCACAACGGACTCAGTGAACAGGTCCTCGGTCGCAAGGGGACCGTGGCCCGGTATCAGACCAACGATGAAAGCCGCGAAGTCACTTTTATTCCCGAGGGCGCGACGCCGGCCGCCAAACCGGCTGAAGTGGCGCAGAAGGCGGATTGGACTCCGGACGTAGTCGGCGGCGGCGATTCCAGCGATGTACACATGCAGAATTTCATCGACTGCGTGCGCAGCCGGAAGGAGCCGAATTGCCCGTTTGAGATCGGATTCCGTTCCGCGATTGCCGCCAGGATGGCAGTCACCTCTTTCCGGCAGGGCCGCAAAGTGTGCTGGGACCCGGAGAGCGAGGAAATCGTCTGAATTGCCGTGCTGCGAGTGGGAACCGTCAAGGGAAAATTCCGCGGGGCAGGGAAGCCAGCTACGCCCGCGAACTGGGTGAAATCATGAAAACCGTTTTCATCGCCTGCATCCTCGCCTGCTTGATTGCCGTGCCGCTATGGGCGCAGAGCTCCGACGAGCTGAACTTTACTTCGAACAGCACGGAATTCCGGGAAATCCGGAAGATGCTCCGCAACTACCTGAATGAGAAGGCGCTGGAAAAACTTCAGGAGCGTCAGCGAACCGTCGCCGGTATATCAACGCCGGAGGAACTGAGTAAACGGAAGGCGTACTTTCGCGAGCACATGTTGCGCGCCCTTGGCGGACTTCCGGAAAGAACTCCGCTGAACCCGCGCCTGGTTGGAACTGTGGAGCGCCCCGCCTACCGCATCGAAAAGATCGTTTTTGAAAGCCAGCCTCGCTTTTACGTCACGGCCAATCTATACATTCCGAAAACCGGGAAGCCACCTTACCCCGCGATCTTGTTCCCGCTGGGGCATGAGGACGGCGGAAAATCCAACCCGACCTGGCAGCAAATGTTGGGATCGCTGGCCACCAAGGGATTCGTCGCTCTGACCTGGGACCCGATCGGCCAGGGTGAGCGCGTTCAGATTTACGACGAAGACCTGGGTGGTTCGAAAGTCGGAGAGTCCACCACCGAGCACACGGTCCTCGATACCCAGGCCCTGCTGGTGGGAGATCATCTGGCCCGTTACACCATCTGGGACGGCATTCGCGCTCTCGACTATCTTCTTTCCCGTCCGGAAGTGGACCCGGCGCGGGTTGGAATCACAGGCAATTCCGGTGGCGGAACGCACACCTCTTACATCGCGTCGCTGGATGACCGCATCGCGGTGGCAGCCCCTTCCTGCTACATCACTTCCTGGCGGCAGATGCTGGAGACCATCGGCCCGCAGGACGGCGAGCAAGTTTTCCCCGGCTGGTTTGAGGACGAACTCGACTACCCGGATTTCATCTACGCGTTTGCGCCGAAACCGTTTCTCATGTTGTCGGCGATCCGCGATTTCTTTCCTATCGGGGGCGCGCGCGAAACTTACGCGGAAGCTTCCAGGGTCTATGCCGCCGTCGGCGCTGCCGACAAACTGAAAATGTTCGAGGCCGACGACAATCACGGCTACACCAAGGCACGACGGATGCGCGCCTACGCCTGGCTCAGCCAATGGCTGAAGGGTGCCGAGGATCTTAGCCCGGAGCCGGAAATCGAGATGACCTCGATTCAGGATCTGAACTGCACACCGACCGGACAAGTGGCTACGTCGCTTGCGGGCGAGACGGTTTCTTCGCTGAATCGCAAACGGCTCGAACAGCTACGACCGAAATCCAGGGCTAAGCCAGGCGATTTGCCTCGTGTTGTCCGCGAAGCGAGTCACTACGAAACCGCGACCGGGCCGGTGCGCGTCTCGTCCTACGGCGTGCTCTTACGACCTGGATATCGCATCGAGAAGCTGATTTATCAGAGCGAACCAGGCATCCTCATTCCTTCGCTGCTTTATCTTCCGGACAAGAGGGCAGACAAGAGTGCCGCAGTCCTGGTGGTGGAGAGCGAAGGCAAAGCGGCGGCCGCGTCCGAGGCCGAAAGGTTTGTGCGCTCGGGCCTGGCGGTTCTTTCCATCGACGCCCGGGGATTCGGCGAGACCCGTCCGCCCGTGGATACCCCCGGTCCCGGCGAGGACGAATTCTTCCACTACTTCGGCGACTACAACGAAATTCAGATTGCGATGCTCCTGGGCCGCCCCATCGTCGGGATGCGCGCGCGCGACATTGCCCGCGGGGTCGATCTTCTTGCGGCCCGCCCCGAAGTTGATGCCGGGAGAATTTATGCATACGGGAAAGGCGCGGCGGCTGTACCCCTTCTCTATGCGGCGGTGTCCGACGGCCGGATTCGGAAAATTGCATTGGACGGCATGGTCTCCTCCTATGAATCGGTGGTGGCCGGCAACGTTCACCGGCGGATGCTGGAGTTGGTGGTGCCCGGAGCGCTGCAGAGGTTCGATCTGCCGGATCTGGCGGCGGCGCTCGCTCCGCGCGAGAGCTGGCTCGTGGACAGCATGGATCCTATGGGTCACGTGCTGCCGCCCGGCGAAGCAGGGAGGCAGTACCGTGGCGTGGCGGAGGCCTACCGGC
>JACQDD010000167.1 GCA_016201265.1 Terriglobales bacterium | reverse complement strand
ATTTCTTTATAGACATCCGCCATCGCATTCACCGAGTCCTGCGGTGACTTGTGGTGGTGCGCCGGGTTGTAGCAGGCGGGAACGCTGTAGATGTTGTCCAGCTTACTCCCATCAAATCCCCAGTCGCGGATGAACTTTTCGGTTAGTTGCTTGTGATACGCGCGCACCTCCGGAACTGCGGGGCACATCGCCGCCAGATTTCGCGTGATGCGCGCGTGCTTCCCATCCTTACCGAGAATCAGCCAATCAGGATGCTCGCGCGCCACTTTCGAAACAATGTACTTGTGCGACTCCCATCGCCCCTCACCATCCTCCACACCCAGCGGCAGCCACCACAGCTGCACGAGCATGCCTTCCTTGTGGAAGTCGTCCATCATCTTCTTGATCGAATCGCTGGGGAAGGTTTCGTTCCGGGGATTCCAGTCGCCATAGGTGTCAAACCAGCGATCGTCGAGCGTCGCCCACTTGATGCCCAGCTCCTTCAGCTTGGGAACGGTGCCCAGCATCTGGGCCGGTGTGACGTTGAATTCGTATCCCCAGCCGCACCAGCTCACGTTGTAGGCCTCGCTCGAAGGCTTCGGCAATTCCCAGCCTTCCTTCTGCAACACGCTCGACCACATCCTCAGCGGCTCGTAGAAATCGCTCGCATAGACTGAGACGAAACTACGGGGACTGGAGTACGTCTCGCCCGGCTTGAGCGTCACGTTGGCCGGAAATTCAATCTCGGCATCTACGCGGCCATCAGTGTCCACCCGGACCGGAATCGCGGCGGGGATGGGCAGTGTTTCCACGTGGCCGATCGCTTCACCCACCTGGCGGGTCCAGAAGGCAACCACCGGAATGCCGCCACCGTAGCCACCTTTCACCATCTCACCCATGACGTTCGGCTGGGAGAAGTTTCTTGTCAGCTTGACGACATCGTCCTTCCCCCAGTCGTAGCTGGAGCCGTGAAACGACCACATTTCCCAGGGCTGCGCTTTCGCGTCGGCGAGCTTCGCGCTCAGGCGGTGGCGCTGGTCCACGCCCTTCTCGAAAGCGAGTTCACTCGTACCGGTGTTCTTGTATTCCACCGTGCTCAGCAGAATATTCGGAAATTTGTCATAGACCTCGAGCGTGAGCACGCGTTGCAAGTTCGTTCCCGTTGGTCCCAGCGGACGAGCGGGGAGTTCCACACGCTTGCCCACTCCCATCTTTCCAACCGCCTCCAGCACCTGCACCTGCTGAAAATCAAGCGTGAAGTGGACTTCTTTGCCGCCAACCAGCACGTAGTCACTGTCCGAGGTGGCGCCGACGCGAGGCTCGTCGA
Organism: Terriglobales bacterium; assembly: GCA_016201265.1. GTDB lineage: Bacteria > Acidobacteriota > Terriglobia > Terriglobales > Acidobacteriaceae > Acidiflorens. The sequence goes on along the minus strand of JACQDD010000167.1, from coordinate 13,853 downwards.
GAGAAAGCTTCTGGCCATCTTTCAGGAGAAATGCCTGCACATATCCGTCCGGCCGCACCTGAAACTCGGCGGCGCTCGTCGTGAACACTACTGGCCCACCCGTGTTCACGACAACCTTGATCGCCGAAGGCTGGGTGGACTCGGGCTTTGCCTTAGCCTCTTTGCCGAAGGGCGGCTGTGGCAAATGGGAGCAAGCCAGCAGAACGAGTATCGAAGAGATCAGAGCAACCCTGAGTTTCTTGAGGATCACGAGAGGCCTCACTTCCTGTGCGCGGCTGGGTTTCGTTAAACGATATAAAACGCAATCACACGTAATAAGTCGCAATATGCACGGAAGCCGCTTGTGAAACCAGTGGGCTCCCCGAAATCTTCCGCGTTTGGGGCGCAGTTGCGGTGGCAGGATTAGCGCCGCTTAACCGACCTGCCAAACCGTATCCAGCACGGTCCCGTCCACCCACTTCACGACCGCGCACGGGCGGTCTCCCAGCTTCGGGCGGTTCGGCTTGCCGCCGCAGATTTTCTCCACATCGGCTTTGATGTCCTGGATCGGCCGGATCGGCAGCTTCGAGTTCTTCACCGCATCGAGCAGGTCCGGCCGCCGCGGATTGATCGCGATCCCGCGCTCGGTCACGATGACGTCAACCATCTCGCCCGGCCCTGTGAGGGTCGTGACTTCGTCCACGATCACCGGGATGCGATCGCGAAACGACGGCAGCGCCAGAATCGAACAAGCGGAGAACAGGCAGTTCTGCCATCCTCCGATGCCATGCAGCAGGCGACCGTCGGAGTGCGTGACTACGTTGGCATTGAAGTGGACATCCACTTCTGTTGCGCCCAGAACCACCGCATCCACCAGCGAAGCGAAGTTCCCTTTGCCATGGTAGTTGTAGGACGTAAACGGCGAAGTCGCCACGTGCCGCGGATCGTTCGCCATGGACTTCACGCCGTCGAGATCGAACGTCTGCCCGTCCAGGATGTAATCTGTCAGTCCTTCCTGCAGCAACTCGACCAGGAATTTGGTGGAGCCGCCGCGGACGAAGCGCGCCTTCACGCCGTCTTCCTTCATCATCTGCTTCAGGTACTGCACGAAGGCCAGCGCGATTCCTCCCGCTCCCGCCTGGAAGGAAAATCCATTCTTCATGATCCCGGCTTCGCGCAGGAACCTGGCCACGAACTCCGCGATGCGCAGCCGGTCTGGCGAACGCGTGATCTGAGTTGTGCCGGAGACAATCTTCGCCGGATCGCCAATCGATTCGATTTCGACCACATGATCCACGTTGTTCCCTTGGATCTGCCAGGGAACGCACGGGAACGGTACCAGGTTATCCGTCACGACAATCACGCTGTCGGCGTAGGTCGAATCTGCGAAAGCAAACCCCAGCGACCCGCACGCCGACTTGCCATGCGAGCCGTCGGCGTTGCCGAATGAATCGGCAGTGGGTGCGGCGATGACGGCGATATCAATGTGGACTTCTCCATCCTGAATGGCCTGGTAGCGGCCGCCATGCGAGCGCAGCACGCCCATGCCGCGCATCTTGCCCTGCGTGCAGTAGTCGCCCAGCGGTCCGTTCATCGAGCCTTCGATGTGATGGATGACGCCTCTTTCCATCAGTTCGATCGCTCCCTTTTGCGAAGGGAACGACGCGCTGGGAAACCAGAGCAGATCCTTCACCCCGATTTTCGCGGCTGTTTCGAGGGCCATGAGCGCGACCTTGTCACCGTCGCGCAGGTGGTGGTGGCTGGAAATCACCATGCCGTCGCGCAGCCCGCACTTGCGCAATGCGGTTTCGAGATCGGGGACGCGTTTGTCGCCGCTGTCCGGGTAATCCTTGTTGGAGCGGATCGGTGTCGTCGCTTTGCGGCCACGAGGCTGGAATTTTCCCACGCCCAGAAATGGAATCTGCGGCCGCCCGTTAACCATGGTCGGCACAGCACGCCCCACCGCGTTATGCGCGAGTTCCACCCGTTCGCTCACGAAATCACTCCCATCGCTTTCGCCCGCTCTACCAGCTTCAACGCCCGCTGCACCACCGGTGGATCAATCATCTTCGAGCCCAGGCTGACGACGGCCAGCCCTTTCTTTTGCGCGTCTTCGAAAGCGGCGACAATCTTCTGCGCTTTTTCGATCTCCGGCGCCGTCGGCGCAAATGCCTCATGCACCACGCGGATCTGCCCGGGATGAATGCACCCCATGCCTTCAAACCCCATCGCGCGCGAAGCCTCGCCCCAGCGCCGCAAGCCGTCCATGTCCGCGACATCGCCAAACACCGAGTCAATTGCCTGGACGCCCGCTGCCCGCGCCGCGTTCACCACCCGTGATCGCGCATATTGCGACTCGCGGCCTTCCGGAGTCTTCACCACACCCATATCCGCCGTGTAGTCTTCCAGCCCGATGGTCAACGCGGCGACATTTTCGGTGGCGGCGGCAATCGGAAACGCATTCTCGATTCCCAGCGCGGATTCCAGGATCGGCATGATCCACACCGGACGGATGATTCCTTGCCGGGCCTTGAGTTCGCCGATCATGCGATCCACTTCCATCACCTGCTGCGGATCCTCGACCTTCGGCATCAGGATCAGGTCCGGACTTTCCCCCACCACGTCGGCCAGATCTTCGAGCCCGAGAGGCAGCTGGTTGATGCGCACCATGCGCTCGCACGGACCGAAATCCACGGCGCGCAGCGTGTTCCGCACCAGGGTACGCGCTGCATCTTTTTCGGCACGATGGACCGAATCTTCCAGATCGAGGATTACCGCATCCGGCGTATGCAGCGCGGCATTGATGTAATACTTGGGCTCTGAACCGGGCAGGTAGAGACGCGATCGCCGCAGCCGATCTTTCGCCGACGGCGCCGGCAGCGGATGCTGCATCGGCAGCGATCTTTTGCCCAGCGCCATCCCGGCGCGCCGGACTGCTGCTTCGATGCGGGCTGCGATCACAAAGGGCAGCGCGCCCTCGTCATGAATCGAAACCCGCGCGTGCTTGACGCCGAGTTCGTCCAGCACCCCGCGCGCCTGCTCCAGGATCGCGTTGCCGTAGTAGGGCGCCACCCGCGATTCCAGCGTGATCTCGATCCCGCCGCCGTCACGCACCTCGAAGGCAACGTGCACGTCCGACCGAATCTCTTTGCCCCAATGGCCCGCTTCAGTGGAACGCGGGGATGTTTCAACTGCGCCGCTCATAAGAAACCTTTACCACAGGGGACACAGAGGAACACAGAGGGATTCACGATCTTGCCTTTCCCCGTGTTCCCCTGTGCCCCCTGTGGTTATCTTGATCTAAAGCTTTTCCAAAATCGCATCCGTCATCTGGACGGTCGAAGCTGCGCCCTGACCGATGGCTTTCGGCCCGCCCGTAAGACGCATCATATCGTACGTCCGGACTTTGCCTTCTTTCACCACGTCAGCAATGGCTTTGCGGATGCGGTTTGCCTTCTGATCTTCGTGCACGTGATCCAGCATCATCGCGGCCGACAGGATCATGGCAATCGGATTCACGATTGGTGGATGTAATTCCGCGTACTTCGGCGCCGATCCATGCGTGGGCTCGAAGACAGCGATATCGTCGCCAATGTTACCGGAGGCGGCGAAGCCGAGACCTCCGACCAACCCCGCGAAGGCGTCGGAGAGAATGTCGCCAAACAGGTTCGAGGCCACGATCACGTTGTATTCTTCCGGATTCTTGTTCAACCACATCAGCTGCGCGTCAATGTTCGTGGACCAGAGCGCAATGCCGGGATAGTTTTTCGCCACCTCCTTGGCAACCTCCTCCATCATGCCCGAGGTCTCGCGCACCACGTTTGGCTTCTCGCAGATGGTCACTCCCTTGAAGCCACGCTTCCTCGCGTATTCGAAGGCGGCGGTGCAGATGCGCTTGGCGGCATTGCGGGTAATGATGCGGCAACTGACAGCTAGGTCTGGCCCCGGCACGTTGGCAAAGGCCTTGAATTTCGGGTGCGACGCCAGCGCGGCGCGCACGTTGTCGGGAGGGTTGGTCCACTCAATGCCGGCGTACATCCCTTCCGTCCCTTGCCGGAATACGGTGGTATCGATGACTGGCTCGTCGTAGCCCCCACCCGCCTTCTTGCGGATGTAGTTCAGCGGACTTCCCGTGAACCCGACGCACGGACGCATGCAGATATCGAGATTGAATTTCTGCCGCATGGTCACGATCGGCGAGTAATAGACGTAGCCCTTGCCCTGGAGCTCCGGCTTCAACTCGGCCTGCGCGGCCTTGTTCGGTTTCGACGTGATGGCGCCGAACAGGCCCAGCTTGTGTTTGGTGAGCAGATCGATGGTTCGATCGGGCAGCGCATTGCCGGTATTGCGCCAGCACTCCCAGCCGATGTCCGCGGGGATGTACTCGGCATCAAAACCGACGGCTTTCAGAACCCGCAACGACTCCGGCAACACCTGGTTTCCAATGCCGTCTCCCGGCATAGTGATGACTGTGTATTTCGCCATGATTGCTCCTTAAACCAAGATCAAAACCTTGAGTCGGCGTCAGCCAGTGAAGGACCAATGCATTCCCCTGCGTACTCTGCGATCTCCGCGGTTAAATCCCCAGCCGCTTCGCCACCAAGTTCTCCACCCCGCCCGCGATCACCAGCGACTGCGGCACGCTGCCCAGCGCTGGGAACGTGAACTTCTCGCCACGCCACGTGATCGAGCTCCCCGCGAAATCAATGTCAATTTCATCGCCGGGGATCACCGTCTTCTCTTTGGCAGCGATCTCCATCGCAAACTGCTCGCGCACCCGCGCCACAAATTCCGGCACTTCAATACCCAGAAATCCGTTATTGAACGCGTTGCGCAGATAGGTCTGCGAAAAGCTGGCCGCGATCACCAGCGGGATGCCTTTCGCCTTCAAACAAGTCACGGCCTGCTCACGGCTCGACCCGGTACCAAAGTTGAACTGGCTCACGATCACGTCACCCGCCTGAGTGCGCGCCGCAAACTGCGGATCGTAATTCTCCATCACGACCTTCGCCATCATCTCCGGCGTCATGTCGTCGCGATAGGTGTAGTCCTTGCCGTAGATGGCGTCGGTGTTGACGTTATCCTGCGGCATGAACACCAGGCGTCCTTTCACGCGCTGCGGGAAGCCGGCGAGAATCTCGACTTTCTCCGCCCCGCCCGACGCAGCCGCCAGTTCGGTGTACTTGCGCTGCGGAGCCCCGACCCCGAACTCATGCGGCCCGCGGATGTATCCCGCCACCGCCGACGCCGCCACCACCTCGGGACTTGCGAGGTAGCACTTGGCGTCGCGCGATCCCATGCGGCCCTTGAAATTCCGATTGGTGGCGGAAATCCCTACCTCGCCCGCCTCTAACAGCCCGACGCCCAATCCGATGCATGGCCCGCATCCTGGCGGCAGCGGATTTGCGCCCGCATCCATCAGCGTTTGCCAGATGCCGCGCTTCTCCGCCTCTTCCTGTACCCACTTGCTGGCGGCCGCTAGATAGAACTTCACGCCCGCGGCCACGTTTTTGCCCTTCAGAACTTTCGCCGCCGCTTCCAGGTCCTCCACCCGCGAGTTCACGCACGAAATCAGATACGCCTTCTGGATGGCGATTTTGTTCTTCTCCATCTCCGCCAGCGACTGCATGACCTGCACCGTATCCGGGCCGGAAACGTGCGGCGTAACCTGCGCGAGGTCAAGTACAATGCGCGCCGCGTACGTGGCATCCGCATCTGGCGCCGGCGGGTGCTTCTCCCAGCTCTCGACGTCTTTCTCGGCGAAGCGCTCGATGCCCGCGGCCTTCAGCCGCTGGTGTACCGCGCGCATGTAGCGGATCGTGACCGCATCCACCGGAAACCAGCCCACCAGCGGCCCCCACTCGGTCGTCATGTTCGAGATGGAAAACCGCGCGTCCATCGAAAGCGACGCCACGCCCGGCCCGGTGAACTCGACCGCAGCGTTCAGGCACTCGTCGTGGTTGTAGAGTCCGCAAAGCGTAATAATGACGTCTTTCCCCGTGGCGCCTTCCGGCAGCTTGCCTTCAAGTACCACCTGGATGGAGCGCGGAATCTGCCACCAGAACTCGCCCGTCGCCCACACCGCCGCCGCATCTGTGCGCACGATCGGCGTTCCGATCGCGCCCAGCGCGCCATACATGTTCGAATGCGAATCCGACGCGACCACGAACGAACCGGGCACGACATAGCCGCGCTCCACCATAATCTGGTGGCCAATGCCCGAACCGGCGGGATAGAAATCCACGCCGTGCTCTTTGGCGAAGGCTTCAATCGAGCGGTACTTCTTCAGGTTTGACTCGTCCTGGTTCTGGATGTCGTGGTCGAGCGCGAAGACAAGCTGCTGTGGATTGGTCATCTTCTTCGCGCCGATTCCCTTGAACTTGCTCATCACCGCCGACGTGTTGTCATGCGTCATGCAGCGGTGCGGACAAATGGAGAGGAAGTCTCCCGCCCGCAGCGGCCGCTTCGGACCTTCCGCCATGTGCATCTGCGCGATTTTTTCTGTGATGGTCTGGCCCATAAGCTGCCTCATCCCTGCCGTTTCAACTCGAATCCCAGATAGATCATCTGCCCGATATGGTGATGCAGGTGGGTCGCGCACTGCAGAACCATGTCAAAGCGGTCGCGAGCATCCGAACCTACCGCCGTGTAAGCAGCCGACCAGTCTTCGGGCGACTGACTGCGGATGGTCCGCAACACCACTTCAATCGCCTCGTCGAATTTCTTCAGCACCTGCTCTTTCGGCGGCCGCGCCGTTTCAGAAAATTCCCGCGGACGATCCCGGACATACCCAGTTCCCGCGATCTGCGCCCCGATGTAGTAGTTCAAGTTGCCCGTAAGGTGCAGTACGAGATGGCCAAAGCTGTTTCCGAAAGGGAAGGGCTTCGCCCAGAACTGCTCATCGCTGAGCGGTGCCGCCAGGTCGCGAACCACGCCGGCGAGCTTTTTGTATCGGGCCTCGAGGTCCGCCGCTATCGTCTTTGCTGGATCAACCATTTTTCATTCCTTGCCCAGAAGGCTCAGCGACGTTTCTTGCCTTTTGCTTTCGGCTTCGCCGCTTTCGCCTTCCCGTGCGCCGCCTTCTTCTTTACGTCCGCCTTCATCAGGCCCATCAGTTTCGATACCGACCCGACCTTCTCCAAATTCCAGATCGCGTCCACCAGCTTTCTCTGTGCCCCCTTGGAAAGCACCCCTTCCGCCAGCGCCGAGAACTTCTCTTCAATCTCGGCATCACTCAGCGGGTTCCGGGGGTCGCCCTTCGGATAATCCAACTGCTTCGAGAATTTCCGTCCATCGGTGGTCGTGATGTTCACGATCACCCGCTGCAACGCTGGGAAGACCTTCTCGATCTCGGGATCGGCGACCACTTCGACTTTCTTCAGCTGCGCCCGGATCGTCGGATCCATGATCTTCTTCATCTCGAACTGCGCCGGTGTCACCTGCCGCTCCGCCAGCGCTGCCGCGATCACGTAGGGCAGCGAGTGGTCGGCCGTCTCCTTGGTATGCGGATCGTACTTGCTCGGATCAGAAAGGATGTCGGCGGCGCGCGCCAGCGACCGGATCTGGATCTTCGCCACGTTTTCGGGATGCAGGTCGTTATCCTTGACCAGGTCGAGCACCGCTGAAATCGGCGCATGGGTCAAGGCCTCGGTCGGGAAGAATTTCATCCCGCACTGCGTGATCCGCCACGAGTCGCCCAGTCCATCGGTCAGCAGGTTCAGCTTCCACTCCGGGCCATAGCAGTGCACCAGCCCTTCCTTGCCGTCAATCACATGCTCGGGGCCACTGTAGCCCTTCTCGGCGAGCAGCGCAGCCAGTACACCGCTCTGCGTCGCCATCGGATCGACGGCGTTCTTCATCATCGTGAGTTTCCCTGCCGTCACCGCGCCCATCGTGCAATGGCGTGAAGCCGAGATGCCGATAGCGTGCTGAATCTGGTCCCACGGGAGACGCAATGCCCGACCGGCCACGATCGGCGAGACGAATGCCGTCAGCGTCGCGTGGTGCCAGCCCCGCTCGCGAATCCCGGGAAACGCCGCTTCGCACAGGCGCATTTCGAATTCGTGTCCGAGCACAAATCCGACGATCAACTCTTTGCCGTCGCTCTTGGCTCGCTCGCAGCACGCCATGGCCGCCGGAAAAATATCCGACGGATGCGACGGGTCCTGCTTCCAGTAAATGTCGTTGTAATCCATACAGCGGATCATGAGCGCATTCGCCAGCGACGCGGAGACTGCGTCGACCTTCCGACCGGTGCCGATGACGGTCGCGGGTCCCCGCCCGGCAATCTCATTGAGCACATCCAGCGCAATGATCACGTCATGCTGCTGGTAGCCGCCCAAGGCGCAGCCCACGGAGTCGAGCAGAAAGCGCTTGGCCTGGTAAACCGCGTCTTGCGAAAGCTGCTTGTATTGGAGTCCTGCGGCCCAGCGAGCCATTTTCGCGGTGATGGTTTCTTTGGTTGTCGTAGCCTGGTTCCCGGTGGACACTGGCTTCTCCTTAGATGAGTGCGTTCCGGACATTAATGTAAGAAACTTTTGAATTGAAAGAGGGGCTCATCCAAATCACTTCACTTTCAAGTTCTTCGGATTCTTGAACGGCAGAAACGCCATAAAATCCGCGTGATGCACGATGAACGCTTCGGTCGTGCGTTTCACCAGGTCGCCTTCGGCTGCGTGCGCCGCGATGATGTGGCAGACTTCGTCGGGCACACCGCACTCGATCGCCAGCGCGACTCCGGTAAACGGATGCCGCAGCGCCTCGCCCCGTTCGCTCTGCCGGCTTTTGCCGTCAGGTCCCAATTCGTATTCCAGCAGCTTGCCCACATCCGCGAGAATCGCTCCCGCGATCACCACGTCCAACTTGATGGGAAGCGCCCGTCCCATGAAATCCGTCATGGCCTTGGCGCTGTCCCGCGCGATATACACCACGCAGCGCTTGTGCTCCATGAATGTGATAGGACAATTCGGAACCAGCAAGGTGAAGGGAATCTGATTCAGATCGTCGGGCTTCAGCGGGCTGCGCTCAAGCGCTTTAATCCACGTTTGCGTCACCTGCTCGCGAAGTTTAGTGTCGCTGATCCATTGAATTTCCGGCCACAGACGCTCGACAGCCTCCCGCATCGCAGGACCTCCCCTTATAAGACTCACTAGATTATCGGAGCCGGTGCGAAGGCGTCGAGTGGACCGCGCACAGCCCCCTGTGACCAGGGATCAGAGACACGCACGAACGGGCTTTGTTCAGGTCTTATTTGTTGACCGCAGACGCGGCCTGACCTGAGCCGGGCTGCGCTCTTTCGATGGGCAGCAACTCCATGGCACATCCGGAATCATTGCAGCTCAACTGCCCCCGGCGAACGATCTTCACGGAGGAAACATCCGGGAATTTCACGGGAAAGTCCTTCTCCCGGAGCTGCGCCGCGGCAGCCCGAAGCACTTCGTCACCCTCAACAAACTCAGCCCGGTCCGGACGAGGCGAACTGTCGAACACGAGATTGAACCGCGCCGAAACCGTCTTGTTCGTAATGGCACCGAATTTGACCGTGCGCAACTGGGCAAGATCGCTCGCCGCTTGCGCTGCTGCCTTCTCCGCGGAACTAGCGTCGGGAGCAAGCTTCCCCAACCGCTCCCGCGAATCCGCCACAACACTGCCTCCCGCCGCCACCGCGAACGCGTACATCTGGCGTGCCTTTTCGCGCTGCCCCTGCTTCTCCAGCGCCTGCCCCAGCCGGTTGGCCACAGTCCCGGACTGGCTCAAAAGCCAGGCCGAATTCAGGAACTGCATCGCCTCCAGGTTTTCGCCGCGCAAAAACTTCGACCACCCGATTCGCGACCACGCCAGCGCCACCAGCCGCATAGCAGAAAAGGCCGACGGCCCCAGCCGGTCGTATTCGCCGGAATCGAACTGTTCTCCAATGTCGTACAACACCTGCCGGGCCTCATTCTCGGTCTGCGCAGGATCGAGGTTGGCAGCCAGAGCCGCCGCGAAGATATCCTGCCCGGGATCCGCCGCGGCAGATCCGGTCAATCCCTTCATCAATTCCTGCGCCTTCGCATTCTCGCCCAGCCGCGTGTACACCTGCGCCAGAGACAACCTCGTTTCCGGATCGTCCGGAGGGATTGAAGCGGCTGTTTCCAGCTCTGTACGAGCGTCGGCATTGCGCCCCAGTTGTGCCAGCAGCATGCCCAGATTCTTGTGCGCCGACTTCTGGAAAGGAACAATCTCCAGTTGCGCGCGGTAAGCTGCGATCGCCTCCTCGGCCTGCCCGGACTGCTGCAACTCCATGGCGAGGTCTCCATTGGCACTCTTATGGTTGGGATCAAGCTCAATCTGCTTGCGGAACGCGCTGATCGCCTCGGCATGATTATTGGCGCCGGCATACGCCAGTCCCAGGTCGTACCAGCCTTCTTTCAAGCTCGAATCCTGCTCGACGACGCGCTTCAGCAAGTCAATCGCAGTGCGATAGTCCTTGCTCTGTAACGACTTGACTCCCGCCTTATGCAGTTCTGCGGGAGTTCCCTCGAGCTTGGCCGAGGCGGTCTGCCCCTGGCCCGACGGCGGCAGGATGGAGGCGGACAGAACCTGGTCCTCGTCGCTGCGGGTGACGTTTCGAAACGAATCGTAGTCCGCACGCCGGGAGGCGGGCAGTTCGTTCAGCTTGACGGTCAACGTGCGCTCGCCTTCCAGCACACCCTTGTTCAGCGAGTAGGACGATGAATATTCGCCGTAATCCCGCGCCATCTTCACCACCAGCGGCGTGCGCACCGTGTAGTTCGGTGGAAACTGCAGGCGCACCCGGTAATTCACTTCTCCGGTAGGGCCGATGCTGAACGGTTCCTTGCTCTTGGTGGAAGCCCTGACAGCGGGCACCCCCAACGGTGGAATGGGGCGGAAATTGACGTTGGCCGACGGCACCGCGAAGTAACTGTCCTGGTGCAAGTGATATTTCAGGCGAAAAGGCTTTGCTGTGTCCTCGATGGGGTCCAGTTGAATGTCATCTACTTCTCCCGGCAAACCCCAACTCGCCGAGAGCACGCGCACAAACTCTTTCCACCGCGCTTGCGGGACTTGACGGAAGCCGGCACGCATCGGGTAATCGCGATCGCCCTGCGATGTGAGTTCGAGCGTCGCATCAAGCGCGCCAAATTCGCTGAATTTGCCATCCAGCAGGAAGTGGCTGGAAGTCTTAACCGGCGAATCGGCCGGCGTGCGCTGTAAGCCGCCATCGGCATCCTCTGACGCCAGCACGGCCTGCTTGTTACGCAATTGATAAAGAATGAGCCCGTAAGGAGCAACTTCGGTGGTGGTATCCAGCCAAGTCAAGCCCGGGCCCAATCGCGCCGCCGTGATTACGTGATCGAACTGCGCCGGAGAAGGCACATCGGCATCCAGTTTTCGCGAACTGTGGATCAGCACCGGATAGCTCTGGATTCCCTCCGCCCTCAACATGGCGGATAACAGGGTGTGTTTGTCCTTGCAGTCTCCGTATCCATTTTGCAGGACGTCGGTGGCCGCGTGCGGCTGATACCGCCCGATCCCGAACGAAAGACTGACATAACGCACATTGCGGGCCACGAAATCGTACAAGCGGCGCGCCTTCTCCGTCGGGCTGCCGGCGCCTTTGGTCAGCTCCGCCGCCTTCTTGCGCACGCTGTCATCCACCACCATGCGCTCGCCCTGCAGCCGGGCATACCACTGCGCTAGCTGTCTCCAGTCGGCAAAAGTTGTGAGCTGCACATCCGGGCCGATCTCTTCGTCGGCATCCCGGTCCTCATCTTTATCGCGGTCGGGGCGGATATCCTTTACCACCCAGGTGTAAACACGCCGGTCGCCATTGTCCGCAATTTCAGGCTTACGAACGGGCGCTTTCAGTTTCACTTCGCGCGACTTCGGGATATCAATTTCCAGCCGGTCTTCGTTGACGACCGCTCCCTTCGGGAATCTGTGCTCGTACCAGAAGTGTCCTGCGGCCAGGGGCGTAACGATACGAGTGACGGTGCGGTATTCGAGGGTGTCGCCGGGCTGGAGTGCGGTCACCGAGATGTGGCGCTGGCGGTAGTCGCTGTACATCGGAGCTTCTTTCAGGACATCAGGGGCGAAGTCCTGCGCGGTGGAGTCGGGCGTGGTCACTACCTGCCCGTTCGGCTTCCGGACCCGGACATACTCCACCTTGAGTTCTTCGGTGGCCGAAGAGTAGCCGAAGACCAGTTGGCCGAATTGCTCTACGCCCGCCCGGCTCTGGATGCGGATGACAGCTTCGGTTTCCTCGACGCCGGTGCCGTCATTCTCAAAATGAGCGCGATTGAGAATGCGCTCGAAGATGGCAGCCTCTTCGGAGCTGTCCGCTTTCTGCTGGGAAGGGGTTTGCGCAAGGGCGGCTGCACTCAAGAAGCAGACCAGCGAGAGAGAAATGAGGAGGCGTGAGGCGCGGCAAGGCATAACAGAGATTCTATTACGCGAGGGATTCTATTACGTCGGGGCCCGAGTAGAATCAGTGGGGAGCAGCGGCGGAGCTCAGCGGTTCGAACCTTGCTGGCGCGGTCTTGGCTTCGACCCTAATGAATTGCGCATCTCAGAACAATTGTGCGTCTAGGGAAGCGATGAATTGAATCCCAGACACGATTCTTCCGACCAGGTTCTGGTCGTTGGTCAAGAAGAGGTCGGTGCCAGCCTGGGCAGCGCACGCTAGATGGATCGCATCTGCCGGAGTGATACCAGGAGTCCCTCGGATGCGCGCATAACGGTCGGCGGTCTCAAGCGTAAATGGTACTACCTCCGCCACTACGCTCCGCAATAAGCGACGCGACTCCTCCGCCAGTTGCGGAGCGCCTTTGCGATAGGCCCCCGCAAGCACCTCTCCGAAGGTAAAGGCGCCCGTAATCAATTGGTCGTGACGCTGTTCCATTCGAGAGTGAATCGCGTCCACTCTCCGTGCATACTCCGGGTGATCTTCTAGCCAATAAATGAAGAGCATCGTATCCCAATAGACTCGGCTCACTCATCCTCCTTCATCGGGTAGAAGCCGCTTCGCTCAGCGCGAAGATAGGCTTCACCGCCGCCAAGTTCGGCGAAGACATCTCTCAAGGCACCGCGCAAACGGCTCCACGAATCTTCCGCCCGTGGGGAGGACTGCTTAGCACCGACAAATTCGTAGGTGTAAATGACGGTCGTACTTTGTCCGGACTTGGGGCCACTTGTGTCAACTAGATGCAAGTCGTTGCTTTGGAGAAACTCGCTGGTCTTCAGGGCGCTGCACACCGCAGGGGCGCGACCATTCAGATTCAGCCCACGAACGACATCACCGACTCTGATCGAAAAGCGCCTCTCTTTCCGTTGACGTGCCGGCAGGACATATTTTTCTTTGCCATAGACGCGAATTCTGTCAGCATCTCTCATTTTCCTGGTCCTCCTTAGTTCAAAGCTGCTTCTATCCAAATCTAGCGTAGTATAGCAAAGCATAGAATAGCATGCAATAGAATGCCATGGCGGTGTTGTCGTGCAGCTATCGAAGGCTTAGGAAACGATGGAGCGAGCATGTCCGAAGGCCGATCCCTGAACCAACAGAGGGTATTGCAGCGGATGAAGAGTTTGGATTGGCGAGGCGAGGCAGGTTCAGAATGGGATGGTGGGAACTGTCCGGCGTGCTGCGGAGCTTCGCTCCGCTTGGACGGGCGAGGGCGTCCGTCCTACACACCCCCGACGGGCGAGGTGCCCGGGCACGCCAGTAGAAATAAAGAGTCCCGAGGTGATGTTGAACTCATTCCTCTCGGCCAGTAGCTCGCGTTTAGACCCTTGCTGACCCTCTCAGAAAGCTCCCTTGCGGGTTTACTTTCCGGCGATCATCGCTCGGGCTCCGGGCTTACCGCCAACCGGAT
>JACQDD010000023.1 GCA_016201265.1 Terriglobales bacterium | reverse complement strand
CAACTTGTGGCGGACCTCGCATTACCCGCACGACGTGGCCACTATCGAGGCGTCCGACCGTCTGGGACTGATGGTTTGGGAAGAGCTGCCCATCAACAAGGAGATCGGGGATCCCGGCGAATACATCGCCAACGTTTCGAACATGGCGCGGGAGATGATCAAGAGGGACCGCAATCATCCGTCGGTCATCCTCTGGGGCATCGCCGGCGAGATCAATGCTTCCAAAAGCGTCTCCCGTCGCGTGGTGGAGACGGTTTCGAAACTCTACCGCGAACTCGATCCGTCGCGCCCGGTGGGCATGCACGAGCCGCGCGGGGAGGAGATTGAGGCCTTAGTGGATGTAGCGGGCCTGGGTGGGGGCGTCAGCGCGGCCGCCGACCAGAAGCATGCCAGCAATCCCGGGCGAAGTTACATGGTGTCGGAATACAGCGCAGCGGGTTCGATCGGGCGCGGCCTCTACGGCATGGGCCCCGAGAGTGAGGACCGGGCCCTGATCCTGCACGAGAAGTATCTGAGCGAATTGAACCAGCGCCCGTGGCTGGCCGGAGGAGCCATCTGGGATCAATTCGATTACGATGGTGAAACCTACGATACGGTCATGCCACACGTGGTTTCTTTCGGCGTGGCGGACACCTGGAGGATCCCCAAGGAGGTCTACTACTTCTACCAGAGCCAATGGACCCAAAAGCCGATAGTGCACGTTGTGGGGCATTGGACCTGGCCGGGAGAAGAAGGCAAAAGCAGAGAAGTGAAAGTGTATAGTAACGCGGACGAGGTCGAGTTGTTCCTCAATGGCAAGTCGCTGGGAGTGAAGGCCGAGGCTGGAGACCCCGGATTACGTCATCCGCCGCGCGTCTGGCAGGTGCCGTACCAACCGGGGACGCTGAGGGCCGTGGCGAAAACCGGCGGCAAGGAGATCAGCGACGAACGAAGAACCGCGGGTCCAGCGTACCGGATTCTTCTGGAAGCCGACACGCAGCATGTGACGTCGGGAGACCCGGAGAGCCTGGCGTACATCACCGCCTCGGTCGTGGACGAAGCAGGGGTGATCGTTCCCGGCGCGCATCCCGCCATCAGCTTCACCTCTAACGGGCCCGGCCGGCTCCTGGAGCAGACCTGGTTGGGGCATGGAACGGGACTTACTTGGGATGCCGTGGACGGCAAGACGCGCGTTGCGTTTCGCTCGACGCCACGTTCCGGTGAGGCTACGATCTCCGCATACTCCCCGGGCCTGCGGATGGGACGGATTGCCATCGAGGTGACGGCGCCGGGCAAACCCGACGAGATGAACTATAAGGAGCGGTTCAAAGAGGACGAACTCCCCCCATGAACAAGGTGAGGTCTCTGTCTCTTCTGCTGGCGCTCTGCGTCGCGGCCGAAGTCCCTGCCCAAGTCCAAGAGTCCCTGCGATCCAGGGACCTCCAGGTGCTTACCGGCACGCCGCTGGAAAAGCAGTATGAGGAGATGTTGCAGAATTATCTCCAGGATCAGGCGGCGCAGCTTGCGGCCAAGGGTCACGACCGGATGCGCGCCGCCCAGTCACCGGCGGATTTTGGCCGCTGGCAGGAGGAGACCAGACGCCGGTTCCTAGAGCTTATCGGTGGCTTGCCCACCGAAAAGACGCCCCTGAACGTGCGACTGACCGGGGAAGTTCGGCGGGACGGCTACACGATCCGGAAGGTCATCTTTGAGAGCCGACCGGAATTTTACGTCACGGCCAACCTGTACGTGCCTGCCATCGGCACAGCTCCATTTCCGGCGGTCCTCGCTCCCTGCGGGCACTCGCTCGAGGGAAAGGCCGCCGACACCTACCAGCGCCTGTTTATCGGCCTGGTGAAACACGGCTATGTGGTATTAGCTTACGACGCTCTTAGCCAGGGCGAGCGCATGCAATTCTGGGATTTTGTCTTCCAACATCGGGGTCTCGTCGACAAGAGTAACGAGCACGGACTGCTGGGAATCCGCCAGATGCTGTTAGGCCAAAACCTTGCCAGGGAGCTTATCTGGGACGGTCTGCGCAGCTTGGACTATCTGACCAGCCTGCCGGAGGTGGATGCCGCGCGGATCGGTGTCACCGGAAATTCCGGAGGTGGAGCTCTCACGACGTACATTGCCCTGCTGGATCGGAGAGTCAAGGCTGCTTCCATCGTCACCTTTCTCAGTTCCATTCCCAAGAAGATCGAAGCGCGGGACATGGATTCCGAAGCGGATCCGGAACAGGACATACAGGGGCTGTTGGGGGCGGGCATCGATCATGCCGAGCTGGTGGCCATGATCGCGCCACGTCCGGTATTGATTGGGGCCGCCCTGCGCGACTTCTTTCCCATCGAGGGGACCCGCCAAACTTATGGCGAATTGCAGAAGGTTTATGCGCGGTTGGGGGCGTCTGAGCGGCTTAAGATGGTCGCCTTTGACCACGAGCATAAATACAGCCAGCCGCTTCGCGAAGCCACCACGGCATGGTTCGACCGCTGGCTCAAAGGGCAAGAAAACGAAGTTCACGAGCCCATCATCGAGGTAGAACAGGAGTCCACGCTGTGGTGCACGCCCACGGGCCAGGTGGTGTCATCGTTCGGCGGGAAGCGCCTCCTGGATATTCACCAGGCCGAAGCCAAGCGCCTGGCGGCGGAACTGGCGAAGCGCAGGCTCCAGGCGTCGTTCCGGCGCGAGCTGGCCGGGAAGGTCCGGGAGCGATTGGGCCTTTCCTCGGCGCCTGTCGAGGTGCGTGCCCGTGCCCTCGGCGAAGCACGAAGCGGCGATGTGATCATTGAGAAGCTTGTGCTCGAGACGGAACCCGGCATTGTCGTGCCGGTGCGCGTTCTCCGTCCGCGCGGCGTAGCGGCACGCCGGCCGACGGTCGTCTACCTGCGCGATCGCGATGCGGCGGCAGATGATCCGTACGTGCTCGAAACTCTGGCGCGACGAGGCTGGGGGGTCATGGTGGCGGACGTGCGAGGTTTTGGGGAAACGACGCCGCACCGGCAAGTAGCGGACTCGCGCATGTACTGTTTTCACCCACGCGACGGCAAGGACGCCGATTTTGCCTATGCGGCCTCCTCGCTCGGCCGGCCGCTGCTTGGAATGCGCGTCTGGGATGCCTTGCACGTGATGGAATACGCGCAGTCTCGCGCCGACGTGGATCCGAAGCGCGTCGTCCTGGTGGGCAGGGGTTGGGCCGGACTCACGGCGCTGTTCGCCGCCGTGCTGGACGGGCGGGTGGCGCGCATCGCCGTGGAAGGCGTGCCGATTTCCTACGCCGAACTCTTTAGCAGCGAAATGTACGCGCAACCGGCCAGCTTGGTGCTGCCCGGAGCCCTTCGGGATTTCGACCTTGAGGATGTGTATGGCGCGCTGGCCCCCCGCCCGCTGCTGGTGCTGAACCCGGAGGATGCACAGACGAAAAAGATGTTCCGGGCCCAAGCCGAGAGGGCGCTGGAACCGGTTCGCCGGAACTACGAGGCGGATGCCGCCGCTGGCCATTTGCAAGTGGCGGTGGCACCCTCCGAGCGTGAGATCGAAGCGGGGCTGACCGGCTGGATCGGTGCAGCAAAAACAGTCCAGTAAGAGCTCGAACCGCCGGAGGCGATTTAGACGCGTTCTTGCCCGGGAGAATCATCATTATTACAACAGCAGACGTAATCGTCGTAGGCGGTGGCGTTATCGGTGTTTGCTCCGCTTACTATCTGGCCAAGAGCGGGAGAAGCGTCATCCTCCTGGAGCAGGGAGAGATCGCCTCAGGCTGTTCCTATGGCAACGCCTGTCTGATCACCCCGAGTCATGCCGTGCCGCTGCCGGCGCCCGGCGTTATCCGCCAGGCTCTGAAGTGGATGCTAAAGGAAGATAGTCCGCTGCTGATTCGCGCCCGCCTGGATTTCCAGCTCTTGCGCTGGCTGTTGCAATTCGCTCAGAACTGCCGCCCGGAAGCGATGATGCGCGGTATTCCGATCCTGCGCGATCTCTGCCGCGCAAGTCTCGCGCTGTATGAGGAACTGGTGCGCACCGAGAATCTGGAGTTTTATTTCGAACGGCGGGGAGCGCTGTACGTCAGCTCGACGGATGCCGGTTTCGAAAAGTCCAAACGGGAGGCCGAGTTGCTGGCTGGCTATGGATTCGACTCCCGGATTCTGGGCGGCCGCAACGCTCATGAATTGGAACCCGCAGTGCTTGAAACGGTGAAAGGCGCCGTCTATTACCCGGAGGATGCACACGGCGACTCCCACTTTTTCGTCACCGGACTCGGGCGGCTCTTGCCGAAGTATGGGGTGACCATCCGGACCAACACACGTGCCTTGGGGCTGCTGCCGGCTGATGGGGACAGGATAGCCGTCAACACCGATCAGGGCGTATTCCAGTGCAAGGACCTCCTCCTTGCCGCCGGCTCCTGGCTGCCGGGCCTGACACGCGCTTTCGGGGTGAGTCTCCCGATCCAGCCCGGCAAAGGATACAGCGTTACAATCTCCAAGCCGGAGGGCGCGCCCAAAATTCCTGTGGCCCATCAGGAAAGAAGAGTGTTCGTCACTCCCCTCGGTGACCGTTTGCGATTCGCCGGCACCATGGAGTTCGCGGGTATGGATTTGCGAATGAACAACACACGTGCGCAAGCAGCCCTGCGCGGCGGCCGCGAAATCCTCCTTCCCTTCGGGGAGCCACGCAACATCGAATATTGGTGTGGTTTGCGGCCGTGCACACCAGACGGCATTCCGGTTATCGGGCGGATCCCGCGCCATCCCAACGTCTACGTCGCCGCCGGTCACGCCATGCTCGGATTTACCATGGGGCCGATCACGGGCAAACTCGCGAGCGAGATGATTACCGGAGCGCCCCTGTCGCTTGCCATGGGAGCTCTCAGTCCAGGCAGGTTCTTGTGAGGACTCCCGCGCTGCCCCGCGCCGGCGCTTTGCCCCCGGCGCCAGCGAACGGCAGGGAATCGAATGGGTGGCCGAGACGATGAAAGCCGCATGCGAACACGGCGCGAAGCGCGGCATCACGCTAGGGCTACCGGCGTCGCGCTTGGCACCCCCCTCATTCGGTTCTATCTATACGAGGCCGCCGGCGGCATTTCCTATTCCCAGTTGCCTGGCTGCTCGATTTGCGAAGGCGATTTGGTTAGGGGAAAGAAATGAATGTCCAGCAGATGGCCCGGCGGTGCCGGGGCAACTGGAAGAGCGTTACCAGGGAACTCAGTCCTTCCGCTGTCGTGTCCGATTGGAGGACGCAAGGAACCCGCTAGGCACTGCTTGAAAAACCAAGGGGCGGGCGCACGAACGGCGGGAGATGCGAAGGGGCGGTCAGGCGGTGAGGAGGCGACGATGAATCGCAGGGACTTCATGAGCGGCACGTTGGCGGGAATCGCGGCAGCGCAGATTCTAAAACTGCCGCGGCTGATGGCGGCCATTTCTCAGGACGTGATGCCGCGCGCTCATTGGCTGAAAAACGGGCTGATCGACGCCGGCGGATCGCATGAGCCATATATCTTTCTGGTCCGAAGAGGTGGTGAATCACGGAATGCTCGCGATTTCTATGAACGCCAGCAGAGCGAGCCCCTCATCCGCAGGCTCAAGGAGCAAGGGATCGAGGTTTTCCACACGCACCTCTACAAAGGGTTCGGAATGGCAGCCGAGAAACCTGAGATGGAGGACACCAAGCGTGCGGCGGAAATCGCCCGTCGTTACGGCATGAGAGTTGACACGTACATCCAATGGAATTCGCTGATGTACGAAACGTTCTTCGCCGAGGAGCCGCGCGCCAAAGACTGGATCCAGCGCGATATCGCCGGACAGCCCATTCTGCTCACCTACGGCTATCAGCAGTCGTATCGCTACCGGCCCTGCTTCGCCAACCAAGAATATCTGGATTATTTGAAGAATATCGTGCGTTACGCGGTGGTCGAGGTGAAAAGCGACTTCATTCATTTTGACAATTTCGGTTTGAATCCCGAGCCGGATTCCTGCCACTGCCTCGCTTGCGTGCAGGGGTTTCGGAACCATTTGAAGACGAAGTACCCTCCGGAGAAGCGCAGAGAGCGCTTCGGCTTTGAGAACACGGACTTCGTGAATCCGCCCCAGTGGAACCGTGATAATCCTCCCGAGCAAATGGAAGCAGATGGCGCTCTATGCCAAATCGCTGAATCCCGAAGTAGTGATTGAAATCAATCCCCACGGCATCACCGGCCAGAATCGCGCGTGGGAATCCGGCATCGACCATTCGCGGATTCTGAAATGGACCGAGGTCTTCTGGACGGAGGAAGACAACCCGGCCGGATTACTGCCGGACGGCCGCCTGATTTCGAAGATTCGCAGCTTCAAGCTGGCCAGGACCTATCAAAACATCCTGCTCACACACCTGTCGGATGATCCTGTGGCGATCGCGGAATGCCTGGCCTTTAATCAGACGATCGGCTACGTCGGTGAGGACCCGATCTTTCCCGGGCTACTGAAACATATTGCCTTCTACCGGAAGCATCGCGACCTGTTCACGGACACGGAAGATGTGGCCTCGGTCGCCGTCCTGCGCTCGCAACCCTCGATCAGCTATCACAACGCGCGAGCGCAGTTGAGTGCAATTCTGGTGGAGCAGGCGCTCATTCAGACGAGGATTCCATTCGAACTGATCTTTGACGAACACCTTGCAAACCTTTCCAAGTACAACGCCGTCATCCTACCGGATTCGGAATGCCTGTCCGATGAACAACTTCTGCTGATCCGGCGTTTTGTGGAACAGGGCGGCGGCCTTGTTGCGACAGGATTGACCGGTCTTTATGACGAATGGCGCAGGCTTCGCGTTGAACCGGGTTTGCGCGGCCTGGTGGATGCTCAACCCACCGCAGAGGCCTACGTGGAGCATGTCGAAGGCATGGGAACCGCCGCAGGCATCCCCGTGCGCAAGGAACACGGCAGAGGGCGCGTGATCTATTTCCCCGGAGTCCAGTTTGAGGGCCCGCTGCCGCAGCCGGAAGCCTACTTTGGAATCAGCAACCGCTATTGGAAACTCCCAAAGAATTGGGAAGAAATTACCGAAGGTGTTCGCTGGGCTGCCAGGGATTCTTTACCCGTGCGGGTCAGCGGGCCGCCGTACCTCATTGCCAATTTGGTTTCGCAGCCGGCGAAAAGGAGAATCCTGCTGCACCTCGTAAACTACGATGCCAAGAATACCCCCTCGGTCAAGTCGATCGAAGTAGCTTGTCGCTTGCCTCAGGGAGCGACGGCGAAGGAAGTAGCGGTGTATTCGCTTGATTCTGACGCACCGCGCTCCCTCAACGCGAGTGGCAGTGCGGGGACATGTGTCTTTACCGTTCCCGAAATAAGGGTTTATGCGCTTGTCGCCGTGAGCTGGTGAGTGCCGGAAGGAGAGGCAGTGTGACGGCAGATTCCGCTGTTGCGGACCTTACAGCGAAATCCCTCTCTTCCAGGGGACGAAATCATCGTTGTGGCACGCACAAATTCCACCAACAGCTCACAACCTGTAGAAATGCCGAGGTGTTAACGGCACGTCGAGCGTCGCGTTAGAAGCCCACCGTTTCCGTTTCGGTTCTATCGCCGATCCTGTAAAATCCCGCTCGATGCGGCGGTCCAGACCTGCGATTGCAGCCCTCGTTCTCAGCCTCATTTCTGACTTCACGCTGTTCCTGAGGTCGGCGCTTCGGTCCCGGACCGCGCTGATGGCGGATGTGAACCCCAATCGCATCATGCAATCGCCGATCGCCGCACTGGCTGGCTGGAACGTGCCGTTTGTGTGCACGGAGACGCATGAACTGGGCGAGGAGATCATCGCCTCTTATTTGTGCCAGGTCCATCTCTACCACTGGCTCGACTCGAATGGCCATGGTCGATATCTGGCCGACAATGATTTGTAGTGCAAATGACTTTCGGCTGCGGTTTTGTCCCGATCGAGTTGTTGCGCACGAGAGCGGCCTGGCCGCTTGTGACCTTTGGGTCTCGCCGCCGGTCGCGCCGCACTGCGCCGGTCGCCGCGCTCGGCTATAATCTCCCCTCGGAAGTCATGTCCAGTTCTCGTTACGCATTGGTGACCTACGTCCGCCCCCCGGTCGGGCAGTTCGTGGAAAAACTCCGCCGGGAACTCCATCCGGTCACGGCCCACATGGCGGCTCATCTCACCATTCTTCCTCCACGCGCCTTGCGCGGGACCGAAGAGGCCGCTCTCGAATTTCTGGAGGAGGCTTGCAGCCGCGTGGTTCCGTTCGACATCGAACTGGGAGAAGTTGAGACCTTTCTTCCCACCACACCGACGGTGTTCATCCAGGTAACGCGGGCCGCCTACCGCATGCGCGAACTGCACGACCAGCTTAGCGCCAACGGCCTGCACTGCGATGAGGAATGGCCTTATGTTCCTCACCTGACGATCGTGAAGACGGCACTCGACCAGCAAGCGCGTGACGCCAGCGTCATTGCGCGGGAACGCTGGTCGCAGTTCCAGGGCTCGCGCCTGATCCATGTGGATGAGTTGATGTTCGTCCGCGAGAACTGCGACGCCTGGCAGGATGTGGCCCCGGTTCCTTTGGGACGCAGCCTGTTGTCCTCCCGGCCCTAGCCGGCAATACCCCCATAAAACCCCCAAACGCCGGGCGGGAAGCGCGGTTCAGCGGTACATGTACTTTCCGTCCGTTGCCAAGTCCATTGGCGGGATTACCATAGTGTGCAGGGGCTGTACAACAAGCGCCGGATCCCAGGCTGCGGGTTGACTCGAAGAAGGCACAATGCACATCGGGGTTTATGGATCCGGCTATCTCTCCACCGTCATCTCTGCCTGTCTCGCCGATTTCGGCACTCCCGTCTGCTGCTGTCATGCCGACAGCTCGCACATCGTGGAAGTGGCCAAGGGTGACATTCCTTTTTACGAAAAAAATCTTCAGGAAGTGATCCGGCGCAATGTGCGTTCCGGACGCCTGGTGTATTCCACCGACCCGGAAGATCTGGCGCGCAAAGCACAGGTAATTTTTCTCGCCGAAGATTCTGCACAGGGACTGGAAGAGTTGGTTCTGCGCATGGCCCGGGCAGCCGGCCGCGTGCAAGTGCTCTCCATCGTTACGCCGGTGCGCGTGGGCACCACCACGGCGCTGGAGAAAGCGTTAAAGGCGAACGCGCTGCGCAGCATCCTGGTATGCCAGCCCATGTTCTTCACCAACGGATGTGCCGTCGAGGACTTCAACTGGCCCGACCGCATCATTCTGGGAACGGCCTCCAGTGAAGCCGTCTCCGCGCTCAAGCAGATCTTCCATCCGCTGGTGATGCGCGGTGTTCCGGTGCTGGTGACCAATTACGAGACCGCCGAACTGACGCGCGAGGCGACCACCGCCTTTGTGGCGACAAAAATTTCTTTCATCAACGAGATTGCGAGCCTGTGCGAGCATGTGCGTGCTGACGCCGTCAGCCTCTCGCTCGCATTGGGACTCGACAAGAAAATTGCGCCACGGTGCCTGCAGCCGGGGGCCGGCATGGGCGGAATCTTTGCTGAGACGGATATGGAGTCCCTAACCGGGCTGGCTCGCGAAAACGGTGTGGACCTGAAAATCCTGAGCGCCGCACGCGAGGTCAATCGGAGCTTGGCGGACCGCATGTTCGAAAAGGTTTCCGGCGCCATCGACACCGTGCAAAACAAGGACGTGGGCATTCTGGGCCTGGCTTTCAAGCCGAATACCAATTCGGTGGCGGGCTCCGCGTCCGTCCAGCTGGCGCAGAACCTGCTCGCCAAGGGTGCGCGCGTCCGGGCCTACGATCCGGTTGCGATTCCCGAGGCCCGCCAGCAGCTCAACGGTATGGTGAAGTACTGCGAATCAGCTTACGGAGTTGCCGAAGGAGTAGACGCCTTGGTCGTCGGCACCGGCTGGCCCGAGTTCCGTACCCTCGACTTTGGCAAGATTCGCCACCTGTTGAAACGCCCCATCATCATCGATACCAAGAACCTGCTCGACTCTTCCCGCCTGCGCGCCATGGGATTCCAGTACCTGGGCGTGGGAAGGAAGTAGAAAACCAGGCTCTAGGCTTTGGGCTTTAGGCTCTAGGCCTTCGATGCATGCGGCGCGGCCTACTTTATAAGCCCAGAGCCCAAAGCCTAGAGCCCGCCCTTCCGCAATTGCTATAATCATTATCTGCGGTGGGAGTAGCTCAACTGGTAGAGCATCGGACTGTGGCTCCGACGGTTGCGGGTTCAATTCCCGTCTCCCACCCCAATTTCGTGCCCAGCCTGTCTTACTTCCGATCCGCGTAGTGCACTTCACTGGCTTCCCGCAGACGGCTCACCGCCAGTTCCGGCGTGATGTCACGCTGGGGAGCGGCCAGCATTTCGTAGCCCACCATGAATTTGCGAACTGTCGCGGAACGCAGCAGCGGAGGATAGAAGTGCGCGTGAAAATGCCATTCTGGATGCTGGTCGCCGTCGGTCGGCGCCGGATGAAATCCCATCGAATAAGGGAACGAAACCTCAAACAGGTTGTCGTAGCGCGTGGTGGTGCGCTTGAGAATGTCGGCCAAAGCGGTCCGCGCTGTGCCGTTGAAGGGCGCAAAATCCCGCGCGTGCTTTTTCGAAATCAGTAGTATTTCAAACGGCCACACCGCCCAGAAGGGAACCAGGGCCGCGAAGTGCTCGTTCTCGCACACCACGCGGCTCGCGGCCTTGCGTTCGACTTCCAGATAGTCGCAGATCAGACAGGAGCCGTGCTTGGAGAAATAGACCTGTTGCGACTCCTGCTCTTTGCGCGGCTCGTTGGGAACCGTCTGGTTGGCCCAGATCTGGCCATGCGGATGCGGGTTGCTGCAACCCATGATTTCGCCGCGATTCTCAAAGATCTGCACGTAGTTGATGTCGGGCAGTGCCCCCAGTTCCGCATGCTGCTGAGTCCAGACGCCAACGACCGCCTCGATTTCCGGGACGCTCATGCGGGACAAAGTCAGGTCGTGGCGGGGCGAGAAACACACGACCTTGCAAGTGCCGGCTTCGCTTTCGGAAAGCAGCAAGCCGCGGTTGCCTTCGTCGAGCTTTGCCGGCGGGACATCTTGCCGCAGGGCGGCAAAATCATTGGTGAAGATAAAGGTCGAGGAGTAGTCAGGATTCCGCACTCCGCCCGCGCGCTGGTTGCCCGGGCACAGATAGCAGCCGGGATCGTAGGGAGGAGCGGCTGATGCGGCGGCTTTTTCCACTTGGCCTTGCCACGGCCTTTCGGTGCGCTGCGGCGACACCAGCACCCATTCCCGGGTCAGAGGGTTCCAGCGCCGGTGCGGCATCGCGTTGAGCTTTTCGATATTCATCAGCTTTGCCAAGGGCCCGCGCCTTGCGCCGCCGAGCAGACGTACACCTCAGGAGTCTTTCCCGCGTCCTTCGCGTACGCCTCCATGATGTAGCGCTGAAAACGATCTGCCGCATCCGCCCGAACCAGGTTGACCGTGCAGCCGCCGAATCCCCCGCCAGTCATGCGGGCGCCGTACACGCCCTCGCCGGTGGCCGCCAGCTCCCCCAGCAGATCCAGTTCCCGGCAACTGACCTCGTAATCATCGCGCAAGCTGCGGTGAGATTCGTACATCAACCGCCCGAAGCGAGCGAGGTCTCCGGATTGAAGCGCATCCGCCGCCTCGAGCACACGCTGGTTTTCGGTGACTACATGCCGGCAGCGCCGATAGACCACCTCGGGCAATTCATCCCTGTGTTTCTCCAGATCGGGGAGTGTAACGTCGCGCAGTGCCCGGACATTCGGCAAGTGTTGTTGCAGGAGCCTCACTCCCGCTTCGCAGTCGGCGCGGCGAAGGTTGTACTGGCCCGCCGCCAGTTCGTGCTTCACCATGCTATTGCAGATCACGAGGCGCGCCTCTTCTGGAACAGGCAGCAGCTTGTAGTCGAGCGACCGGCAATCGAGCATCAGGGCGTGCCCCGAACGGCCAAACGTAGCGATGAACTGGTCCATGATGCCGCACCGTGTGCCGGCGTACTCGTGCTCGGCTCGCTGGCACAGCTTCGCCAGTTCCAGCGGAGGCAGTTGGTAGTTCGACACCGACAATAGCGCCAGGGCGGTCGAAACCTCGAGCGCTGCGGAGGAGCTCAATCCGGCGCCGAGCGGAACTTGTCCGTGAATAACCAGGTTCGCACCCGACAATGGACAACCTGCCGCCTGAAGCACGGCGGCCACGCCCCGGACGTAATCGCTCCAGTGTTTCCGGGGTGCGCCAGAAAGCCCGTCCAGCGGCCACTCTGCCGCCTCCGAAAACTGGTCAGACTCCACCCGCAAAACCGGATCGCCGCGCCGGTCCGCAGCCACCCAGGTATAGAACTCGATGGCGGCGGGCATCACGAAGCCGTCGTTGTAGTCGGTGTGTTCGCCGATCAGATTGACGCGGCCGGGCGCCCGAAAGATGCGCGGGCGCGTCCCGTACGACCGCTCGAAGCGCTGCCTAAGCGAGTCGGCGATGGATTCATAGCTGGCGACGGGGCTCGGCATCATGCAGGTCTCTTAATCGCTCTTCTCTCCAGCCGGACGCCCCGCCCTCGCACCTCGCCATCCCAGCACGAGCATGGCTGCTCCGAAGATCAGTAGGACGATTCCCCAAAGCAAGTTGACGTTGACACCGAGGGATCGCTGGTAGATCGCCCGGCTACTCAGCGCGCCAAACGCGGCCAGCAGAGCCCCAACCATGCCAAACAGCATGCCGATCGGCAAACGAATATCCAGTCCCATGACGGCTCCTACCAGAAAATGATGTTCAGCACGAGCGCCAGCGCCAGCACTCCCGCTCCCAGCCATGCCGGCCGCTGGTACCACGGCAGGCCCTCGTCGGGCATCCGTTCGGTCAACGAGTAGACCAGGCCCACGAGTTCCTCTTCCTTCCGGGGCCTGGTGATGACGCTGATCAGAACCGTGACAACAAAGCACGTCGTCCAGGCCCAAATGGCGGTCCAGAAATTCTGCGCCATTTCGCTCGGATAGGTTTGCACGGTCGTGAGCCAACCGCCCTTGATGCCAGCAGAGGCGCCCGCCGGGAGGGTCAGCCCGTGATGCAACGCCGCCGCGGCTGTGCCCGCAAGCAGGCCGCCGAAAGCGCCGTGCCCGGTTGTGCGCTTCCAGAACATGCCCAGCAGGAAGGTCGCGAACAAGGGGGCGTTCACAAAGGCGAAAACGAGCTGCAGAAAATCCATGATGTTGTTGAAGCGCGTAGCCGCATAAGCCGCCGCCACCGAAAGCGCGATCCCAAACACGGTAGCCATTCGCCCCATCCAGAGATAGTGCTCATCGCTCGCGTCCTTCCGGATGTAGGACTGGTAGATGTCGTAGGTCCAGACGGTGTTGAACGCGGTCACGTTACCCGCCATGCCCGACATGAAACTGGCCAGCAGCGCGGTCAAGCCGAGTCCCAACATCCCCGTCGGGAAATAACGAAAGAGCATGTTGGGGACGGCGAGGTCGTAGTCGAGAACCGGCTGGCCGTTCGCGTCCAGCACGGGCTGCCCCGTGGTTTCATTGAGCTTGGGGAGAATCAAGCCCTTCGTGCCTGGGATATGGTACTCACCCTTCACGTGTCCGGCGCCGGCGTAAACCTCGACCGGTTGCGGCGGCAACGCAACTGCGATCAGGCCCGGCAAAATGACGAGGAAGGGAAAAACCATCTTCGGGAGCGCGGCGATCAGCGGCGTCCTGCGGGCGGCGCTCATGGACTCCGCGGCCATGGCACGCTGCACCACCAGGAAATCCGTGCACCAGTAGCCGAAAGACAACACAAACCCCAGCCCCATCACCAGTCCGAACCATTCCACGCCCAGCGGATTGGTATGCGCGCTGCCCAGTCCCTGCCAGGAGTGGGTGTAGCCGGCGGGCAAGTGTGCCTTGATCCCGCTCCATCCGCCCACATTCTTGAGTCCCAAGAGGACAAGTGGCAGGAAACCGGCAACGATCAAAAAGAATTGAAGCACCTCGTTGTAAATGGCGCTGGTCAAGCCGCCCAGAAAAATGTAGCCGAGAACGACCAGCGCCGACGCCACGATGCTGACGTGGAACGTGAACGCGGGAGGCAATCCCAGGCTCCTCAAAGGCGCGTCCAGAATCCCCAACGCCTGGATCAGCTTGGCCATCGCATACATCGAGATGCCTGAGGAAAACACGGTCATGGTTGCGAAAGAGATGGCGTTCAATCCGCGCGTCTTCTCGTCGAAGCGCAGGCGTAGGTATTCCGGCACCGAGCGGGCGCGCGACCCGTAATAGAACGGCATCATGAAAATGCCGACAAATACCATGGCCGGAATGGCGCCAATCCAGTAGAAGTGACTGGTGGCGATGCCGTATTTCGCCCCCGACGCTGCCATCCCGATGACTTCCTGCGCGCCCAGGTTAGCGGAGATGAAGGCCAGCCCGCAGACCCAGGCCGGCATGGAACGTCCTGCCAGGAAGAAGTCCGTACTCGTCTTCATGTAGCGCTTGACCGCGAACCCGATGCCCAGCACAAAGACGAAGTACAGCACCATGATCAACCAGTCGATGCTGGTCAGGGACATGACTTATCCTTCCGCCGTCAAGCCTTTGCCGTCTGCAACGCTGACTGCGTGGGCAAGTATTTCACAAGAGCCGCGAAATGGCCTCAGCGTAAACAGTTTCGCAGCCGCTCTCTGTGTGGGTGCAAGGGTGTTTCGTGCTGGAAGGATTTTCCACTGGTCCAAGGTCAACCGGCATGCGCAAGAAAAGCCCGCATCGCCGCCTGGTCACAGAACGCTTCTGTGCCGCCACACGCCGTCGTGGAAAACGCACCACAGAGGTTGCCGTAGGTGAGGCATGCCGGAAGATCAGCTCCGCGCAGAAACTGGTGCAGGAAGCCGGCATCGAAACTGTCTCCTGCTCCCACGGGATCCACGACCCGAACCTTCACGGCGGGCGCGGTGAAGCGCTGCCCTCCCCGGACCGCCGTCGCTCCTCGCGAGCCCATCTTGACCACGACTGTCTTCACTTTTTCGCTGAGTCGCACAAGTGCGGTCTCCAGGTCGTCCGCCCGCGCCATCTTCATGGCTTCGCGTTCGTTCGGCAGGAGAACGTCGACATAGGGCAGGGTTTGCTCCAGTACGCCGTCCCAGCGGTCATCGGGATCGTCATTGGTGTCCAGAGACGTGGTAAGTCCGGCAGCCTTCATGCGCTGGAAAAGTTCCGGCACGCGCGGCGACAGCGCCCGCTGCAGGAACAGCGAGGACATGTGAAAGTGTCGCGCCGAGGCCAGGTATGCGAGGTCGAGATCTTCGAAGCGCAAAGCGGCAATGGTTCCGAGATAGGTGAGGATGTGGCGCTCCCGCTCGTGCTGGAGAATCAGCGTCACCCCGGAGGCGGCGCCTTCGGCACGCACCACACGGGAGAGATCGACGCCACTCGCAGCCACTCGCACCAGCGCCATGTTCCCGCAGGCGTCGTCGCCCGTTTTGGTGATGAACCCGACCCGGCTCCCGAGCGCGGCCAGGTTGTGCGCCAGGATCGCAGAAGAACTGCCCAGCGTCATGCTGAATCCGCTGGCCAGCAACTCGCGTTCGGTGGGCAGTTGCTCCGGAAGACCGTAGAGGATCAGGTCAAGATTGATCTCGCCGGCAATTGCGATGTCCAGCTTAGACATGAACAAGACCTCATAGCATCACGATCAGCCGGTTTGGCCAAGGGCTAAGTGCCAAATGCTAAATGCTAAGTGCTAAGTGCTAATCCAGTTCCACCACGCGCGTCAGATTCTTCGGCGCGTCCGGGTTCAGGCCCTTTTTCAGGCCGTTGTAGACGCCGTACAGTTGTCCCCAGATGGTGTACGCGGCGGGCCGCGCGTACTCGGGCACGTGTAGGCCAAGTTCAATCGCGAAATCGGCGGCACTCTGGGCGCGGTCGTCCACCCGGTTGGCAATCACCATCGTAGCCGCGCCGAGCTTCTTCATCTCTTCCACAAGCTTGACTTCCACGTCGTAGGAAGATTCCGATATCAGAAACGTAATCAAGGTTTCCGGCCCTGCGATTGACTTCGGGCCGTGTCGGAACTCCAGGGAATGAAAGACCTGGGCGTACGTGCAGGACGACTCCGTCACCTTGAGCATGCACTCCGAGGCGATCCCAAACAGCGGTCCCTGCGCCAGAAAGACGCAATCCACGAAGCTGCGGGCCTGAACAAACAATCGCAAACGCTGGGGAAGGTCCTCGAGCAGCGGCGCGACTTCAGCGGGAAGGCTAAGCAGTGCGCGACGGTAGGGCTCATCATTCACAACGGTCGCTGCCAGATACTGCAACCCCAACAGCATGGATGTGAACGACCGCGTCATGACGGTGCTCTGTTCATCGGCGTCGAAGAGCTTCAAGGTAACGCTGCACTCGGATTCAAGCGGCTGGCCGTTAGCGCAGGTGATCGCGATGGTGCGCAAGTCGCGCTCCTGTTCCAGCAGGCGCGCGGCGCGCACTACCTCCGACGTGCGGGCGGAGCGCGAAATCATGACTGGAATACAATCGCGCCCACTGGGCAGAGCCAGCGCAGGATAGAGCAGTATCTGGGAAGCCGGAACGGCCCGTGCCGGCAATCCCAGATGGTTGAAGGCTGAGGCGGCCGCGATCGCAAGGTAGTAGCTCGTTCCGCAGCCTACAAAAATCCACTCCGCGCCGGGCCGAGCCATTTGCACGGCCGCCCCCAATTCCGCGCTGGACGCCAGCTTGCTCAAACACGCGCTCCAGCATTGCGGCTGGGAGAGGATTTCGTTCAGCGTGTGAGAACCATGTTCTATCGAAGTTTGTGCCGGATTCATTGCCTGTCTGGGTTCCTATACCAACGTGACCTTTACTCCTGCGTCCTTCAACGCGCGCAGGTCCGACTTTGGAATCAGTTTGTCGGTGACCACCTCGTGCACCGATGTCACCGGCATGATGCTGCACAAACTGCGCCGGCCGAACTTGCTCGAATCGCAGACTGCCACCGTGCGCCGGGCGATCTCCACCATGGCGCGGTTGACCTGCGTCTCCAGCAGATTCGGAGTGAACAGGCCGGCCCGGGTGTCGAAGCCATCCACGCCCAAGAACAGGATGTCGGCGCTCAGTTGACGCAGAGTCTGCTCGGCCAGCGGACCCACGAGCGAGAATGAGTTTTTGCGCAGCATACCGCCCGTCAGAATGACTTCGATGTGATTGCCCGCCAGTTCCGCCGCGATGTTGATGGCGTTGGTAATCACGGTCAGCCGCGACATGTCTTTCAGGGCACGGGCGATGGCAGTAGTCGTGGTTCCGGAATCGAGCAGCACCGACTGGCCTTCTTCCACGAGTTTGACCGCAGCCTCGGCAATGCGCAGCTTTTCCTTGCGGTGCAGCTTCTCTTTTTCGCGCAGCGTGGGATCGAGCAGTGCCCCGGCCTGGACCGGCAGGGCGCCTCCGTGAGTCCGCTGGACCGAGCCTTGGCTGTCGAGAATCTCCAGGTCCTTACGGATGGTGATCTGCGAAATCCGGAAATGCCGGGCCAGATCTTTGACCAGCACGCGCCCGTCGCGGTGCAGCATTTCCAGAATCGCGCGTCTGCGTTCTTCGTTGAATAGGCCGTCTGAGGGCATCCGAAAGTGATATTTCGATTTGTTTCGAATAGTAACTTTCGTTGATAGGCGAGGGGGTTGTCAAGCGCTTATTTGGAGTAGCCAGTAGCCGGTAGTCAGCAGATCCCGACTCGCTTTTGCTGACTACCGACTCCTGGCTACCGACTACTGCTTCTTGAATTGCGCAAAAAGTTTCTCCGCATTCCCGTGGTACACCTTCTTCAGCACCTCATCCGGCAGCCCTAGCCCGTAGATCATCCAGCGCCCCTGCGCGGGATACTGCGCGTAAGGGAAATACTCGTCTTCTGTTTCCAGCCAGCGGAAATAATTGCGGTACATCTCTTCTGCCGCTCCTTCATCGGTGCCGAACATGATGCGGTCGGGATACTTCAGGAAGAGCCGCCGTACGCGCCGCGGCTGGCGTCCCAGTTCGCCTTCGCGCGCGCCGGTTTCGATCATCACGTTGGGAAATGTCTCCAACGTTTGCTCGACGAAGTCTACGTTTTCCGGCCAACTGCCGAAGTGCAGCGCCACGAAGGTCGTGTGTGGATGCTTGGCGAACACCCGGTCGCGCTGCGCCAACAGGTCCTCCATGCTCGGAAACTGAGGCCCGTAGAGACTCCAGTCCGGATGCTCGATCAGCTCTTCATAGCGTTCATTGCTGGCGTCAATCGGATGAAAGAACGCTTCCGGATCGGCCACATGAATGAAGACGGGAATGCCGAGGCGGCCGCATTCCTCCCATACCGGGTCGAGGCGGGGATCGTCGACCGGGATCAGTTTGCCGCTTTTGTCGCGCACACCGAGGCCGAGGTCCTTCAGAATCTTCAGGCCGCGAGCGCCGCGCTTCACCGAATCGTCGAGCTGACGAACCATCAGCTGGCTGAAGTTCGGGTCGTCGATTTTCGACCAGTCGATCTGCTCGAACACCATGAAGCGTCCGGGATAGGGCTTGACCATGGTGTCGATGAGCTTCCGCAGGTCATCGCCCCAGCCGCCGGTGAGGATGACGATGGTCTTGATGTTGAGCGCGTCCATGCGCGCGACCAGTTCTTTGGGCTCGACGCGATCGCCGATGCCGCGGGCGTCGTTGGTGTGGTTGTGAACGTCGATTACTGGAAACTTCGCGCGCGGGATTTCATGCACGGCCGCATGCAGCGCCGACTGAGGATGAAAGTCCTTGAGCAGGATGGTTTTCTTGCTGTCGGCGTCGGCTGCGGGCTTGTAGCCGATGGGGGATTGCTGGGCGGAAGCAAGGGCGGCGGCGAAGAGCGTTAAACAGAGAACCGGAGTCTGGATATTCATAGGATTCGACTGGCAGAATACTACGTTGCGAAAGAAGGCGAAAGGAGTCGAAACAAAGGGGGAGCGGGCCGTACCCGGCGTGGGGCTGGGCGGCCCGCCACCGGCGCGCTCTGGGGGCTCGCACTTCTACTGGCGCCGCCTCTTTTGATGGCTGCCCCACCCTTGCGCTCTTTGCAAGGGTGGGAATTCGTCACAAAAGCGG
>JACQDD010000022.1 GCA_016201265.1 Terriglobales bacterium | reverse complement strand
TTGCAGATCGTCTTCCGATGCGCGGCGATTCCGCGCCAGGTCCGTCACAATCCGGCACAAACACTCGCGGAGATCGATGGCCTTCGCCCGAACAGCCGCAGCCTCTTTGGGATGGGATTCCGCTTCGCGCAAGAGCGTGGCCCGCTGCGCAGGGTGGATCGCGCCCGCCTGCGTCGCCCACTCCGCCAGATCTTCATAAGAGGGCAGCAGTTCCTGCCGCCGCTCTGGCACAGGACGGTTGTCGAGTGTATTGATGAAATCGAGGCAGAGCTCGCCGGCAATAATTTGAAACTTCACGGGACGGTTCTCATCCACATTCTACTATAACCGGTTAATATCATGTTGACAGGTTATCTGCGACGCTGTAAAGTATAACCGCTGAAAGTAGGTATTACAAGTTATGTCGGCAGCCACCGCAACCTCGCCCGTCGTCACCGCTCGCGTCAGCCCCTCCCGTCTTTGGATGGCGCTCGCCTTCTTCGCGATTTACGTAGTTTGGGGGACGACCTACCTCGCAATCCGCTATGCGGTTGAGACCATCCCGCCGCTGGTCACCGCAGGCGTACGGCACACCACGGCAGGGTTGATCTTGCTGGGAATCGCGTGGTCGCGGGGCTTCCGCCCGCGGCGCGAGCACTGGATCGCCGGCGCTGCGCTGGGCGCGCTGTTTTTTCTGGTGGGACACGGCACCCTGCACTGGGCTGAGCAGTACGTTTCTTCCGGACTGGCCGCGTTGCTGGTGGCGAGCGAGCCCTTATGGATCCTGCTGATGGGCGCTGCCATGAAGCAGCAGAAGATCAACTGGCAGAACGGGCTGGGGCTGATTCTTGGGTTGACCGGTGTCTTTATCCTGACCGCTCGCGAATTTACGACGCGGAGTTCGCTCACCTGGGGTGTGATTGCAGTGCTGGTGGGTGCGGCGTCGTGGGCGGTGGGAGTGTGCGTCTCGCCGCGCCTTCGTTTGCCGCGCGATGCCATGGGACGCGCCGCCGTTCCGCTGGTCTGTGGCGCCGCCATGTTGCTGGTTGCCGCTGGAGTTTCTGGAGAGGTTTCTGCAGTTCAGTGGAGCACGGTTTCGCTGCGATCACTGCTGGGACTGGCTTATCTGATCACGTTCGGTTCTGTGATCGCATTCACCGCTTACACCTGGCTGCTGCAGCACTGCTCCCCGACGCTGGTGGCAACGCATACTTTCGTGAATCCGCTGGTGGCCGTGCTGGTGGGCTGGGTGTGGGCATCGGAGCCGATGAGCGTGCGGATTGTGGTGGCGACGGCAGTCATCCTCGGCGCAATCGTGCTGATCCAGCGCGGCGACCGTCACGCGGAGATGCAGGCGGAAGCGGTACAGTCCGACTGATTGCAGAAGTAAGAGGTCAGATTGCAGAGGTAAAAACCTGGGGATTCCTGGCAGTGTCGTTTGCAGTGAGGGCTTTTCACCTCTGCAATCCGACCTCTTACCGCTGACCTTTCCTAGCTCTGTTTGGCTTTCTGTGCTGCGTTCGCCGCCCGCTTCTCCCGCGCCCAGCCCTCTTTCACCGTCTGTCGTGCCCGGCCCACGGCCAGGGAATCGGCGGGCACATCCTCGGTAATGCAGGAGGCCGCCGCGATGTACGAGCCGCGCCCGATCCGCACCGGCGCCACCAAAGTAGAATCGCTGCCGATGAAGGCGCCGTCTTCAATGACGGTCTTGTGCTTGTGGACCCCGTCGTAGTTGCAGGTGATCGTGCCGGCACCTACGTTCACGCCTTCACCGATCTCGGTGTCGCCGAGATAGGTCAGATGGTTGGCCTTGGAGCCCTTGCCCAGCTTGATCTTCTTGGTCTCGACGAAGTTGCCCAGGTGTGCTCCTTCGCCGATGTCACTGCCCGGGCGCAGGCGAGAGTAAGGACCTACAATCGCGTTGCGCGCGATGCGGGAGTCATCCATCACGCAGCCAGGCAGCACGACCACGCCGTCGCCGATCTCGGTGTTTTGGATCACGCTGTAGGAGCGGATACGGCAGTCGGAGCCGATCTTGGTCTTGCCCCGCAACTGCACGAACGGTTCGATGACGGTGTCCGGGCCGATCTCCACGGCGTTATCAATCACGCAGGTCTGGGGATAGAAAATGGTCACGCCTTCTTCCATCAGTTGGTTGCATTTTGCCAGCCGCAGCCGGGCATCCAGATCTACGATCTCCGCGCGCGTGTTGGTGCCCAGCACTTCTGCGGCGTGGGGCGTTTTGATCGCGACCACCTTTTGACGCCCACGGCCAAGAACCGCGGCCATGTCGGTGAGGTAGTACTCGCGATGTGCGTTATCGGTTTTGAGCTCGCCGATATGCGCATAGAGTGCAGGAACCGAAAAAGCGTAGAATCCGGAGTTGATCTCGCGAATTTTCTTCTGTGGGGTGCTGGCCGCTTTCTCTTCTACGATGGCGCGAACTTCCGTGCTCTTTGCGTTCTTGCGGATCACCCGCCCATAGCCGGAGGGATCGGCGAGATCGGCGCTGAGCAGGGTCATGGTCGCTTTCTGGCTGGCGTGAAACGCGCTGAGCTTCTGGATGGTTTCGGCCGTGATCAGTGGCGCATCGCCGGAGAGAACGATCACCCGGTCGTAGGGTGAGAGCGCTTCCCGGGCGACCAAGAGCGCGTGTCCCGTGCCGCGCTGTTCCGCCTGCAGGACGAACTGTACTCCGCTGTCGCCGACCGCTGCGCGCACCCGGTCGGCTTCGTGGCCGATGATGACGAAGATATCTTTGGGCGGCACCACCCTGGCCGCGGTCGCGATCACGTACGCCAGGATCGGTTTCCCACCGACTTCGTGCAGAACCTTGGGATGTCTGGATTTGAGCCGCGTTCCTTTGCCAGCCGCCATGATGGCAATCGCCAAACGAGGTGACCGGGCTGTGGAAAACGAGGAATTCTTAGCTGACGTTTTGGTCATAGTGAGCCAGTCACCCTCAGAGTTTGGTCTGTTCTGCGTGCAGCCGCAACATGCGGGAAGCGACGCACCACCGGTTGCTTTTCCCGTTTGGCCTGCCAGAGATCGTACTGGGACTGCATGTTCATCCAGAGTTCAGGCGAGGTGCCCAGCGCAGCCGCCAAGCGGAGGGACATGTTGGCGGAGATGCCGGCCTTGCCGTTCAACAGTCGCGACAAAGTTACGCGCGTGGTGCGCAGGTGGGCAGCGGCTGCGGACACGGGCATGTCCCCAAGATACTCGCGAAGAACCAGGCCGGGATGTGGCGGATTGTGCATGCGCTTGCTCCTAATCGTATGTAGGGCTCTAGTGATAGTCCTGATAGTCAACCAGGATCGCATCCTCACCTTCGAACTTGAATGTTAGACGCCAGTTTCCACTTACCATGACCGACCAGTGATCACTGAGAGTTCCCGCCAGTGGGTGAAGTTTCCATCCCGGAGCGTTCATATCACCTGGGCGTTTGGCATTGTCGAGCGCAAACAACTGGAGACGCAGCTTGCTGGCATGCTTGGCCTGGATTCCAGCTTTCGAGCCGGTACGGAACAACCTTTCCATGCCCCGGTGCCGGAAGCTTTTGATCAGAATGTAAAGTGTAACGATACTATTTACATGTGTCAACGGGAATCCTCGCAGCATCCTATGCCCGCGCCGTAATTAACGCGAAATTGACTGCCGGTCCGGCGCCTGCGCCATCAGCGTCATCAGGTCGTGGGCTACAGGGTCGGTGGCGTGCCGCGCTACCTCGCCTTCATCGAGATAATCTCCCAGCACGGGGCAGACCCCCAGCGCCTCGATGGCGTCCAGGTCGGCCACGATCTGCGAGGCACCTTCCAGCGCATACTTGGCTTTCATTTCCGGGGATGCTGTTTTCTGGTTGATGAGGGCGTAGTCAAACAGTTGGGACCCAGCGTGGGAATTGAGGGCGCGGATATGGTCGGCCGCAGTTAATCCAAGACTTTCATTGGCCTGGGTCATGAGATTACAGACAAATACTTTAACTGCCGATGAATCGAGGACCGCTTTGGCCATCCCGCGAACCAGCAAGTTGGGAATGAGGCTGGTAAACAACGAACCGGGCCCGACCGTGATCAGGTCCGCGTTCGCGATAGCGTCCAGGGTCTGAGAAAGAGGCTCTACGTTGGGTGGGACCAGGAAGAGTTCCCGGATCTTGCCCTTGCTCGCCGTAATCCGGGTTTCACCTCGCACCTTCGTCCCGTCTTCCATGTGGGCTTCCAGTTCGACGCTGGAGGCAGTGGCGGGATAAATGTGGCCGCGGGTGAGCAAAATCTCCGACGAGAGCCGCACTGCTTCGGCGAAATCACCGGTGATCGAAGTCAAGGCCGCAAGAAACAGATTTCCGAAGCTGTGTCCCTCCAGTCCCGAGCCCTTCTGGAAGCGATGCTGAAATAGCCTCGAGAGCAGGGCTTCGTCTTCCGAGAGCGCCACGATGCAGTTGCGGATGTCGCCCGGCGGCAGCATGTTGAGCTCTTTGCGCAGGCGTCCGCTGGAGCCGCCATCGTCGCTGACCGTAACTACGCCGCACAATTCGCGGATTGCGGTCTGGCCGGACGCAGCCAACGTTGGCGTCAGCACATAGCGCTTCAGGCCCTTGAGCAGCGTGGACAGGCCGGTACCGCCGCCGATGGCAACTACGCGCAGGTCGCGCGGCCCGGGCTTGCTGGGGTCGGATGAGTTCATGCGCTGCTGGGGGACCATGCAGCACCTCAAGGGCATTCGCCGGCCGATTAGTAGGTGTTCATTTCCTCTTGCGGAACGCCTGCTTCCGCTCCCGGATCCGGATAGAGCAGTTCGGTGAAACGCGGATCCTCAGCCAGATTCTGGAAGTCGGAATCGTTTCTGGCCTGGAAGCGCAGTGCCGGGTTCGCTTGGATCGCTTCGTCGAGCGTCTTGAGAGCGTCTTCGACGCGCCCGGTCAGGCAGCTCAGCGCGGCCAGTCCGTAGAGGACGTAGTCCGCCTTGGGCTGCTGCTTCAGCAGCTTTTCCAGATGCTCGCGTGCGGCCACGTAATCGCCCGTGTTGGTGAGCGAGACCGCGTAGTCGAAATGCTCTTCGGGCGTCTTGAACTGGAGGGCCGGCTTCTCCAGGTGCTGATCGCAGGCCTGCATGTGAACCGTCGCCCGATCCGACAGTGACTTGTTGGGCCCGGCGAGCACCTTCTGCAGGTGCCCTTTGGCCTTCTCAAACTTGTGTTCCTGCAACGCCCGAACACCAAGTTCGTAGCTCTGTACTGCTTGGGTGTGGCGTGGATCTTCGGCCACCTGTTTCTTTGCCATTGCTTTCGGTGCCATTAAACCGCCTTGTCAGAAGAAGTAGTAGAACCCGATCAGTTGATGCTGGCGGCCGTCTGCAGATCAAGCTGCTTCCAGTCACCTTTGATGATGCCCGCGCGGATCTGTTTCGCAGTTTTGCCCTGCTTGTGCAGTTGGTAGATGTAGTAAAGCTCCTTCAGGCAGGTTCCGCATTGCGCGCCGTGTGTGCCGGAAAAGCAGCTGTGCAGGCTGTTGTGTCCCATGCCGCGATCACAGTAACAGTAGCAGGGCTGCTGGTAGATCACGTTCGGGATCTTCGCCGCCAGTTCATAGGCATGTGTCTGGTACGGAAACTGGGCGTTTTCTCCCCAGAGCTGGTCTTTGGTCAGGATGGGTTCGAGCTTGATACCCTTGGCCGGAGCGGCGGCATTGAAATGCGGGACTCCCTCATCGTCCGACCGCAGCCAAGGCGCCGAGGCCAGCGTGACCAGCACGAACAGACAAGATAGCCCTAGGACGCGTTTGCGCATGGGTAAACCCTCGAATAAGGTATTTTACCTGAATGCCAGCGATTGGCCGAGTACTGGCTGGGGTTCGGCGCCTTTCAGTCCCGGCAAAGTTCGATGACTTCGCGAACGCGCTTCATCAGCGTGACAAGGTTCTTGGCCTGGGTATGGCAGCCCCGCAAAGCAGAAACGGTGGCCATGTAGTACCCCTCTTCGTCCCGTTCGATGACAACTGTGAACGTTCGCTGAGCCTTCACGTGCCGATCTTAGCACGGCACAAACAAGCCCCGTCGCGGGTGGATCAGACTCCTTTTGTGCGGCAGTGAGGACCCGAAGGCTCCACGTCAGCACGACCCGCTCGGCGGACTGGTGGCGACAGCGGCTCGATCAGGTGTCTTTTCTTGAGATCTTCGGAATATTCTGAGCGAGCATGTGCTCGAATGCGTTCTGCTGTTCCGCACTCTGAAAAACTCGTTTCGGGATCACTGTGAACGACCGCCAGCCATAGTAGAGAATATAAGAGTAGGCATCGACCAGTGCCCGCGAATACATGCTCCACTGAAGCTGTGAGTCGATATGCGCCGTACGGAAGTGGATGCCCCCCGGTGAAAAGGTGAGTGAGTAGTCATCGCGGAACTTCGGCTCGCGTCGGAAAACCAGCCGCGGGATGACGGCGAAGGCGGCAACAAGAATTAGGGCGAAGACAGCCGAAACGCTGACAAACCCTATGCCGAGCCAATGCGTGCTCGGTGAACGCCACAGGTAAGCGCCGACGATAGCGCACACAATGGCTACAGCGATGTCGAGCCGGAGTCGAAGGTGCGTAGCATAGTGAGCGCGCATTGCCCGCACAAAGTCGCTCTCCGAGTAGCGGAACGAAACGTCGACCGTCGAATTCACGCAACGCGCTCGATCCTGCCCAACTCCTGTTTAGGCTGACCTCGATGAAACCCACCCTGCTCGGTTGAAGGTAGCACTGCTAAAAGCGCTATCCGCCGAGGTTCTCAAAAAACAGACAGATCGTCTCAATTCCCCGATAGAAGTTCGGGATGTGGAACTTCTCGTTGGGCGCGTGCAGGTTGTCGTCCGGAAGGCCAAAGCCCATCATGACGGATGGAATCTTCAGCACATCCTGGAAATCAGTCACGATCGGAATCGATCCACCGGAGCGAATGAACACTGTTTCTTTCTTGAAGGTGTCGTGCAGCGCTTCTGTCGCGGCTTTTATATACCGGTTGTCGGTGCCGACCACACACGCCGGGCCCTTGCTCCAGACCTTGATCTTGGTGTCAATTCCCTTGGGCGTGAGCTTCTTGACGAAGGCCGTGTAGCGCTTGAGGATG
>JACQDD010000176.1 GCA_016201265.1 Terriglobales bacterium | reverse complement strand
TCCAAGGTGGAAGGAACCAGCAGCGTGGCTCGTTCCGGCAAGGATGGCGCCTTCGCTTCCGAACCTTTGCCGCCCGGCGACTACACGGTGCGCGTGGAGGGCCGCAACATGCTGCTGGCCGAGACCCGTGTCACCGTGCAGGCGGGAGGCGCGGCCACTGCCGACTTCAAACTGGAAGCGATCAACCCCGGGCCGGCCCGCCTGGAAAGCAGGCTGGCGGGTGAACTGGTGGACACCCTGCCCATCAACGGCCGCAGCGTTGTCGATCTCGCGCGGCTGGAACCGGGCGTTCAGGTAGTAGATGGACCGCTCTACGACGCGGGCAAGAGCGGCTTTCAGGCGCTCTCGATCAACAGCCAGCTGGGACGGACCGTGCATTATGACCTCGACGAAGTCGAGGCCATGGATGAAACCAAGGGCACCGTCACCCAGAACCTTCCCGCCGAAGCTGTGCGGGAATTGATTGTCACGCGCACGGTGCCGGAGGTTTTCCAGTCGTTGAACGCGGCCGGTTCAGTTCGTCTGACAACTCGTTCGGGTGGAGACGAGTGGCATGGCAACCTGTTCGGCAATTACCGGGACAAGCGGGCGGGAATCACAGGGTTCCCGTCGGATGTTAGTCCTAAGTACAGTCGTCAACACTACGGCTTCGGGGCCGGTGGTGCGCTGGTCAAGGACAAGGCGTTTCTGTTCGTCGGCGGAGAGCGCGCGAAGCAAGATGGCGAACTGCCTTTCTACCAGGGGTTCCCCTACAACTTTCTGAGGACGCGCGATGCCTATTTCCGCGAGAACATGCTGACCGCGCGTCTGGATTACGACTGGTCCGAGAACGCGAAGTGGTTTGTCCGTTTCAGCTACGACAACGCCAACCAGATCGGGCCCACCAACAGCTGGGTGGGTTATCGCAATCAGATCAATGTGCCTTCCGGCGTTTTCGGGCTGGATTGGAACCGCGGACGTTTCGCGCACAGCGGCCGCTTCGGGTACCAGAAGATGGTCAACGCCATCAACCCGGCATTCGGGAGCGATACTCTAATCTGGCCCGGCTCGCCATTTCATCAGCAGATCGGATCATTCGAGTTGGGGCCGAGTGTTAAGGGGCCGCGGCAGACTATTCAGCGTGACCTCTTCGGTCGTTACGACGGCAGCACTCCGTACCGCGACCATCACACACTGCGCTTCGGCGGAGCGATTCACTACATCTCCCAAGGAGATTTCTACGCGCCCGGCAACTTTGGGCCTTCGGTGACCAGCTCCAACGGCTTCGACGTGATCAATGCCATCTTCAACGATCCCAACCCGCCCTTTCCGCCGCTCTTCGACGGCGATCCACGCGGCGCGGCCGGGAATCCGCTGAACTATCCGGTGGGCACGATCACGATTTTCAATGGCCTGGGGAATTTCAGCGAGCACTCGGCATTCAACCGGTCCAGCGGTGGGCATTCTGATGCCCGCATCGAACTCTACGCCGCCGATACTTTCAAGCTGTATCCGAATCTCAACCTCACCGTCGGCGTGAACTATGTGCGCGACACCGGGCGCACCAACAGCGACCTCGGAGCCATTCCGTGTTCCGCCATCAACACGACCATCGTCGAGACCCCGCCCTGCACCGACAGCAGTCCGCTTCTCGATCAGTTCGGCAACATTAAAGGAATTGGGAATCGAGTGAGCCAGCCGAACTGGAATTTCTCTCCGCAGGCGGGCCTAGCGTGGGACCCGGGACGCAATGGCCGCACGGTAGTCCGCGCCGGCGGCGGGATGTTCTTTGACAACTTCCTGTTGCAGAACGCGTACCAGGACCGCATCAGCCGATTGTCGCAGGGGCAGTACTTCAGGAGCCTGAATTTGTGCCCGACCGGGACGGTGCTGTTCCCCG
Organism: Terriglobales bacterium; assembly: GCA_016201265.1. Lineage (GTDB taxonomy): Bacteria > Acidobacteriota > Terriglobia > Terriglobales > Acidobacteriaceae > Acidiflorens. The sequence goes on along the minus strand of JACQDD010000176.1, from coordinate 3,436 downwards.
ACGGCTCAAGAGTGAATTCCGTGGATGAGCTGGATATCGCGACGGACATCTGCGGGCAGCCGATCGGCACCGTGGCTCCCGCCATCGAGCACTTGCAGGAGCAATACCTGGCGGCGCAGGCGGCGGTGACCGGGGGGCCGAATGTGTACTCCCTGGCCAACAGCCTGGCCAACTTTGGCGGCATGCTGGCGCCCAATTTCCGCACCCCGCGCGTGGTCCACATGAGCGCCGGAATGCAACGGGAGATCGGCGAGCACAGCATGTTCTCGATTGACTACGTGCGGCAGATCGGGACGCAGTATCCGCTGGGAATCGATACGAATCATGTCGGCGATGCCAGATACCTCACCGATGGCAGTAATCCGGACATTACGAAGAACACGTACCAGGCGGAACTGGATGCGATCAATGCGACGCTGGCCGCGAATCCGGCCTCGGCAGAAGCATGTCCGCAAGCGACTTCCGCGGGGAGCAGTTCGCAGGCTGCCGTGCAGTGCTACATCGGCGCGGTACCCGGCGCCAGCATCGTCGATTTTGCCCAGCAAGGCCTCGATTCCGCGAATGCCTATTGCGGTCCGTTTCCTTGCTCGGTTCTGGGGTTGCGGAATGCAGCCTTCGGCGGACTTAGTTTCACGCTGGACCCGACGGTCGCGCACCCGGGCTCGAACCTCATGTTCTTCCCCAGCGGCCGGACGAAGTACGTAGCGGTGCATGCCGTGTTCAAGACCTCTGGGGAACGACTGGCGCGCGGAATCCGCCATTGGGATCTAGCAGTTTCTTATACCTACTCGAAGTACCAGAGCAACGTGGCCGCGGCGGATGGCAGCGGCGGCGATTTCTCACTGCTCAGCCGGGCTGAAGACTATAAGCGTCCGCACGTCGGCCACTTTGGATCGTCAGGCCTGGACCGGCGCAACATGTTTACGATTGCCCCAGCGCTGGAGTTGCCGCACGGACCGCGGTTGGCGATCATCGCGCAGCTGGCTTCGCCGCTTGAGCTCAGCGCTCGTCTTCCGCAACTGAATGGTGGCGGAGTCGCCGGTGAAATCTTCCGGACCGACGCCACCGGAGATGGCACCGTCGGCGATCTTTTGCCCGGAACGAAAGTTGGTGGTCTGGGAGGCTACTCGGGCAACGACCTGGGCAAGGCCATTGCCGTCTACAACACCAACTATGCCGGCAGGCTGACCTCGGCGGGACAGCAACTGGTCCTTTCCCAACTGTTCACGTCTGACCAACTCTCCAAGCTGGGCGCCTTGTTCCCGTTTCTTCAGCCGGTCCCGGGCCATAGCGCGCAAGCGACGTGGCTGAAAGCCGTGGATATCCGCTTGAGCTGGCCCTTTCGCCTCGGGGAGCGAGTCCGCCTCGAGCCCCATGTTGCCGCCTTCAACGTGTTCAACTTCGCCAACTTCGGAGGCGCGGGGCGCCAGTTGAACGGCGTGCTCGACGGATCGCCGGGAAGTTCGTTAAACAACGCCAGCTCCCCGGGCACGTGCGGTAATTCGACCGCATTCTGCACTTCGCGATTGGATCGCGTCCTTCCCGGTTCGGGGACCTACGGACTCGGGGCCCCGCGGCAGTTAGAGTTTGGTGTAAGGATAATTTTCTGAAGATAGCCGGGTAGGGCCGCCACCGGGTGGCTAGTACCGTGACCGTGTGACGATTCCTACGATGGAGGGACGGGCGTCTCGCCCGTCCAGCCGGGCGGGGACGCCCGGCTCTCCCAACAGCGTGTCAACGTCAAGGCTGGATCTGCCCGCGCAACTGTTTGGAAAGTTTCTCAATCCTCTTCAGCTTGTCCACCGCGTCCTTGGGAAGCAATCCCTTCTTGAGCTGTTCGACGTCGCCAGGAATGCTGGCAGCAAGAGCGGATAACTCCCGCGCTTCTCGTTCCATGGCGACCGTATCCGATCGGCGAGATGTCTTCGGTTCCGGCGCGGGCTGCTCCTGCACCGGCGGCGCCGGCGGGAGGGGAAAGCCGCGCCGCCGCTGCCCGTTGGATACAGTCACCAGGACAAGAATGGTCAAAACGCTGCCAAGGCAGGCTCTGCCCAACACTGTTCGTTGCATGCACTTCTCCAGCGGCTTGCGAATACGGCGTACCCTTCGCCCGCACAAATGGGTCTTCGCCGCTCAAGTTCCCGCATTTAGCTTGCAGTCTTTCCCGGCGAGTTTAATCCCAAAGATAGATTAATTTGTCTACAGTTTGAGTCACAAAGAGGGATCAATTTGTCTACAGGTTGTCTTTTTTCCGGGGCTCGCAAGAGGCGGAAATAATTGCGTCGTTCTCGGGACAAAAGAAGTGCCCTTCTGCGCAGTGGGTGGACGACGAGTGGCGGTTTGCGGAGACCCTGCCGATCGCGGGCTAGCGGGCGCTACTGACCGGCTAGCGGGCGCTACTGACCGGCGAAGCGGGCGCTTAGCTCATTCACCAGCCTTGCGTTCTTGCTGAGCGAATCGCGCAGGATTGCCGCCTGCTGGCGCGCCGTCGCCCAATCTTGTTTCTCGACCGCTTCCGTTAAGCCCGGCAGTTCCAGGTGGGCATAGGTGAAGCGCGCGCCGTACAGGATGTGCTTGAACCATGGACGGCCCGGGATGCCGTCGGGGTTCAGCCAGTTGCGCTCCACCTGCATCATGCCGGCGTTCACCTCGGCGGCAAACTTGGCGTCCACTTGGCCCGAGGCAAGCGCCTTCTGGAGTGCGCCGTCCAGCTTCTTTCCTGCGTTTTCGAATTCCTGAATTTCATCGAGCACGGGCTTCAGGTCGAGTGGGCTCATGTCCTTGCCCTTGGAAAGCTCCGCCACAAACTGGCGGACATTGCCGGCGTACGCGCCAAAATCGAAGGGCAGCAGTTCCGCATTCGCCAGGCGCAGCGCCAGCACGCCCCAGAGTTGCGACATCAGCGCGTGATAGCGATAGCCGGGATCGCCGAAGTGGTTCATCCAGTAGAAGTCGTCGTACATGGAGTGGTACACGCCGTACGGTCCCTCGAAGCTCAGGCCGATCACCGGCATGCCCACATAGTTGAGGAACACGGTGTGGTCGGAGCCGCTCCCGATGCGGGTGTCGGCGAGGTTGTCATCGGCGACGGCGCGGCTGTCCTTCGCTTCTTCGCGAGTTCGCGCTGCGCTCAGCTTCCACGCCTCGTACAGCGACTTGCCCGAGGGGTCCTGCAGACTGTGTGTGGTCTCGACCAGCATGGGAGCGAGCGAGGCGACCGCGCTGCCGTCGAAATCGCTCCCGGACGTCGAGGAATCGACATTGAGATAGGCCACAGCTTTCTTGCGCAATTCGTCGGCGAACTGCTCTCCCCATTCGGTCGAGCCGGTCAGGCCCACTTCTTCGCCGTCCCAGCTACACACGATCACCGTTCGCCGCGGACGGGTTCCTTGTTTCTTCAACTGGCCTAGCGCGCGCGTCATCTCCATCATGGAGG
>JACQDD010000032.1 GCA_016201265.1 Terriglobales bacterium | reverse complement strand
TCCGGCGGTGGCGGGCAGAGCACTGGAAAGCAGGAGAGCGGTAATGATCAGGAATCGGCAGAGCATGTTCACTCCTTGTCTTTGCGGGCGCTGCGGATCGCCCGCTCCAGTTGACGCACCGTGATGCTTTGGGGGGCGGCGACTGTGCGCGTCGGTGGCCGTGAAGTGCGGGCGGTGTAGATGGCGTTCGCAGGCGCTGGAGCAGGCGTGGCTACAATCTTCCTGTTCGGATCGAGCGCGATCTGGCCGAGCGCGCCGCCGACCGGGCTGGTCAGGCCAAGACGGCTGGGCGGATATAAGAAGAGCAGCATGCGCTGGCCGGTGCGCATTCCACGATGCGTGGACCAGGCGCCCGCCCACTCGCGAATGGTGAGCACTTGTCCCGGTTGAACGCCGGCGATGGTGCGATCCACCCGGAATCTCACCTGGATGGTCGGGACGGGCCGATCGCTCCTCGCGGGCAGCTCTTCGATGCCGAGCACGGTACCGGCAAAGACCATCCCGGCGGAGCGGGAGAGTTGCTTCCAATGCGGGCCCAGGACGCGCGCGGCTGCGAGTTGGTCTGGTTGCTGGGCGGCGGCAACGCTCGCCAGACAGACGAGGGTCAGGGCGAACACTCTTCTGAATGTGGAAGGGAACGGGACCGGGAGAGGTCCTGGGAGTGGGATCAGAGTAGCGCGATGGGGATCAGGGGGATGTGCGGGCGGTCACGTAGTTTTTGTGATGAATTCTGGACAGCCGGCGGTCCAGCTACGGCTGACCCGGAATCCTTGGAATCCGGCCACGGGCGGCCTTTGGCCCCTTCCTGGTGATACACTCGCCAGCAATCCTGATTCGGGGCATTCAGATGTCAGAAGGACCCTCCTCCAAAGTACACGTGTACCGTTTCGGGGCCTATGAACTGGACGGCGTCACCGGGGAACTGAAGAGCGCTGATAACAAGGTGCAGCTGCAGGACCAGCCGCTGCAAGTGCTGCTGGTGCTTCTGGAACATCCCGGCGAATTGGTGACGCGCGAACAGCTCGTGGCCCGGCTGTGGCCGCCGCAGACGTTTGTCGATTACGACCGGAGCCTGAACAAGGCGGTCAACAAGCTGCGCGAGGCGCTGGGCGACTCGGCGGAAGAGCCGCGTTTCATCGAGACGCTGCCGCGCAAGGGTTACCGGTTTATCGTCCCCGTCGAACCGGGGGCAACAACCGCAGAAAAATCAGGGGGTGTGGTGGCGCCCCCACCGGTTGGTGCGGGTCGCGCCTCAAGCTGGCTGTGGATCTCCTTCGGGGTGGCAGCCTGTCTGGCAGGGGTGATCGCCGCGAACCTGGGGGGCGCGCGAAACTGGCTGGCGCGTGCTCGTGGTCCGGCGATACCTCAAATGGCCACGCTGGCCGTCCTCCCGCTCGAGAATTTGTCGCGGGATCCGGAGGAAGATTATTTTGCCGATGGAACCACCGACGCGCTGATTACGAATCTGGCGAAGATCAGCGCAGCTCGCATTACGTCTCGCACTTCCGTGATGCGCTACAAGGGAACCAAGAAAAGCGTCGGCGAAATCGGACGCGAGCTGGGCGTGGACGCGATTGTCGAAGGAACGATACAACATGCCGGCAACCGGATACGAGTTACCGCCCAGTTGATCCAGGTTGCTACCGACATGCACCTCTGGGCCGACTCTTACGAAGAGGATGCGACCCACATTCTCGACCTGCAGGCCAAGGTCGCAACCGAAATCGCCCGCAAGATCAATACGGTAGTGCGGCCGCTGGAGCAAGCCCACCCCGTCAACCCGCAGGCCTACGGACACTATCTCAAGGGGCGATTCTACTTTTACCAATACACCGGTCGGGGATGGCAACAGGCGATTGAGAACTTTCGCCAGGCGATTGCGATCGACCCGAATTTCCCAGAAGCATACTCCGGGCTCGCGGATTCCTATCTAGCGGCGGGAGCGTACAGCGTGATCACTCCCCAAGAGGCGGTCACTCAGGGCAAGGCGGCCGCGCTGAAGGCTCTGGCGCTCGATGATCGGCAGGCTGGCGCCCATTATGTGCTGGCAAGTTTCTATGCCTGGTACAACCTGGATTGGGCCAAGGCGGAAGCGGAGTTCCAGCGGGCGATTGTGCTCAATCCCAATGACGCCCTCGGGCGAAATTGGCACGGCGGCTATCTGTCGCTGTTGGGCCGGCACGCGGAGGCGCTCGAGGAACACGAGCGAGCCCGGCAACTCGACCGGTATTCACTGATCATCAATGCCAACCTGGCGCGCGCGTTGTATTGGGCTCGGCGCTACGACGACGCCATTGCGCAGTCGAAGCGGACGCTGCAGATCGATCCGCGCTTTGGAGTGGCGGCACTCTGGCTGGAAGCGTCGCTGCGCCACAAGGGAATGTTCAAGGAGGCAGTAGCGCTGCGGCAGCTGTTCAATCCGGAAACCGCCCAGGCGGTTGAACGCAAATTTCGGACCCAGGGCTTCCAGTCTCTTCTGCTGGAGAGTTGTGAACAATTTCAGCAGAACGGAGCGCTGGTCACGGCAGCGCGTTGCTATGCACAGGCTCAACGCAAGGAACAGGCGCTCACGCTGCTGGAAACTTGCCGGGAGCGGGGGTGCTTTTCCCTCGCCACACTGAACATCGAGCCGGATTTCGACGTCCTGCGGGAGGAACCGCGCTTTCGCAAACTGGTGCAGGGAGTGGGGTTGCCGCCGAAGTAGTCACCAACCAGGGTGTGGAATCTTAGATGCCCAGAGACCCATCTGGCACCTGCAATCTGACCTCTGACCTCTTCAATCCCTAGTGGATCGTCTTCGTCTTCCGCGACATGTAGTCCATCAGCAGATATTGTCCGAGGGTATAAGGCGTGGTGAAGTAGGCTTTGCCGCGGCACATCTGCGTGACTTTCTGGACGAACTGTACCAGCCCGTAATCTGACGCCAGCATGAAAGTGTTGATCAGCACGCCGGCGCGTTTGCATTTCGAGACTTCTTCCAGCGTCTGGCTGACGACCAGCGGGTCGAGGCCGAAGGCGTTCTTGTAGATGCGGCCGTCTTCGAGGGTAAGGGCCGAAGGCTTGCCATCGGTGATCATGACGATCTGCTTCATGTCCTTGCGCTGGCGGTCGAGGATGCGTTGCGCCGTGCGCAGGCCTTCGCGGGTGTTGGTGTAGTAGGGGCCCACTTTCACTCGCGCCAGTTGCGAGAGTGGGACTTCTTCCGCGGAATCGTGGAAGAGAACGAGCGACAGCGAATCTCCCGGATACTGCGTCCGGATCAGGTGCGACAGCGCCATGGCGACTTTCTTGGCAGGCGTGAAGCGGTCCTCGCCATAGAGGATCATGGAGTGCGAGCAGTCGAGCATCAGCACGGTGGCGCATGACGACTGGTACTCGCACTGGTGCACCTGCAAGTCGCGGTATTCGATGTTCAACGGCAGGTCGAGTCCTTCGCGCTGAATGGCGCTGGAGAGCGTGGCGGTGATGTCGAGATTGAGCGTGTCGCCGAACTCATAGAGTCTTGAGGCGCCACTGGTTTCGATGCCCGTGGCCATGTCGCGCGTGTCGTGGCGGCCGAAGCTGGACTTGCCGAGCGATCCCAGCAGGTCGCGCAAGGCTTTGAATCCGAGAAAGTCGAGGCTCTTGTCGGTGATCTCGAAGCGGGCCTGCTGCTGGGCGTCGCCTACTTGTCCGCCGACGCTCGAACGCTTCGCGGGATCGTGCGGCTGGTCGATGGAGATGTAGTCTTCCTGCTGCATGCGCTCGATGAGCTTTTCGATCAGCTCGTCGAGTGCGCCTTCCATCTGCATTTGATCGAGCCGGTCGCGCATCTCCTCGTCGAAGGTCTCGCCGTTAAGCAGCGCCTGCTCGATGGCCTGTTTCAGCGCGTCGAGCGTCTGCTCACCTTCGGGCAGCTCGTACCACATGTTTTCCTGGAAGCCGCTGCGCAGAAGGTAGTCCGAGAGCGCGCCGAGCAGGTCCCCCAGGCTCATCTCGCTGGCTGGGTCGGGGACGTATTTGGAATAGCGGATGCGGCGCAAGGCAGTTCCCAGTTCTCAGTTCTCAGTGCTCAGTGCCCAGTAACGCTCCTGACTGAGAACTGAGAACCGGGAACTGAGAACTAATTAGTTAAACTGCTTTCTCGGACGATACGGCATTTCTTCGTCCTGAATTGGTTTCTCGGGCTTCCTTGGTTGCGGCTGTTTCTCGCCCGCGGCGAACACGCGCTCCTCGCTGCGGCCGATACGCTTGTGGGCGTGCAGGCCTTCCAGGATGAACTCCGCGGCTGAGACCTGCTTCTCGGCCGTGTCTTTTGGGCCGACGTTCACTTTGACGATTTTCTCCATTAGATCCTGGATGCTGCGCAGCGATGACAGAGCTTCGCCGGCGCCGGCTGAGTCGGCCAGCTGGACTTCGCCGCCAAGATCGAACCACTGCACGATCTGCTGCATGTCGGAGTTCTTGAAATAGCCGTCGTAGGCTTTGGCGATGGCGCTGCGGATCAGTTCCCGGCTCACGTAGTCGGCGCCTTTCATCTCGCCTTCGTACTCAAGTTCCAGCTTGCCGGTGATGGCGGGCAGGGCGGCGTAGATGTCGCTGATGCGGGGGACGATGATGCTCTCCTCGTGGGTGAGCGCACGGCGCTCGGCATTGGAAATTACGTTTTCCATGGCGGAGATGGGCAGCCTCTGGCTCACTCCTGACCGCTTGTCGATCTTCTTGTCTTCGCGGGCAACGAAGGCGATCCGCTCAATCACTTCCTGCACATATTTCGGAATATGCAGCCGGATGCCGTCGCGCTCGATCCAGGCTTCCTGTGCGGTAATGGCAATACCTTCTTCGACGGTCGCGGGGTAGTGCGTGCGAATCTCGGACCCGATGCGGTCTTTGAGCGGCGTAATGATCTTGCCGCGGGCAGTGTAGTCCTCGGGATTGGCGCTGAAAACGATGGCGACATCGAGCGGCAGCCGGATTGGATAACCCTTAATCTGGACATCGCCTTCCTGCATGATGTTGAACAGGCCCACCTGGATCTTCCCGGCCAGGTCGGGCAGTTCGTTAATGGCAAAGATGCCGCGGTTGGCACGGGGCAACAGGCCATAGTGCACCGTAAACTCGCTGGAAAGTTCGTGTCCGCCGCGCGCCGCCTTGATGGGGTCGATGTCTCCGATGAGATCGGCGATGGTCACATCGGGGGTGGCCAACTTTTCCACGTAACGCTGTTCGGGAGCCAGCCAAGCGATCGGGGTCGCGTCTTTCTCCCGGGCGACCAGTTCGCGGCAACGACGACAGATGGGCGTGTAGGGATTGTCGTGGATCTCGCATCCAGCGATGTAGGGTAGTTGCGGATCGAGCAGGCCCGTCAGCGCGCGCAGGATGCGGCTTTTGGCTTGTCCGCGCAGTCCCAGCAGAATGAAATTGTGCCGCGACAGGACCGCGTTTACGATCTGGGGCACTACCGTGTCATCATAGCCGACGATGCCCGGAAAAATGGGACCGCCCTGGCGTAGTCGGGCCATGAGGTTTTCGCGCAACTCGTCCTTGACCCTGCGGGACGCGAGGCGCTGTTCAGAGAAGGGACTTTGGCGCAACTCGCCGAGCGTGCGGGCAACACTCATGGTGGGAACCCCAAAGGAAACGGCCTTAGGCGGATTGTAGCACTCAGCAGTTGGCACTTGGCACTTAGCACTTGGCATTTAGCACTTGGCATTTAGCACTTGGCCGCATCTTCTCCGGTGGATCGCTGAGTTCTGAGTGCTAAGGTGCTAAGTGCCAAGTGCTGACCGCTAGTTCCAGCGCGCCTTGGAGGCGCGGCGCAGACCGGGCAAGACGGCTTCGAGGTAGGAAATCACGGCTTGCAGGCGTTTCGGCTCGGACAGAGTTGTGAGCAGCTTTTGCTTGAGGTCGAGGGGAAGCGATCACGCCAGCAGGAACGAGAGATGTTCGGCGCTCTCTTCCGGGCCGTCGGTCTCGGCTCCGGCCAGCTTCACGATTTCGGCATGCAATCGCACCGCTTGCTCGACCATTTTCGAAGAGGGCCTGCCCGGCTCGTCTTCGATCACCGTAAACTCCGCCTGCAGGAACGAACGGTCTCTGTGGACCTGGAGCACCTCAAAGCGCTCAACCCCGCGGGTCAAGATATCCATGCGGCCATCGTCGTAGCGCTTTGTGACTTCGAGGATTTCGGCGGTGCAACCGATCTCGGCGACGCCGTCGGAGGAGGCCCGCACCACGCCAAAGGGTTTCTTCTCGTCCAGGCACTCGGCGACCATTTCCTTGTAGCGTGGCTCAAAGACGTGCAGCGGCAGGGGCACACCGGGCAACAGAACCAGGTCGAGCGGAAACAGCGGCAACAGCAAACTCACGACGTCTCCTGTGGCGTGTTTCGATTCTACGACAGCGGTTGACTTGGCTGCACCCGGAGCGATACAAGGGTCGCCATGGAGATGGCAGGAAAAGTCGTGGTGGTCACCGGGGCCTCGATGGGAATTGGGGAGGCCATTGCCAAGATCTTTGCCGGCCAGGGGGCCAGTGTGGTGATGCTTTCGCGCGACGCCAGCCGCGCCGAAGCCGCCCGTCACCGGGTTGGTCACACCGACCGCACGCTGGCGCTGGCTTGCGATGTACAGCACCGCGAAGAAATTGACCGCGCGCTCGGACTGACACTGCACCACTTCGACCGCGTCGATGTCTGGGTGAACAATGCGGGTGTGGGCATGCGGGACACGGTTGCGGATATGGAAATGCCGGCGTGCCGCGAGCTGTTCGACACCAACCTGTTCGGCACGATTGCCTGCATACAGGCCGTCGTCCCGGCGATGCGACAGGCGGGCGGGGGGAGCATCATTAACATTTCGAGCGTCGCCGGACACGTTTCGCTGGCCTTTGGCGCTGCCTACTCCGCCAGCAAGTTCGCCATGAACGCGATTGGGAAGGCCGCGCGGCTGGAACTGTTGAGCGACAACATCCATGTGCTCACGGTGTGTCCGGGGTATGTGACCACCGACTTCGGCCAGAACATGATTGCCGTCCGTCGTGGCAATACGCGACCGAAGGCGGTTCGGGGGATCACTGCGGAACGGGTGGCGCGGGCGGTCTATGACGGATATCGCAAGAAGAAGCGTGAGGTCATCGTTCCGTGGACGATGCATCCGGTGATCAAGCTGTACCAATTGTTTCCCGGTCTGGTCGAGTGGGGGATGATGAAGGTGATGCCCCGGCCGGAACCGGGAAAGCCGAGTTAGGGGTCAGCGCCGAGGGCGGGGCGCCGGCGCTACGGCCGGGGCGCGGCGCTACAGTCGAAGCGTCGATGCTCGGCTGTAAAGATGAGCAAATCCGGCCACCGTTTGGGGAGCTCGTGCATCTAAGAAATTAGGCAGAACTGCAGTCTTCCACCCCCTTCGAAGGGCTGTTTGCACGGCGGCCCCGGGGGTGGGGACTGCTGTTTAGTTCTTCCGCGTTCTCTTTTCGCTACACTATTGCTATGACATTCCAGTTTCGTTATGTCCGGCTGATGTTGCCGTTGCTTCTGTCGCTGGTCATGGTGCCTGTGGCGACTCGCGCGCAGGAAGGCTCGCTCGACAAGTCCGAGCCCAAAGGCATCACGGTGGAAGAGATTATCAAGCGCTTCGCCACCAAGGAAAAAGAGTTCCAGGAAGCTCGGGACCAGTACACCTACCGGCAAGACGTCAGGGTGCAGACGCTCGAGGGCGATACCCCGGACAACGAAGGGTACCGGCAGGTATTCGAGGTCTCCTTCGACGACAAGGGCCGCAAGGTAAGGAACGTAGTCTTCGCGCCGCAGTCTCAGCTGACGCGCGTTCAGATGACCCAGGAAGATCTGGACGACATCGAAAACCGCCTGCCGTTCGTGCTGACCTCGGATGAAATCGGCGAATACGACATCCTGTACGCCGGGCAGCAGAAACAGGACGAACTGGACACCTATGCCTTCGATATTGCCCCCAAGCAGATCGTGGGTAAGAAGCGGTATTTTCAAGGCCGTATTTGGGTGGATAACCGGGATTTTCAGATCGTGAAGACCTACGGCAAGACCGTGCCCGACATCAGGAAGAAGAAAGGCAACGAGAACCTGTTTCCGAAGTTCGCCACCTGGCGGGAACTCATTGACGGCAAGTACTGGTTCCCGACCTTCACTCGCGCCGAAGACACGCTCAAGTTTTCGATCGGGGATGTGAAGATCCGCGAGATCGTGAAGTACACGAACTATCAGCGCTTCGGATCGAAGTCGAAGATCACGTACGAGGGTCAGGAAGTTCAGAAGGCGGAGCCGAAGCCAGGGGAGCAGAAGCCGGCCGAAGGGCAGAAGCCGCAGTAGGGAGCAGTCGGCAGTCGGCCGGACGGTTGCCACGTAGATAACGCACTTCACGCGTTCTAGTGTCTTGCCGGGCGCTTCATCATGTCCGCCAGCTCGTCTTTGATCTGCTCCAGCCTTAAACGGCGTTGTTCCTGGGCAGACTCGTCGATTTGGGTATGGGATTCGCGATCCTGGTACTGCGAGTTCAGGTCTTGCAAGGCCCGTATTTCCTGCCTCAAATCAGCCAGCCGCTCGGCAACGTCGTTGAGATCCATCCATCAATCATACGCACACTTTCGGGTATACCGAAATCAAGAGCCATTCATATTTGGCCAAACTAAGTCCGAGAACCCCGAATGACTAGGGTAACCACCGAGGAAAGCGCGTTCTGCTATACTAATTGGGACGCTATTGCCACGGTTTGCTCGTCACGCGGTGATCCCTGGTGGGATCAGATTCATCTCCGCATTTCCTGCCTGCCGTTTTAATTCAGCGTAAATCTAAAACGTGAGTGGCACGGAAACGCCTGACGTGTGTCTGAGTGTGTAACCACGGGCCCCTCCAGAAAGAAACATCGAATGACCGCATTTTCGCAACTGCCCCTCTCCGCTGCGTTGCAGCAGAAGCTGGCGGCAGCTCAGTTCTTAACCCTAACGCCTATCCAGGAGCGTGCGATTCCGCCCGCGCTGGAGGGCAAAGACGTAATCGGCACGGCCCAGACCGGCACCGGCAAGACGCTTGCCTTCCTGATTCCGATTATCGAGACGCTGCAAAGCGCGCCGGCGCGCCAGACGAGCGCACTCGTTTTGTTGCCGACCCGCGAGCTGGCCATGCAAGTTCACGAGCAATACGAGAACCTGCGCGGCAAGGCCGTGCCCAAAGCCGCGCTGGTGATCGGCGGCGTATCGGAGAAGGCGCAGATCCAGGTCCTGCGCGCGGGCTCCAGTCTGATCATTGCCACTCCGGGACGGCTGCAGGATTTCATCACCCGCAAGCTCGTTGACCTGCGGAATGTGAAGGTGCTCGTGCTGGACGAAGCCGACCGGATGCTGGATATGGGTTTTCTCCCTGCCATCCGGCGCATCGTGTCGGTGCTGCCCACGCGCCGGCAGACCCTGTGTTTCTCAGCCACCCTGGAACAGTCGGTGGCCGGGCTGGTGCATGACTACATGCGGGAGCCGGTACGAGTGGCTCTGGGCTCAGTCCTGAAGCCGGCGGAAAGCGTTCAGCTACAAGCCTTTGAGGTGCGGCCGGCGGAAAAACTGGATGTCCTCCGACAGTTGCTCTATGAAGAGAAGGGACAGACCCTGGTCTTCGCGCGTACTAAGCGGGGCGCGCAACGACTGGCCAAGGAGTTAGAGCGGGACGGCTTCGCTGCCACGATGATTCATGGCGACCGCACGCAAGCGCAGCGGAACGGAGCGCTGAGTGGATTTCAGGAAGGCCGATTCCAGGTGCTGGTGGCCACGGATATCGCTTCGCGTGGCCTGCACGTGGACGACGTAGCGCACGTGATCAACTACGACCTGCCGAAAATGGCTGAGGACTTCATCCACCGTGTCGGCCGTACTGGACGGGCCGGCTCCCAGGGCCGCGCCTCATCGCTGGTCGCGGGCGCAGAAGTTCTGGAACTGCGCCAGATCGAGCGCACGTTGCAGTTACGCATCGAACGGAAGCAGGTGGATCCGTCAGCCGATGACCGGCCGAAGCGCTTTATCCAAAACACCCTGCAGACACGGACCTTGATCGCGTTGCCGGGTGAGGTTTTTGTGTAGAAATGGGACGGAAGCGGCCGGGGCCTCGCGCCCCGGCGCGTCTCTCCAGGTGCTACGAGTCGATTCCCTTGCGGTCGTGCGGCGTGGCGAACTCGGTGGGACCGGGTTCATCGGAGCCGATGCGGAATAGTGCCGCCTGTGCTTCCGCGGCCTCTCTCATCTCACGCAACTCGTCCATCTCGTCTACGCTGCCTTCCGGTTTTTCCTGTTTGCTCTGGCTCTTGCGTTCGGCTTTGTCGCGAGCTTTCTGTTGCCGCGCTTGTTCTTTCTGACGCTTGGTAAACGTCGATCGGCCTCTTGGCATGCACAATCTCCCATGTCTCTAATGTTAGTCCTGACCCGGCAGCGTGCGGTGGAGTCCGGGCGAATCGGTCGAGCTACCAGCGGGGCTCGCGGGGCTGACGGGCGTGGCCGCGGTAGTCATCGCGTCCTCCGCCCACGCCGCCAAACCGCTGTCCACCACTCTTGGGCCGGTCGGTTTTGGGCTTCGCCTCGTTGATCTTCAGGGCGCGCCCTCCCAGTTCCGTTCCGTTCAGAGCCGCAACCGCTTTGTCGGCTTCACCGTCATTTGTCATCTCAACAAATGCGAAACCCCGCGCGCGGCCCGTTTCGCGGTCGGTCACGATGCTGACTTTTTCCACCGCACCGTGTGCCTCGAAAACAGTGCGCAACTCCGCCTCGGTTGTACTGTGGGGGAGATTGCCTACGTAAAGGTTCTTCATGATGTTCCTCGTCTTTCTATTGTAATTCAGGCTGGGGTCAAACGCTGCTCTCTCAGTAGAAGAGGTATTTTCTCCACTTGTCGTCGGAGTGCCCCATCAGTCGCATGATGTGGCGGCTGGTGTGGAGATTGAAGGAGCGGGGCTCGCGCATGGGCTTCATGTTGGCTTCGTGAGGGAGCTGGTTGCCCTTGCGGCGGTTGCAGGGATGGCAGCAGGCCACGAGGTTCTCCCAGGTGGAAAGGCCGCCGCGGGAACGCGGGATGACGTGGTCGAGGGTCAGTTCGCCCGAAGCCAGAGTGGTACTGCAATACTGGCAGGTATTGCGGTCGCGCAGCAGGATGTTCTTACGCGAGAGAGCACGCGACTGGTGCGGAATGCGGCGATATTCCAGCAGACGGATGACCGAGGGCACGCGCACGGCGAGGCGCGCCGCGTGCAGAAAGTGCCCGTTTTCTTCTTCGGTCATGGCGACGCCCTTGAGCACCAGCACGATGGCGCGGCGGGCCGCACAGACGTTGATCGGTTCGTAGGAGGCGTTCAGCACCAGTACAGGCTGATGCAGCGCGTGGCCGTCACCCTGCTGGCGCATCCCGGAGGGAAGCAGCGGCACGGGTATGTGCGCCCACCCGCTTGCCATCGTCGAGTTGTAGCTTCGCAAAGACATACTGCCTAGCCGTGAGCCGCCATCGCGATGCGGTTCTCACTCCCTTCCTCCAACTCTTGCTCCGGAACCGCAAATACATCGGAAACTTTCAAGGTGCGTGCCACGGTCGCTACCCACACCCGGTTCGCCCCGGCGCGGCGCAAAACGCGCGCGCATTCGGAAGCGGTGGTGCCGGTGGTGAAGACATCGTCCACGAGCAGGATGTCCCGTTTCGCAACCCGCTCGGGATCAGCGACCGCAAAGGCGCCGCGCAGGTTCTCTCGTCTTTGATGCCGAGTCAGGCCGACTTGAGAACCGGTCTCGCGGCAGCGCACCAGCGCGCTGGTTGAGATCTGAAACCGCTCCGGGCGCGCCAGTTGTTTGAGCGCGGCGCAAGCGATCAGTTCGGACTGGTTGAATCCGCGCTGGGTCCGTTTTCGGACATGCAGCGGGACTGGAACCACCGCAATCTCTCCCGCGGGCAGGGTGGTTTCCAGGCCGACAATCGCCTCGGCCAGCATGCGCCCGAGGACACCGGCGGCGGGACGGACCTGTTGGTATTTGAGCAGGTGGATCAGGTCGCGCAATCCGCCGTCGTAGCCGCCATAGGCGACTGCTCTTTCGAACGGAGGATGCAGACGCTGGCAGAGCCCGCAGCGGGCTTCTCCGCGCTCCATGAACGCGGGCGAGAGCAACGCTTGCCCGCAAACGCTACAGAACGAACCGTCAAGCGGACGTAGCGCGGCCAGGCAAGATTGACAAACCGGGAGCCTGGAAATCCGGATCAGAGGGGAACCACAGATACGGAAATCGGCGGGAAAAGCGTAAAAAAGAGACTGGCCGCAGCGTCTTCTGCCCAATTGGCGAGCCGAGGACCCGCTGCATGACCTTGGGCAGCCCGTATTCGAAACCCAGTACTGCTGAAGACGGCCTCCCGCAACCCGGCGAGCAGTTGGGGGCTCCCGCCTGGCTACATAGGGTCAGTATAGACGCGGCTCAGGCCGTTATGCAACGCGGGTGCCGGTATCCGAAGTACCTCGGGGCCGGTTGGGCAGGTGCTTATCGGCGGGCCCGGCACGTTCCAGGATCGGGACCGCCCGGAAAATGTAGCTGCGATGATAGCAACGGTCGCAGCGAACGGGCCTGAGCATCAGAACAGGAAGAAACCCCTTTTCGAAAAGACCCCGCGGGCGCGAGCGGTACGCTTCCTTGTTGCCGCATTCGGGGCAGTGGAATTCCTGAAAGAAGCGGGTCCAAGAGGAGGACAATCCCAGGGGAGACACGGCTTACCTCCGGGCCAGAGTCTTTATTGTAACCCCGAACCGGGGTCGAAGTTGCGGGTCACGCGCACTGTTGAACCACATTAAAAGTGTCCCCATGAAACCACATTAGAAATGACCCCTTTAGAGTTCCTGTTTTGAGGAGGGACTCAGATTGGGGAGAACGGGATTGAGCAGGAAAGAGTTGAGCCGGGTGGAAGTGATGGGGCGG
>JACQDD010000175.1 GCA_016201265.1 Terriglobales bacterium | reverse complement strand
CCTCGCCTGGCTGGTCAAAATAATCTTGAACAGGTCCGGCTCGTCGGTCAGCGCTTCCAGAAATTTCCCATCGCCCGCCCCGGGCTTTTGTTCGATAAACGCCAACTCGCGCAGCACGTCGTAAATAATCTCATTCGACGCTGCCATCGCCGTGCCCATCCGGTCCGTGCGGAACTGCATTTCCGAATCAATCTCGTAAAAATGCCACGCCAGGCACGCCGCCAGCGTCACCGCGCGCTCGAATTTTTCCCCGTTGGCCCTGCCCGCCTCCGCGCTGAACGGATCGATCACCAGCATCACCCGCCGCTCGTCCTCGCGCGTGAACTCGCGCACCTTCAAGTCGCCGGTTTTCGCCGTTGCTTTCCAGTCCACAAAGCGCGCGCTGTCCGTCGTCACGTAGTCGCGGATCGAGTACAGGTCGTGCCCGCGCCCCCGGTAAAAACTTTCGATCTCTCCGCTGATCAGCGGCAGAATCTCGTAAAACTCCTCCGTCGGCTCGACACGCGGATACACCACTACCTCCATTGTCGAATCCACCCGCCGCGTTTTTTTTAGAAAGCCGAACGGAAATTTCGTGCTGATGCCCAACGCGTCCTGCTGGTACACCCCGCGCCGCGGAAACGTCAGCTCCACTTGTTGTTGCGCCGCGCGCTTTTTCGGAATGAACGGAAAGTATACCGGCCGTGTAAGGATCTGCTCCGCGTCCGCTGGCATCTTGCCCGCCGGAATTTTTCCTGGCGCGGCCTCCACCCGCAGCGAAAACGACGGCAGCGTCAACTTCTCATTTTCAATCGCCAGCGTTGCCAACACCGGCTTCTCGGCAAAGATGTGTTCCGGCAATTCGAGCTTCAGTCCGATGCCCGTCAGCACAATGCTCGACAGAATTCCCGACACGATAATTCCCGCCAGCATGCTTGCCAGCACCATGAACAGCAAATTGTTGCCGGTGTTCAGCGCCGCCAGCGCAATCACGAACACGCCAATCACATAGACCACGCCTTCCTTCGTCAGCTTGTAGTCGATGTGATACGCAAGCCAGCGCAGCGGCGTGCGCCGCGCCAGCGCCGGCACGATTGTCACGCCCACCCAGATGGACAGCGCCAGCGCCGCCAGCGCCGCCCCGCCCGCAATCCACAGGTGCCCCGTTTCCGTTGCCGCCGTCGAGTACAGTGCGAGCGCGAGCGCCATCGCCAGCGCCACCATGGCCACAAAGAAATTCCGCCACCCGGGCCTGTCCAGCCCTTGCCACCAGCGTTGCGCGAATGATGCGGACATTAGTCCCTTCGGCTTTGTAGGGGCCGATCTTCAGATCGGCCCTCTTCTAGCTCATGTTTCTTTTCGATGGAATTCTTCGGGTCTGCCT
>JACQDD010000170.1 GCA_016201265.1 Terriglobales bacterium | reverse complement strand
GTCTTCACTTCCAGGCAGCCGCCACAGTCTTGCGAATACCGCTCAAACTCGGCCTTCAGCCACTCCCGCGCCGCTCCAATGCCCTTGCCCGCCTTGATGGATTCCTCGTCCTGCGCGGAAATCGTGGACCGGTTCCCGAAGCCGACCAGCTTTTCGACTGTCTGCCGGACGTGTTCCGCCGAGACCTGCCGCATCGCCTCGGCAATGCGCGGGTCGGCGGTGCTCTTCGGCGCCGTTTCCTGGGCCGCGCACCAGGGGCCAACCTGCACCATTTTCAGGGCAAGAATCAAAGCCGCCAACGCCAAGCTGGCACGCACGGTTCTGGGCGGGAACGAATCGGGCATCACGGGAAATTTCCTTGGCGAGCCTCTTGACCTTTGGCTCACGAAGAAACTAAATATAACAGGGTATTCCGATTGTGGAGGCACTCATGGTGTACTGTCCTGAATGCGAGACCGATCTCGACATCGACGAAGATGAGGTCGACGAAGGGGAGGTCGTCTCGTGCCCGGAGTGTGGCACCGACTTTGAGGTGACCACCACCAACCCCATCGAACTCAAACGCGTTGGCGAAGACGAGGTCGAAGAGGATGACGACGACGAAAAGGCCGGCGGGAAGTCGGATGACGACGGAGACGACTCCTGAGACGCGATAGCCATCTCGCGATGCGGCGCCGCCCTCAAGTGCTGCTTTCCTCTGTTCTCCTGCTCATCGCCCTGTCTGTCCCCTGCGGTGCGGCTGCCGACGGGAAACCGCAGCGGAAGCCCTATGCCCTGATCTTCGGAACCGTCTTTGATCCCAACGGACGGGTCGTCTACGGCGTCAAGGTCAAGATCCGCCGCGCCGACCAGAAGAAGGCCCAATGGGAGATCTACTCCAACCACAGCGGGGAGTTTGCCCAGAGGGTGCCTGCCGGCAAGGCCGACTACGTTGTTTGGGCCGATCTGAAGGACTATAAGTTGCCTTCTGGCAAGCACTTGCGGCCTGGTACCGAGGTAACCGTCCATATCGAGAATGACGAGCGTTCCGACATCGGACTGCATCTAATCTGGTAAAGAATTGGTGTGGGTGGAATACACCAGGAGAGGACACTATGAAGAAGACACTCATCGCGGTTTCGCTTCTGCTTCTGTTCTCGGCTTTGGTGGTAGCGGAGCCGGCTCCCCAGTTTGGCAGCCGTCCCAAGGGGGACAACACGCGCCTGCTCACCGGCAAGGTGATGGATCACAGCGAGAATCCTCTGCCCAATGCGGTCGTCTATCTGACCAACACGCGCACCCGCGCGGTCAAAACCTACATCGTCAGCCAGGATGGCAGCTACCGCTTCCCGTCTCTGCAGCCCAACATTGACTACGAAGTGTACGCACAGCATAACGGCCGCAAGAGCGACACCAAGACCGTCAGCCAGTTCGACGATCGTCCGCAGGTCTCCATCAACCTGAAAATCGACACCAAGTAAGCGGATGCGTCCCTTTGCGTACTTTGCGGATTCTTCGCGAACTTTGCGGTTAAGATCTTTACCGCAAAGGCCGCCCAGGACTCGCAAAGAACGCAAAGGGACCCATTCCCGACTCCGCTCGTAACTTGCCGGACCGGCGCTGCTTCCACTACATTCGAGCCAGCTGATAAGCACAAATGTCGCTTTTCGCCACCGCCACCATCGCGCTGTTTCTAGCCGGGGTCGCCATCTACGCGATCATCCTCTACAACGAACTCGTCCGTCTGCGGAACGAAAACGACCGCGCCTGGGCCAATATTGACGTTTTGCTCAAGCAGCGCCACGACGAAATTCCCAACCTGGTCTCCTGCGTCAAAGGTTATATGGAGCACGAGCGCCAGACCCTCCTGGCGGTCACCGAGGCGCGCGCGGCATCGATAAGCGCTGGGACTATTCCCCAGAAGGCTCAGGCCGAACTGCTGCTGACGGGCGCGCTGCGCACGCTCTTTGCGGTTGCGGAGCGATACCCCGATCTCAAGGCCAACCAGAATTTTCTTGCCTTGCAGAAGCGGATCTCAGAACTCGAAGAGCGCATCGCCGACCGCCGCGAGTTCTTCAACGACGATGTCGCTACCTACAACACGCGTATCGCCCAACTCCCGGAAGTCTTCCTCGCCCGGCAGATGAAGCTACTGCCTCGCCAGTTGTTTAAGGTGAGCGAACAGGAGCGCCAGCAAGTGGAAGTGAAGTTGGCGCGTGGGCAGGGAACCGCGTAGGCCGCACAATCCGATCCAAAAACAAAGGCCGCCATTCCTGGCGGCCTTGCCTATTTATCAATCCGCGTGAATCCGCGTCCATCCGCGGAAAAGAAGTTAGTTGCTGTCTCCGCCCGCCCGCTTCCACGAAATCAGCTCGCCAATCGTGGAACTCGTGGAAGAAGAAGACGCCGGGTGTTTGTAGGACTCCACTTCGTGGCGCGTCGCTTCCTCGCCCACTGCCTTGATGCTCAGGCCGACTTTCTTCTCCTCCTGATTCATCTTGATGATCTTGAAGTCGAATTCAGTGCCCGGCTCCAGGTGCATCGGCTGCCCGTTGCCATCCACCGCCTCGGAGTTGTGGCACAGGCCCTCAACTCCCTCCGCGATCTCGACAAACGCGCCGAAGTTTGCCACGCGCAGCACCTTGCCGTGGATGATGTCCCCAACCCGATGGTGCTCGAAGAAGCTGTCCCAGACGTCTGGCTGCAGTTGTTTCACACCCAGCGACAGGCGGCGCTTGTCCGGCTCGATGGCCAGCACCACAGCTTTCACGCGGTCACCCTTCTTCAGAACTTCCGAAGGATGTTTCACGCGCTTGGTCCAGCTCAGGTTGCTGACGTGTACTAGGCCGTCAATGCCATCTTCGATTTCAATGAACGCGCCAAATTCGGTCAGGTTGCGCACCCGGCCCTCGACCGACATGCCCACCGGATACTTGTCGTGCAACGTGTCCCATGGGTTCGACGCCAGTTGCCGCATGCCCAGCGAGATCCGCCGTTCGGTCGGATTCACACTCAGCACCACGCAATCCACCTGGTCGCCGACATTCACCAGCTTCGACGGATGCTTCATCCGCTTCGACCAGGTCATTTCGCTCACGTGGACCAGGCCTTCGATGCCCTGTTCCAGCTCGACGAACGCGCCGTAGTCGGTCACGCTGATCACGCGTCCTGCGACGTGCGCCCCCACCGGGTAGCGGTGCTCGGCATCCAGCCAGGGATCGGGCGTGAGCTGCTTGAAGCCCAGCGAAACGCGCTGTTTGTCTTTGTCGTACTTGAGGATCTTGACCTGGATCTGGTCGCCCACATTCACTAGGTCGCGAGGATGCGTCAGGCGTCCCCACGACATGTCGGTGATGTGCAGCAGCCCGTCAATTCCACCCATGTCCACGAAGGCGCCGTACTCGGTAAGGTTCTTCACTACGCCGGTCAGGACCGCATTCTCTTCCAGGTGCTCCAGCGTCTTGCCGCGCTTTTCCGACTGCTCTTCTTCCAGAAGCTGCTTGCGCGAGACCACGATGTTGCCGCGCTTCTTGTTCAGCTTGATTACGGCCACTTCCAGGGCCTGGCCCTTCATCCCATCCAGATTGCGTACCGGCCGCAGATCCACCTGCGAGCCCGGCAGGAAAGCGCGTGCGCCCTGGATATCGACCGTCAGCCCGCCCTTGATGCGGTCCACGACGATGCCCTTGATCGGCTTTTTCTCGTTGTACGCCCGCTCGATCTCGTCCCACGCCCGCAGCCGTTGCGCCTTCTGGTGGGAGAGGTTGATGTAACCCTCTTCCGTTTGTCCCTTTTCGCGCAGGACGTCGATCGGGTCGCCGGCCTGGAGCTTGGCTTTGCCCTCGTGATCGAGGACTTCCGCGAGCGGCAGCATGCCTTCCGACTTCGCGCCGATGTCCACCACCACGTGCGTGAGCGTCAGCTTGATCACGGTGCCGTGGATCACGTGATCTTCGCCGACCGCCTCCTCGGTTTCGGTGGTGAAGTTTTCCAGGGCGGCGGCGAAATCATCGCTGGCAGCCGCGACCGGTGTCTCAGGGGCGGAAGCTTGCAGCTCGGCCGAGTCGGGTTGGGGCGCGGATTCTGGTTGTGACACGGATTCGGGTTGTGGCTCCGGGTTTTCCACTACGGCGGGGCCGCTGGTCAGGGTTTCGGTAGCGTTTGTCATGGGTTCGAGATTGTGAGCAGTGCTGTCGTCAAACAAGGTCATAGCCTCTCTGGTGTGCCTGGCACGCGTACGTGCGCGGCGGATGCGGGACGTGGTGTAGCGGACTGCTGGCGTGGTCTTTAGGTTGTGTTGAGGCCGCCCTGGCGGACGACCCTAGGACAATCCCAGCTTGCCGG
The DNA here is from genome assembly GCA_016201265.1 of Terriglobales bacterium. Taxonomy (GTDB): domain Bacteria; phylum Acidobacteriota; class Terriglobia; order Terriglobales; family Acidobacteriaceae; genus Acidiflorens. The sequence continues at coordinate 55 of JACQDD010000170.1, read as the reverse complement.
AACGTCGACTCGAACCCGCGTCCAAAGGGGACTCTCCGACTATAGCAATCGCTTC
>JACQDD010000169.1 GCA_016201265.1 Terriglobales bacterium | reverse complement strand
GTTCCGGCCAGCGCCGCTTTTTCGCCGGTGCTGGGCAGATTCGCTCCATCCACCAGAGCCGACGTGGGCACCGTGGCCGGGTCGAGGCCCACGCCGGAGCCGAAGAACGTCTTGGCTTGTAATTCGGCAAGGTCATTGGCTGCGCTGTTCCACACCTTGAACCGGCTCTTGTTGCCGAAGAGCGTAATCCAGTCGTTTGATCCGGTGTTCGTGAGCGCCAAGAGATCGGTCGTGCTTGCCTGGATTGTCTGAGGTTGTAGGAAGACATTCCCATCATCTTTATACGCGGTCTGCAAATGCTGGCGGCTTTTCGCCAGGGTTCCGGTCCATCCCAGGGTATGTGTGCTGCCGGAGCTGGAGATGGTGACGTTGGTATCGTTCGCAAAGGACTGGCTGCTCGAGTTGAGGCCGTTCAGCGACAGAATGCCGCCACCAGCCGGGGACGACCACTTCAAGCCAAGCGGCTGAGTGGAATCCACAGTCAACACCTGGCCATTACCGCCCACCGGCAATCGGCTCCAGGCGGTACCGAAGCCAATGAGATCGCCCTTGATAGCACCTAGGCCGCTCAGTTGCGAGAGTGCGATCGTCAGCGCCGGCGTGGGGATGGTCGAGACCGCCACGTCCTTGATCTTGAGCGGCGTGGCCGAAGTCGGCACCACCCAGTACTGTAGATAGGTGCCGCGCGTGAGGAAGAAGCGAACCGCGTAGGAGATCCCAGATGGCGTGGCTGTATCGTTCGGTTCGAGCGTGATGTCAACGACGCCGTTGGTGATGGTCACGGTCTGCTTGCTGGCTCCGATCGGTTCATTTCCAGGAGTGAAGAATGGCGTAAAGAGAGTGACTTCGGCTCTCCCGCTGGCCAGCGTTCCGTCCGGGTACTTGACGGTGTCCTGAATCCGGGTGCCGGCTAACGCCAGAGCAGGCAACAGGATGAATGCCAGAATTCCCTTCGTGATTCGCATGAGAGTTCAGCTCGTCAGCGTTCCTGGGCTCAACTGTAGGCTCAACATCTCGCGGCGGCCGGCGTTGGCTCGCGTGGCGGTCATGGTGGCGCTCTGGACGACGCGGGGGTTGTCGGCGATGGCCTGGACGGCCTCACCCTGGAGCAG
>JACQDD010000168.1 GCA_016201265.1 Terriglobales bacterium | reverse complement strand
GGCCAGCTCCTGGCCGAACTCGACAAGGAAGAGATCCTGGCCCGGGTGGACCAGGCGCGGGCGCAACTGGAAGCCTCAACCGCCAGCATGAATGCCACCCGCGCCGACCTGGAGCGCGCCAAGGTGGACGCCGAAGGTCCCGATGTCCCGCTGCTGAAGCGTGCCTACGACCGTGCCCAGGGCATGGCCAAAGAAGGCGTCGTGTCCGTCTCCGCGCTCGACGAGGCTCAGAAAAATTACGAGATGTCGCTGAACAAGCAGAATGTCTCCAAAGCGCAGTTGCAGGTTTTGCAGGCCAAGGTCGGTCAGTCCCAGGCGCAGGTAGCGCAAGACCGCGCCAACCTGAAGCAGTTGGACGAACAGCTCGGCTACACCACCATCACTTCGCCGATTGACGGGATCGTTCTCTCCCGCGACGTGGAAGTCGGCGACGCGGTCAGCTCCATCCTGGTACTCGGGTCCTCCGCCACGCTGGTCATGACGCTGTGCGACACCATCGAAGTCTACGTCAAGGGCAAGGTGGACGAGAGCGACATCGGCAAGGTCTACATGGGACAGCCGGCCCGCATCAAGGTTGAGTCCTACAAAGACAAGACCTTCACCGGCAAGGTGAACAAGATCTCTCCCATGGGCGTCGAGAAAGATAACGTCACCACCTTCGAGGTGCGGGTCTCGATCAACAACCCCGAGGGCGTGCTCAAGGCCAACATGACCGCCAACGCCGAGATCATTCTGGAAGAGCACAAGGCCGTGCTCCAGATCCCGGAAGGCTCGATCATTTACGACAAGGACAAGAAGGCGTCGGTCGAGGTTCCTGATCCCAAGGGCAAGGAAGGCAAAAAGAAAGTTGCCGTCAACATCGGCATCTCGAACGGCGCCAAAACCGAACTCCTGGGTGGCCTGAAGGAAGGCGATCAGGTGGTGCTGCAATAAAGAGGTCGCAGATGACAGGCTGCAGGTAGCAGGGAAACCGCACAGTTGTTCTTTCGATCTGAGATCCTGCAACCTGCCCCCTGCCAGCCGCAAACTAGGCCATGACCTTCTCCGAAATCTTCCGCCAGGCTTTCGCTACCTTCAAGGCGCACAAGATGCGTACCTTCCTCACTATGTTTGGGATCGTCTGGGGCATCGCTTCCGTGATCCTGCTGGTGGGCCTGGGGCGCGGCTTCACAGTGGATCAGAAGAAGCACATGGAGACCCTCGGTAAAGACTTGGTGATTGTCTGGGGCGGCCGCACCAGTGCTCAGGCTGGCGGACTCGCTGCCGGCCGTGAAATCACTCTCACCATTGACGACGCTCGCCTCATCCGCGACGAATGCTACCTGGTCAAGAATGTCAGCCCTGAACTGCGGCGCCAGGTTCCCGAAGTCAGCGCTTTCAACTCGGCCAATCGCGGGGTGGTCGGAATGTGGCCCGCGTATCAGGACTTCCGCTCGCTGAAGCTGGATTCAGGACGTCTGCTCACCGACGAAGATGAAAAAGAGGCGCGCCGCGTCGTGGTCCTCGGCTCGGCGGCGCAGCAGCAGCTGTTCCCCGGACAACCGGCAGTCGGCTCCATGGTTTCCATCAAAGGCGTACCCTACGCCGTGGTCGGCGTTCTTGAAAAAAAGAAGCAGAACTCCAACTACAGCGGCCCCGATAACGACTACCTGTTCGCGCCGTACTCGGCAGTGGCACGCGACTTCCCTCCTAAGCAAAAACCCGGCATCGTTAAGTGCTATCTTGACGACATCGTGTTCCAGGTCGGCGATCCCGAGACACACGACGACGCCGTTCTCCAGGTCCGCCGCACGCTCGGCCGCGTACATCACTTCGAAACCACCGATAAAGACGCCCTCTTCATCTGGGACACCATGGATGGCGCCAAAATCCTGGCCCGCATCTTCGACTTCGTCACTCTCTTCTTCGGTTGCGTGGCCATCGTCACGCTCTGCCTGGGCGGGATCGGCGTGATGAACATCATGCTGGTCTCGGTGACCGAGCGCACGCGGGAAATCGGCGTACGCAAGACAGTCGGGGCAACGCGCGGCGACATTCTGCGCCAATTTTTCGCAGAATCCGCCTTGCTCACCGTAGTCAGTGGCAGTCTCGGACTTGCTTTCGGGATCGGCGTCTGTGTTCTCGCAGCCCTGGTGCCTTTGCCGGACTTCGTCCCCCACCCCATCGTTTCCGCAATTTCTGTAGTAGCTTCGGTACTCACTCTTTCGCTGATCACGCTGACTGCCGGAATGTACCCGGCACAGCGGGCAGCCGAAATGACACCTGTGGAGTCGCTTCGTTATGAATAACCTCACGATTCACTATCGCGCAGTTCGTGTGCTGGTTTTCGTGCTGGCCAGCTCGCTGGCTGGCTTCGCTTCGGTCGCGGGAACCTTCGACCGCTCGTTCCAGATCAACGGACCGGTTGATCTCGAGGTCCTCACCCGCTCCGGAGACATCACCATCCGCGCGGGCTCTTCCGGGACGGTTTCGATTCACGGCAAAATCCACGTGGGTAGTTCCTGGTTCGAGGGCAGCCGCCAGGCGGATGTGCAGGAGCTTCAGAAAAATCCTCCGCTCCGCCAGAACGGCAACAGCATTCGCGTGGATTACGTCAATCTGCGGAATGTCTCGGTGGACTACGAAATCACAGTTCCCGAAAACACCTCGGTTCGCACCCACAGCGGCAGTGGCAACCAGTCGGTCGAAGGCCTGAAGGGTAACGTCGATCTGGAGGCCGGGTCGGGTGACATGCAGCTCTCGCGTCTGACCGGCGATCTGCGTTTCCAGACCGGCTCGGGAAATGTGCGCGGCCGGCAACTTTCTGGCCCGGCCCGCGTCAAGGCCGGCAGCGGCGATATCGAAATCGAGGAAGTGGGTGAGGGTGACGTGGACATCCGTACCGGCTCCGGCAACATCACGGTGAGCGGCGTCAATGGCGGCTTCCGCGCCGAGGCCGGCAGCGGCGACATTCGCGGCAACGGCAAGCCCAAGAGCCTCTGGAGCATTCGCACCGGCTCCGGCAACGTGGACCTGCGTGTCCCGTCGGATGCCGCTTTCGACGTGGACGTCTCCTCCAATTCCGGAACGGTAGTGGTGGATCACCCCGTAACTACGACCATGCAGGGACGCGTGCAGGAACGCAAGAGCGTGGTCGGCAAAGTCCGCAACGGCGGACCCACCATCTCCGTCCACACCGGTTCGGGCGACATCCGGCTGGATTAGCAGCTCGCAGGTCGCAGGTCGCAGATGGCAGGTGGCAGGAAAATCGCAATCAATGAGAAGGGCTTTCCTGAGACCTGACACCGGACCTGCCGCCTGCAACCTGCAACCTGCGAGCTGCTCTTATGCTGCTGAAGGAACTCATCACGCAAGGATGGTACGCGCTGAACCGCAATCGTCTGCGGTCGGTGCTGACCATGCTCGGCATCGTCTGGGGATTGGCCTCAGTCGTGCTGCTGCTGGCCTACGGCCAGGGCCTCGGGGGCAGCGTGCTCCACGCCTTCATGAACATGGGCAACAACGTGATTGTCCTCTGGCCCGGGCAAACCAGCCTGCAGGCCGGAGGCCAGCGCGCCGGCAAGAAAGTCGAGTATGAATACGCGGACATTGAAGCCATCCGCGACGAAGTCCCCCTGGTGCGCGCCGTCAGCGCCGAAGTGGACCGCGATTTCGGCTACAAGGTGGGCACGCGCGTCGTTTCCATGAACACACGTGGCGTGGAACTGCCCTACGGCCAGATGCGCAAGCTCGACATCGAAACCGGACGCTATTTCAACGAGACCGATTTCCTGGAGCATCACCGCGTGGTGATCCTCGGGTACAACGCCGCGAAGAAAGCGTTCCAGGGCGCGCCCGCCGTCGGGCAGAGCGTCAGCATCGGCGGACTGGACTTTGAAGTCATCGGCGTGATGAAGAACAAAATCCAGGACTCGATGTATCAAGGGCCTGACAACGAGAACGGCTTTGTCCCGTTTCCGCTCTTCCGCGATCTGAAGAACATTAAAGATCCGGACATGATCATCTTTCAGCCCCAGGCTGCCGAATTGAACAAGAAGGCGCTGGCCGCGGTGCGCGAGGTCGTCGCCCGCCGGCATCACTTCGATCCCAAAGACGAAAAAGCGACTCCCGAGTGGGACACGGTGGACAGCAAACAAATGGTCACCGCCTTCTCACTCGGACTCCAGGCGGTGCTGGGCCTGATCGGCGTGGTCACGCTCGCCGTCGGCGGCATCGGGGTCATGAACATCATGCTGGTGTCGGTGACCGAACGCACCCGCGAAATCGGCTTGCGCAAAGCCATCGGCGCGCGCCCCCGCCATATCCTCGTGCAGTTCCTGGTGGAAGCCCTGGTGCTGACGTTCTTCGGAGGGGTTTTCGGCATCCTGGTCGCCCTGTTCCTTGCCTGGGCCATTCCCCCCATGCCGCTCTACAGCGAGTTCTACAAGACCGCCAATCACGAAGGCGACATCTTTCTCCAGATTTCGTCCGTGGTCGTGACGATCTCGTTCGTTCTGCTTTCGATGATCGGGATCGTGTCCGGCTTCTTCCCCGCCCTGAAAGCCTCCCGCATGAATCCTATTGAGGCGCTGCGCTACGAATAGCAATTGTTGATTTTTGATTTTTGATTGTTGATTGTTGATTGGAACCCACCCCAACCTCGCGCGCTCTCTCTGGTTTTCAATCAACAATGTCAACAATCAAAAATCAACAATCAACAATTGTCTATCCCATATGTCTTGACGTGTCCGCCGCCCCGCTGGATACTTTCGTCGGCCCCCGCACTCCACTTCGACGAGGCACCAGATTGGCGCGCACTTCGATCATCACTCTGACCACCGATTTCGGACTCAACGATCACTTCGTCGGCGCCATGAAAGGCGTCATCCTCGACCTGGCGCCCGACGCGCAGATCGTGGACATCAACCACTCGGTTCAGCCTTTCGACGTCCTCGATGGCGCCCTCACCATCTCGCAGGCCTACTCCTACTTCCCCGCCGGCACGGTGCACATGGTGATTGTCGATCCGGGAGTTGGCTCGGCACGCCGTCCCATCATGCTCACCGGCGACCGCCACCAGTTTGTGGCCCCCGATAACGGCGTCCTCTCGCTGATTTATGATCGCGAAGAACGGCTCTCCGTGCGGCATGTCACCGCCGAGCACTATTTTCTACAGCCTCGCAGCAACACCTTCCACGCCCGCGATATCTTCTCGCCCATCGCCGCCTACCTGGCCAAGGGTGTCGATCCCACGCGCTTCGGCGACGAGATCAACGACTACGTCCGTTTCGCCGCGCCCCGTCCCAAGCCGATTGACGAGCACACGCTGCGCGGCGTGGTCTTGAAAGTAGACCGCTTCGGCAACCTCATCACCAACATCACTCCGCAGGACCTGCCCACGCTGTTCGAGCCCAAACCACCCGCGTTCAAAATCACGGTGGGAAGCAAAGGCCAGGCGACTTGCATGTGCACGAACTACGCCGAAGGCACTCCTGGCGAAGTCTTCGGCATCCTGGGAAGTATGGGTTTTCTGGAAATCGCCGCCAACCGCGGTTCCGCCTTCCAACTCCTGGGCGCCGGCAAAGGCAGCGAAGTCAATGTCGTGATGGAGGGCCGCTGAGGCTCCGGCACCAAGCCCGCAATCGGCGGCAAGCGTCCTAGTGCTATCAGTCGTGCGACTGAGTCGCTCGTCACCGACAGACCGGCAGCGCCCGCCAGGCCCCCGGTTGCCAGCAGCGGTATTAGAACGAATACCGGATATACACGCCCATCATGTGGGAATCCGCTGAAGCGTAACGGGAATTCAACACCAGGAAGCGAACGGCATTAGTTTGGGTGTCGACAGTTCCGGGATCCCCAGTTGCGCTCTGAACCGGCATATACGGTGTCAAGTTGTCCGTGGCAAAGTCTTCCAGCCTGTAGGGTGAGAACGTGTAACGAGCACCCGCTTTCCAATTCGGCCGGAACGCATATGACGTGTCGACAGATACTTCGTGGAAGTTGCTCTTGACGTCTGGAAATGGGTGGCCCGTAGCGTCTATCGGGAATAGCGGATCCAACGGGTTCGTTGTAGTAATCCTCTGGTTCGCCAAAGAGAAGTCGTAGTTCGTGCTGAACTGCCATTTCTGGTCTCTGCTGAGCGCGTTGAAGCCTACGCCAAAGCTGTCCACCTTATCTGAAGTGTTGCGGTCCCATTCGTCACTGGGATCAAAAGCAAACGGGTCATTCTCCTTGGCGATCGAGCGGTAGTGATACCCGATGCGCTCATGGTTGTAGTAAGCCACCACGCCCCAACGGTCATCGGGAGCATAGTTGACGTCTACCCCAGCGGCGCCGCGCAGATACTTGCTCAGGCCAAAGAGGTTCTGGTCATGCGCCTGGCTCAGATAGCTGTAAGTTGCCGAAACGAGCCAAGGGCCTTTGCCGCCAAAATTCAGAATGAGCGACGGATTGTTGGTGATGCGGTGATCCTGATCGAATACGCGTAGGTTTGCGAACTCATTTTGTGCCGGAATGTAGGTGCTTTCAGGAATGCGGTCGCCATAGCGATAATTCAACCTCGCGTTAACCCACTTCGCTGGTTCGGCAATGAACCCGGTTTCAAAGCCCCATTCATTCAGACGTGCCACCTGACGGAAGGAACGATTCCACGCTTCCCAAGTCGGAGCGACTCGCCACTGGAATCGCTTCGTCGGCCGCCAGACAGCCTCGATGGACGCTTGCTGACGCAGGTAGGAACTAGGTGCCTGGAAGGCAGTCACGGGAGCGCCATCAATACTCGACACCCAGAAGGAACCCATGTTAACAACGCCGGGGAAGTTGATCACGACGTCTTCGTTGTTGAGATTGAAAGCCCGGTAATGTGCAGTGAGCAGAACCGTCTTCCAGTGGCGTGTGCCGAGAACTGCATCACCGGTGGTGGTATTGACTTCCCCGTTAAGACTGCGTTGGGGCAGGGTAGAGGCGTCGGTGGGTACAACACCTGGCGGCACGCCCGTCACCACGGCTGTATTCAGAGTGTAGGGATCAAACGGGGCGTTCTGACGTCGCATGCTATACGCCAGAAGAGCGGAGAAGAAGCTCTCCGCCGGCAGTTTGAGGCGGCCCGTAACACTGATGGTGTTCGCGTGATTGTCTGGATTGGTGTAAAGCTGGTCCGTGGCGAACCGCCAACGAGTGCCACCGCTAGTAGCTTCCCTCGGCGTAACTTCGAACGGGTTTGTCCAGATTAGGTTAACAACTTCGTTCCGAAACCACGATCCCGTGTAGTCGAGGCGGATCATCCCGCGATTGTTTTCGTAGCCGACGCTGGCTCGAAAATCCGTCGTGCGGTAATCGACCCGTTCCGGCAGTTCGTCTTGGAACACCGTCCAGGTCGCGCCCGCACCTACGGGACCGGCCGTACGTGCGTAGGCACCGAGCCCGATTGGACGATGACCCGTTCGGCGCTCGTGCATGACATTTACGTTTACAAACCAGTGGTCAGTGAGATGAAAATCCTGATCGAAGGAGAAGCGCTGCCGGCGAGTTTTCAAGCTGCTGAACTGGGTATTCGCAACTAGATCATTGATGATGCCGATGCGTGTTGGATCGTCCGGTGCAGCCTCAAACGCGCTGCGAATCGGGGTGGGGATGCTGAATACGCCAGGGACTGTTTCGGCGTAGGGCGAAGTAACACCCCGGCTGATGTAATTCGGCCATGAGATATAGCGGAATGAGGTGCGGCTGCGGCCGAACTTCTCGAGCGCCAGGCGGTAGCGCTGATCCAGTTGACCCGCATCCAGCGCCGAGCCGACGAGGGACCAACGGCTGTTTTCGCCTCCGATGGAAAAGTGCAAACTATTTACAGTGAAGTTTTCCGGGATATCCCGGTACTGTACAAACTTCGTCCAGCGGTCGCCCGAAGAAAAGAACCGCGCTTCGGCGCCGAACTCAACATCGAACTTGATAACAGGCTCGACGCGGGCAGATGGCGCGTTTGGGAGCTTCGATGAGTCCTTCGAGGCATCCTGTGATTGCGCGACGACTGCCGGGGTTAAGAGCACAAGCCCGAGCAGAGCGGTGGTCAAGAGTCGTAGGCATCGCATCGATCACCTCTGTAGCTTCAGGCCCGACGGATGATTCGAGCCATGGATTTTGGAGTGGCAATTCAAACAAGCGCGATTGAATACCCAGGGGGAGTTCGCAAAACCAGAGACGGTCTGGTGTTTGCCCTGCAGGTGACAGTTCTGGCATAGCTGTGGAGCACGCATCGAAAGCAGGTTCTGGTTGTTCGAACCGTGGGGTGAATGGCAGTTCAGGCAGTTTTCCTGCACGGGTGAGTGCTGCCAAAGAAATGGCCCCCGCTTCTCCGTGTGGCAGGCGTAACAGGTGTCGTTGACCGAGTTGGCGCGGAGCATCTTTTCCGTCTGTGAGCCATGCGGATTGTGGCAATCGCTGCACTGCATGGTTGCGCGGTGCAGCTCATCGCGGAAGAGGTGCGTCGAGCGCTGAGTCTGTGCCTTGCGCTGGTCGGTATGGCAGCTGAGGCAAGTTTGGTTCTCTGAGCTATGGGCGAGGAGTTTTTCCGGGGATTTCGCGTGGTGGACGCTGTGGCACGAGAGGCAGCCCACGTTGGACAGCTCGTGAGTGCTGCCCTGCCAGAAGGCCCGGTTGTGTTGGGTTTCGTGGCAAGTAAGGCACTTCGCCGAAGACTCAGCAAGGCCCGTCTTGCGAGGGTTGAAAATCTTAGTGGGATCGCCTGATTCCGTGTGAGCGGTAACATCACCGTGGCACGAAGCACAGCTTTGGTAACCCGCCGCGCCGAACTGGTCGGCCTTGCCGTGCCTCGTGGTCCCATACTGCTTTACCACGTCTTCGTGACAGGTTGCACACTGCGCCGCGACTGAAGATTGCCTCGGCACGGCACTTTGCGCCTGCATTGAAGACACGAGAATCAATAGGGTGAGTACTATCGCCGGAACCCCGAGGCCCATCCGTGTTTTACGGAAAGCGTCCATGAACGGCTCCTCAATATGCTTTTCCACGGATGCAGCGTCGGTGCGACCGACCAACCCGCCAGCACTCGTAGTTTTGGAAACTTGGCCGATTATCTGGAATGGTGAGCCGCTGGTATGTGACCAGCGTCACGGTGCTAAGTGAGATTAGACATCGATATCGGAGGCCGACAACGAATGCCGAGCTTTCGGCAGGAGCCGTCTAGGGCTTGTGTGTACAGGCATTTCCGCGCCGATGCCTGGCTTAGGAAATTCGGGTTCTCTCGTTCTCACATCGATACGTGACCAAGATCACAGCGGGGTAACGTGTGCAGGAATTATTATAAATCGAGTTCCGTTATCGAGCTCCGATATAGCCCGTGAAGCGTCCTGACTTCAATTCCAGCCACGATCAGCAACTGTACTCGGGATTAATCCGCCTGCACATTCTCCACCACGCTTGTCAGGAGCCGATTTTTGGTCTCGGCATGATCGAGGAACTGCGACGGCATGGCTACAAACTCAGTCCCGGAACCTTGTACCCGCTGCTGCACAGCATGGAAGCCAAGAGCTTGCTCCGGTCTTCCGAATCTACACAGCAAGGACGTATTCGCCGCGTCTATCGCGCAACCGCTTCGGGGCGGAAGGCACTCGCGACCGCCAAGCTGAGAGTACGCGAACTGTTTGGAGAATTGTTCGAAGAAGAACAGCACGCGAGGCCGCGTAAACGGTAGTTGGTGCGACACAGGACGACAGCTATGACAAATGCCAAGGCTCTTGAAATCTGGACAGCACAGACCATCTGCGACGTTGGGATCCTTCTGTCCATCATCTCTCTGCTTCTGCATCTTGGGCGTCCCTACTTTGAGCGCATCCTGGGTCGCCTCACCTTGCGGGTGGCTGCCGATCTGTGGTGGCTCGCCTATGTAGTCCTGCGTGACGGAACGCTGTTTTTCGCGGTGTTGTTTGGCTTCTGGCACCTCAATCTGGACCTGATGGCAGACATCAAGATCGGCCTGCCGTTTGTCCCCTTCGGTACAGTAGCTCTGGCTACCGCGCTACTGTTCAAAGTCTTCAGCAACAGTGAGGACTTGACCCGCTCTTATCGAGCCAGCACCTCCTTGGTGCTCGCAGGCGCGATGCTGAATACCATCGGCTACGTTTTCATCATGGAGGCGCCAGGGGAGGAATACGCGGCCGCCAAGACCGGGTTCTGGCAAACCATGTTGTCCTGGCGCTCGAACCTGAATCCGCAGCTGTCCACCGCCAGCTTCTACATCAGTATGGGCATGATGCTGGTGATCTTACTTTTCGCTTGCGTCAGGGGGTTCCAACTCGTGGCTGAATCTGCTTCCAAGAGAAAGGAACAACGGCTTGCTCGTGCCGTGCCGGTCGAAGCCGGGGTTCAGAATCATGTTCACCCTTAAGCTGGAGGCCAAGAGCTGCATTTCTTGCGGTATTTGCAGCGACGTGTGCACTCCAGGCGCCCTCGACATGCGCATATGGAAGAGCGGGACTATCGAGGGCAACGCTCTGACATACACGCGCCTGCACTCCCAAAACAGTCCAGACATTGATCCCGAACAGACAACGAGTTTTCCGTATTTGGCGCACCCCGAATTATGTGATGGCTGCTCCGATTGCGCTCGTGAGTGCCCGGTTGAAGCCCTGTCCGTCATCCGGACTGAAGAGTTGTCCGCCACGACCCGCCAAGGCCTAGCTTTTCCCGTTGCTTAGGTGCGTTTTGAAGGCGAGTTGAAGATCTCTTGCGCCCCAGAAATAGGTTTCCGAGAGGCGACAGTGAGGGTTCTGGATGAATTGCCGCCCATTCGGAAGCTATCGCGGCCACCTGGTTGTGTCGTCGGCTTATCGGAGAAATGCTTTGCCACCGAATGATTGGCGCAGAATCCCCAATTCACGTTCCTGGTGGCTCACTTGCGAGATGAGTTTCAAAGACTCTTCGCCTTCGGATGGACGTAATGATCCATCTCCGCCGTCCACTTCAGGAAGCGCCACAGGTTGTGACGCTCGGTCCACAGGAATTCCCAGAACTCCAGGAACCCGATCTGGGTCATCTTGACGCCGGTGTAGGTCTCGATGCGCCACAGAAGATAGGGGCTGCGCCACGGCGCAAGCCGGTGGCCGCGGGTGGAATTCCAGAGAAAGCGCAGCATCTGCCGCATCGCTTTCAGTATAGCTCGGCTGGAGCGAGGTCTCAGGTGTCAGGTGTCAGGTCTCAGCCGAACGGTTCAGTCCAGCAGGTTTTTCCTGAGACCTGAGACCTAACACCTGAGACCGGCTTTTCCGCGCAGTGACGGCAATCACGCGCAAGGCGCTTCGCCCTCACAATCTTGGAGAACAGCCCCGCACCACGGTAACCCGGCGCAACCGCCCAGTTATCAGTGGCCTGACTCGGCCTGTGCTTAAATGTTCGAGGTATCCCCTCATCCGATCCAGATGGCATCCCAGGACAGCCCGACCGCCGCATTATTCGCTTCGAGCCCGAAGCGCAATCTCATCTTGTGTTTGCTTCTCGTCACCTGCACGCTGGCGCTTTACAATGCCGTCAACCAGAACGGCTTCGTGAACTACGACGACGACGTTTATGTCACCGCCAACCGGCACGTCCAATCGGGACTGCGCTGGAGCACAATCCGCTGGGCCTTCACTACCTTCGACGCCGCCAACTGGCATCCGCTGACCTGGATCTCCCATGCCCTCGACTATCAACTTTTCAAACTGAACCCCGCCGGCCATCACTACACTAATGTCCTGCTGCACTGCGCCTGTGTCGTGCTCCTGTTCCTGTTATTGGTGGACGCAACCGGGCGCCCTTGGCCATCGCTGACCGCCGCCGCAATCTTTGGCGTGCATCCGCTCAACGTGGAGTCGGTGGCCTGGGTCGCCGAGCGCAAGAACGTGCTCAGCATGCTCTTCCTCCTGCTCGCGCTGTGGGCCTACCAGCGCTATGCAAAAAAGCCTGCGATTGCGGGATACGCCGTCGTGACTTTCTGGTTCGCCTGCGGACTCATGGCCAAGCCGCAGGTCATCACGCTCCCTTTCTTGCTCCTGCTCTGGGACTACTGGCCCCTGCGCCGCCTGGAACTCGGCTCTGCGCAAGCGGACTCTGATCCGGGCCGCACCCGCACCCTCGGCTGGCTCCTCCTCGAAAAGATTCCTCTGCTTGCGCTTTCCGCCGCGAGTGCTGTTCTCACCCTCGCAGCGCAACGTGCCGGCGGAGCCGTTCGTTCCGCCATCGAATATCCCCTCCCCGTGCGCATTGAGAACGCGGCCGGCGCGTACTTTGACTACGTCGGAAGACTGCTCTGGCCGCTCCGCCTGGCTCCGATGTATCCCCACCCGGGAGACTCTCTGCGCGCGTGGCAAATCGCGGTCGCCGCTCTCTTCGTGCTCGCTGTGACCGCGCTGGTCATCGCTTTCCGGCAGAAGCGCTACCTCGCTGTCGGCTGGCTCTGGTATCTCGGAGCGCTCGTCCCCATGATCGGCCTCGTCCAGGTGGGGCAGCAGGCGACCGCAGACCGTTACATGTACGTGCCCATGATTGGCCTGCTTCTGATGCTTTGCTGGGGACTCGCCGGCTGGGCCGGCAACCGCAAGACTCGCGTAGGCGCTCTAGCCTGCGCCGCCGCGCTCGCACTCGTTGCCTGCGGTGGACTCACCTACCGCCAGGTCGGCTTCTGGCATGACAGCGAACGGTTGTGGACCCACGCCGTCGCGGTCACGGATGATAACTTCATCGCCCACGTGAACCTGGGCGAAACCATGCTCAACCAGCAGCGCACCGAGGAAGCGGCCGTCCACTTTCGCGCTGCCGTACAGATCCGCCCGAACGACCCCGCCGCCCACCTCAACCTCGGAACTTGTGAGCGCCGCCGGAAGAACTACGTCCCTGCGCTACAGGAAGATCAGGCCGTACTCCGCCTGACTTCCGACAAGGGCCTGCGGGCCTACGCGCTCGTTAACCTCGGGACGGACTACCGCTACCTCAAAGATTACGCGCGCGCCAGGGAAAGCTACGAGGCCGCCCTTCGCCTGAACCCGGAGGCGGCACGCGCCTTCGTCGGCCTCGGCCTGCTGGCTCAGAAAACCGCAGAGTTCAACGATGCCGTGACGAACTACTCCCGAGCCGTCGAGCTCGAACCGAGCGATGTTGCCTACCTGCTCCTCGCCCAGGCGCTGCAGCAGAGGGGCCAGCCTGCCGCAGCGCAGGCTGCGTTCGTCGCCGCGCAACGCGTCTCACCAGATCTCGACCGCGCGCAGCAAGCCGTTCGCGACCTGCAGGCAGAGTAAGCCCGATGCACCCAACTCGCACGCTGGCGCCAGCGCTGGCCTGAATCCGCTCTAGCTTTTCTTGCCGGTCACGGCAAAGAAGGTGGTCGCCTCCTGCTCAACATTCTTGCTGCCGCACTTCGGGCATTTGATCTCCCTTTCGTGCTCTTTCAGGGTGAGGACCAGTTCAAAGGTTTTGTGGCAATGGTTGCAGACGTAGTCGTACACGGGCATGGGGGCCTCCCGCTCGAATCCAATGATGATTGTAGCTCTGAATTCTGTGGATTGTCGGTGACGCACAGGCGTAGCGCCGGCCGCCTTGCCGGCTGTAGCGAGGGCACCTTGCCCTCGCTCTCGGGACGCAATCAGCTCTTCGCCTGAGATCGCCTTATTTCTTCGCGACCTCTACGCTGGCCCGAGTATTTTCCCAGTCCATGTGCAGCGTGCACTTGCCGTCCGCCTGGTCGAAAGCGATCGCGAAGTTCTCCACCGGCGCGGCAGTCTTGGAAACGCTCATCGCCACGCGTCCCAGATCCTCGCCTGGGCCCGGATAGTCCATGCCCGACTCCCCCGTCTTCTTGCTGATCACCAGCGTCCACTTGTCGGCTTCGGGGATGGTGAAGATGGTGTAGCTTCCGGCGGGAACATTCTGCCCGCCAACGGTTACGTCAGCACCGGCAACAAAAGTCGTAGCCTCATTCGCGCCGGTCCGCCAAACCTTTCCGAAAGGAACCAGTTCGCCGAAGATTTTCCGGCCCTTCATGCGCGGGCTGGAATAATCAATGGTTACGGTGTTGCCGTCGGAGAACTTGCACTCCGCGCTGGCCGGCGGACTGGGCCGCTTCGACTTGTCCTGCGACATGCTCATTTGTGCAGAAGCACAAACGCTGATGACGAACAGCAACGACGTGAGAAGAGCAAACTTCTTCATGATTCCTCCTGGGAAAGCACTTGGCATTTGGCATTTAGCACTTGGCCCAGAAGCCTTTCGCGCCGGGCATCTTCTGGAAACTACCGGCTGGGTCTGGCTCCAAGTCAAATGCTAAGTGCTAAATGCCAATCGTTGGATTATACAATCTCTCCATGGCCGTCTTCGACGAACGACAAGACGAATTGGAACACTTCGAGACCCGCATGGGCGTTCCCCGCGGACGCCTCGCCGTCACCATGGACCTGGTCACCGACGCCATGGCCCTCATCGGACAGCACGGCGTCTACTGCCAAAGCCAGCGCTGGCCCGGCAAACCTGTCATGGATATTCAAATGGTGATGAAGAATCTCGCCGATGCGAAAGAACTGATTCAGAGCGTCATGGAAGAGCTGCGCGCCAACGCCTGAGCCTCACGACGACATCCGGCGGACTGAATTGCAGCTACAATCCACAGCATGGAGCGCAAAATCTTCTGGACGATCTTCATCGTCCTCGGCCTGCTCGCCGATGTCGTCCTGCCGCTCTGGTGGGCGCTCATCGCCACCATCCCCATCGCCTACGTTTCCTGGTGGGTCGCCTACCGCAGCGACTGGTTCTAGATTCCCGCAACAGCACCCGCCGCTACGGCCTCGCCGTCACCATCACAACCCCATGCGATGGCACCGTCGCCCCGAACGTGCCGGTAGTTTTCGCAAGATCTTTGTGCTGCCACAAGTCGCGAACCGTCGCGCTCAAGTGCTCGGGATATCCGATCTCTTCCCAGGTCACGATCATGCTCTGCTCGGCAGGGCCGCGGTTAAGGAAGATTACCGCGCGGCTTCCGTCCTTCAGCTGCTTGGCCCACACTTCCCGGTCCCCATCTTTCGACACGCGCTTCCCCTGGCTGCCCAGCGAGTCCTGATTGATCGCGATCACTTCTTTGTTAGTCAGGATGTCCCGAATCTCCGGCCGCATGCTCCGCAAATCGTTGCCTGCCATCAGCGGCGCCGCCAGGATCGCCCACAGGCTGAAGTGCGAACGATACTCAAGGTCAGTCATGCCGCCATTCCCGACTTCCAGCATGTCCGGATCATTCCAGTGTCCGGGGCCCGCAAACGACTCCAGGCCAACCTGCATATCCAGGATGTTGACTACGCCATATCCGCAACAACTTCCGTCATCCCACTTGATCTTGCCTTCCCACTGATCCTTGATGTCGCCCGTTGTCCGCCACAAGTTGCCGCCAACCTCTTTCCCCCACAACCACGGCTTGGCCGTTCCCCACTCGCAGATACTCAATACGATCGGCCGTCCCGCCGCATCCAGAGCGGCTCTGATGTTCGCGTAGGACGCCTTCGCGTCCTGCGTGGTCGTGTTGCACCAGTCATATTTCAGGTAGTCAACTCCCCACGCGGCATACAGCAGCGCATCCTGATACTCATGTCCCAGGCCTCCCGGCCGGCCCTCGCAGGTCTTCGATCCGGCATCGGAGTAAATGCCAAACTTCAGCCCGAGCGAGTGCACATAGTCGGCCAACGCCTTGATCCCCGAAGGAAAGCGCTGCGGATCGGCGACGATCTCGCCATGCGCGTCGCGGCTCACCTGCCAGCAATCGTCAATCACCACGTATTGATAGCCGGCGTCCTTCATGCCCGACGCCACCATGGCGTCGGCCATCTGCTTGATCACACCTTCGCTGACGTTGCAGGCAAGTTTGTTCCAACTGTTCCAGCCCATGGGCGGAGTGGGCGCGAGCTTGGCCGAAACGCTGGTTTGGCCAAAGAGGGGCGCGGCAAGAAATACTAGAGCCAAAGCTGCAATGACGACTCGCTTTGTTGACATGATGTTCTCCAGGAAATTTCGCTGACATTTGTACCAAAAGTGGGAACACACGCAAAGACACTGACACAACCCTCCCCCAAATGTCATGCCTGAGCGGAGCATCGCCTCCGCGAAGCGGAGGTGATGCGGAGTCGAGGGACCCCTACTCTACGCACGCCGCCACCATCGAGGCGTTCACTTCGTCGCGTCAAAACGCACCTCCGCGGTTGCTGTTTTCCGCGCGCTCAGCGACAATGCCAAGGCTACCCCCAATTCGGAGGACTGCATGCACTGCAAGGCACGTTTCGTTCTGGCGGCAGTAGCAATCTTGCTGGCCACCGCCGTGGCATCTCTCGCCCAGACGGCCACTCTCACCGCCGAGGAGCGCGAGTCGCTCCTTAAGAGCCTGCAAGCCGGTCACGACGCCTTTGTGCAGTCCATCTCCGGTCTTTCCGAGAAACAATGGAAATTCAAGCCCGCTCCGGACCGTTGGTCGGTTGCCGAAGTCGCCGAACACATCACCATCGCCGAATCCACGCTCCTGGGCATGGTGCAAAAGCAGATCATGGCCACTCCCGCGGCTCCCGAGAAACGCGCGGAAGTCAAAGGAAAAGACGAGGCGGTCGTGACAGCGCTCGAAGACCGCAGCCACAAAGCGCAGGCGCCGGAATTCCTGAAGCCGACAAATCGCTGGGCCACGCGCGACGAGCTGACCAAGGCTTTCGAAGAAGAGCGGAAAGCAACGATGGATTACGTCAAGACCACCACTGACGACCTGCGCGACCACTTCGCGCCGCACCCCTTTTTGGGACCGATGGACGCCTACCAGTGGATTCTTCTGATCTCCGCGCACTCCGATCGCCACACCAAGCAGATTGCGGAAGTGAAAGCGGACAAGAATTTTCCGAAGGAGTAGATACGCAGAAACTGTGTTGGAACCCTTCTAACAATGAAATGACGCGGAGGCTGGCATCTTCAGGCAGCGACGCTGTCGTCTATCGGCTGCACGGGGCAATCAGCGTCACAAAGGAGCTCGGGCCTTGAACATTCACCTGATCAACCCAAGTAGTGTGTCTTTTGGAACGGCAGT
>JACQDD010000159.1 GCA_016201265.1 Terriglobales bacterium | reverse complement strand
TTGCCCGTACCCGTCGACCCGGCAATCAGCAGGTGCGGCATCTGCGCCAGTTCCGTCGCGCGAATGCGCCCCACCAAATCCTTTCCCAGCGCCATCGTCAGCTTCGACGTCGAATTCACGAACTCTGGCGATTCCACCACATCCCGCAGCACAATCGTTTCCCGGTGCATGTTGGGCACTTCGATTCCCACCGTGGATTTTCCCGGGATGCGCTCCATCAGGATGGATTCTGCCTTCAGCGCCAGGCACAGGTCGTCGGAAAGCCCGATGATGCGGCTGTACTTCACCCCCGCCTCGGGCTTGAACTCGTACGTAGTCACCACTGGCCCGGGATTGATCTGCGTCACGTGCCCGATCACATCAAATTCCTTGCACTTCTGCTCGATGGTATGCGCCCGTTCTTTCAGTTCCGCTTCCTGCAGCTTTTCCCCGCGTTCGGCCATCCGCAACAGCCCGGGCGACGGCAGCCGGTAGTTCGTTTTCCCCCGCGCAATTTTCGGCTCGGTGGCGCCGCTGGTCACCAACTCTGCGGGCCCCTCGTCTTTCGATTTCACCAGGGTCAGCTCAATCTTCGGCTCTGTCCTTTCTTTCCGGGGCTTCTCGCCCAACTCAATCGGCGCGATGGTCTGCGGCGGCGCCGGAGGCCGACCGGCAATTTGGATTTGCGTCACGCGATTCTTCAAGCGCTTCTGTTCGTGCGCCTCGCGCCACGCCTTCCACCGCGCCTGCACCTTGGCGAACGGGCTGGCCTTTTCGCGCAGCCATTCTGTCGTAGTGCTGAACGAAAAACGCGTGGTCAGAAACAGCGCCGTCAGAAAGAAGCACACCGCCAGAACGTGCGCGCCCACCGGATTGAATCCCGCCAGCAGCGCGCGCGAGAGCAACACGCCCAGCAAGCCTCCGGCCGGCACCGTGCCGCGCACTTCCGGCAATCCCAGCAACGCCAGCAGCGCGGAGAGGGAAGCCATCAGCAGCGCCATGCCCGAGAGCTTCACGATCGGCGAGGTCACCGCCTGGCTGCGGAACCATCGCATGCCCACCACGAAGATGCTCACCGGCAGCAGAAATGCCGCGTAGCCCAGCACCTGAAACAGAAAATCTGCGCCATGCGCTCCTACAGGGCCGATCCAGTTGCGCGCCGGGTGCATTCCTTCCCCCGGCAGCGGCGCAGCCACGTTCAGCGCAGCATCGTGCGGATTGTACGAAAGCAGGCTGAGCGCCATCAGGATCGCGATGGTCACACCCAGAAAGCCTACCAATTCGTTCAAACGGTGATTTTCAGTTGGCGTAAGAATGCGCACAAACATCTCCTGTCGAATGGGGGGAAGGTTCCAGCGTTGATCGGGTCGCGCGGGCGCTGTCGCGCGGTGGCCCTGCCGGAGGACTGCGAACAACAAAATCACTATACCAAGCAGA
>JACQDD010000181.1 GCA_016201265.1 Terriglobales bacterium | reverse complement strand
GCGATGCGGCGTGCGTCAGCGGTGAACGACATGTCGATCATCGTGCTCGACAACGCCACCTTCGCCACGAGCGAATTTCCCTCCAGGCTCCATTCCGCGGCTTCCAGCATGGAGACCAGCATCGGCTGATTGCTCAGCGCATTCAGCACGACGTCGCGCAGCGAGTCTGCCCCGGTCTCGCTTCTGGGCCCCGCCTGCGGCTCTGCGGCGATCTCCGAAACCGCGGGCGCCGCCGATCCCATGATGACCACCGTTCCGCCGGCGCCGCCCGCACCTCCAGGCCGCGCCGCGGTAGCCGCCATGTCGCTGGCCAATTCAGGCTTGGGTGTGTTCTTGCGCGCCGAGTCAGCTGCGAACGGCGAGACGGAACTGGAACGCGAAGGCGCCTGCGCGTCGGTCCGCCGGACTTCGGGTGGCGGCGCCAGCACCGGTCTACCCGAGGTCCGGACCGTCCCCGAAGCGGCAGGGGTCACATCGCTCAACAGTTGCTCCAGCGGCAGCAGGCGTTGCGCGTGGGCCATCTTCAGCAGACCCAGTTCCAGATGAAATCGCTGGTCTTGCCGGTAACCCAGTTCCCCGTGCGTGCGCAACATGATCTGAAGGTGCCGGGCCAGGTCTTCCTCGCTGAACAGATCGGCCACACGCGCCGCACGCGCCCGCTCATCCTCAGAGATCTGAAGCAAGGACGAATCCTTTCCGGCAATTTTCGCTACTGTAATGTTTCGCAAAAACCGCACCAACTGGCGGGCGAAATGGGCGGGGCTGTGTCCTTCGGCGATCAGTTCATCCAGCAGCAGCAGAATCTTTTCGCTCGAACTTTGCGCCACCGCTTGCATCACGCCTTCCAGCGCTGTGGCGGGAGCGGCCCCAATCAGCCGCCGGACAGAATCCAGCGTGAGGTGATCCGCGGTGGAAGCGATCGCCTGGTCAAGAATTGACAGCGCGTCGCGGATGGAGCCATCGCCCGCCTCCGCCAGCAGCGCCAGGGCATCTTCATCGGCGGGGATGTTTTCCTTGCGCGCGAGGTCGCGCAGTTGCCCCAGAATGTCTTCAAACTTTACTGCCCGGAAACTGAAGTGCTGGCAACGCGACCGGATGGTCTGCGGAATGTCTTCCGGCTGCGTCGTGGCCAGCATGAAGACGACATGTGAGGGCGGCTCCTCCAGCGTTTTGAGCAGCGCGTTGAAGGCCGCGTCGGTAATCTGGTGCGCCTCGTCGAGGATGTAAATTTTGTAGCGATCGCGGGCCGGCAGGTAGCGCGCGGCCTCGCGCAGTTCGCGGATCTCGTCAATCCCGCGATTGGTGGCGGCGTCAATTTCGATGACGTCCACGGAGTTGCCAGCCCGGATCTCCGTACAGGAATCACACACCCCGCACGGTTCGGGCACCGGTTTCTGTGCCGAGCGGCAATTCATGGACATGGCCAGGATGCGCGCCACGGTCGTTTTCCCGATCCCGCGGTGCCCGCTGAAAATGTACCCGTGCGCAATCCGTTCCTGCGCGATGGCGTTTTTCAGGGTCTTTGTAACGTGGTCCTGGCCGATGACATCGGAGAATTTCTGCGGACGGTACTTACGCGCCAGGACTTGGTAGCTCATGAGGAATTTCTGATTATACAGTCTCGGGAAAAGGCCGGCCGGTCGGGGAAAACGCCGGATTTCAGGCCTAATGCGCAGAATGCTGCTTGCGCCGCGGGTTCCGGCGCGGTAGGCTTTTGCACTGGGTTTATTACCGGTCGGAACAGGGAGGCACTTATGCAACTCCGAATGAGCACGCGAACCGTCGAGGGCGTGCTGGTGGTGGACTGCAGCGGCCGCATCGTATTTGGCGAAGAGTCCGCCAGTCTGCGGGACAACGTCAAGAAGTTGCTGGGCGACAGCCCCAAGGTCGTGCTCAATCTGCGCGACGTGAACTACATTGATTCCGGCGGCCTGGGGACGCTGGTCTCGCTCTACACCACCGCGCGCAACGCCGGCGGCGCTTTGAAGTTGGCCAGCCTCACCCAGCGCGTGGACGACCTGCTCCAAGTGACCAAGCTGGTCACTATTTTTGAAGTTTTTGAAAACGAGCAAAAGGCGGTGCAATCGTTCAAGACGGGCGTGGCCGCATAGATTCTCGCCGGGCCTCGTTCGAGGCCCGGCCTCCTTCATGATCCCAACATTGTTTTTCCTGCTGGCGCTGGCGTTTGCTGCGAGCGGCTGGGCTTCTCCGCCCACGGCTTTGGCCATCGGGCTGGTGTTCGGACTGCTGTTTACCCATCCCTTCCCCGAAAGCGTAGGGAAATATTCCAGGTGGTTGTTGCAGGCGAGCGTGGTCGGCCTGGGTTTCGCCATGAACCTGCACGATGTGGTCCGCGCCGGACGCAGCGGATTCCTCTACACGCTGCTCGGCATCGGCTTTAGCATGACCGCCGGCATGGGCCTGGGCGCCCTGCTCAGAGTACAGCGCAAGCCCGCCTTCTTGATTTCCACCGGGACCGCTATCTGCGGTGGCAGCGCCATTGCCGCCGTGGGCCCGGTCGCCGGCGCCAGCGGCGAACAGATGGCAGTCTCGCTGGGAACAATTTTTGTGCTGAATTCGGTGGCGTTGCTGATCTTCCCGCTCATCGGCGCCGCCTTCCATCTCAGCCAGTCGCAGTTCGGACTGTGGGCCGCGCTCGCCATTCACGACACAAGTTCCGTAGTCGGAGCGGCCGCCAAGTACGGATCCGGCGCCCTGGCCGTGGGGACCACCGTCAAACTGGCGCGCGCCCTATGGATCGTGCCCATGACACTGGGCACCGCCCTGGCCCGTCACACCAAAGCCAAAATCCAGTGGCCCTGGTTCATCGCGCTCTTTTGTTTTGCGGCTGTGCTCAATACCTACGTGAATGCGGGAGCGCCGGTCTATCCCGGGATCGCCAAAGCCGCCAGGGTCGGCATGACGGTGACCCTGTTCTTGATTGGGAGCGGGATCTCCATCGCTACCCTCAAGCGCGTCGGCCCTCGTCCGTTGTTGCAGGGTGTTCTCTTGTGGTTGCTGGTCTCGGTGACCTCGCTGTGGCTGATTCGGGTGGGCTGGATCAGCCTTTGAGGCAGGATTAATTGAGATCGCTCAGTTCGATCGGAGTATCGGACATCGCGCCCCCATTCAACACGTCCCGAGTCACCAGCGTGCGAATCTGGCCGGCTGCAAGAGTGTAGGTCTGATCAATGAGCCGGGTCTGGTTTCCTGCCGTCGTAATGATGACTTCATTCGATGCAGGCGCCACACTCTGATAGCTGCTCGCTTGCCCATACGCCAGACTGGAAATGGTCGGAGACATACCCGTGATAACGGTCCCGGGCGCGACTATATAGACATCCAGGTTGGCAGGCCCGTCCGGCGCTGCATGGACCACGCGCAGCTTGACCTGACCGCTTTGCGGGGCCGAGTGGTCATCGGTCAGCACCACAGCAGCAATGTCAGCCAAGAGCCCGGAGGCGATCACAGTGTATGCTTTACCGCTGCCGAAGCTCACCGTGGAATTGATCCGATCGGAGGTTGTCCCAGTGTCGCGGACTTCCACTCTGCGATTGCCCGCCGTAAGGGTTAGATAGTCGCTGGCGGGCGAGACGCCGCCAAATGCCAGATCGGTGACGACCGTCTTTCCATCCACGGCGACATCCATATTCACCGCGTCCGGAGAAGCATGAACGAACCGGACCTGGGCGTGGTCCGTACCGCAATTGGTAGCAACTGTAGCAAGAGCAACCAGCGCGACAGTAAGGGGCAGAGCTTTCAGCATGCGAAGCATATTCTTCTCCGGAAACCATGCTCTGGTAAGTAGGAATTATGATGCCAGCCTGGAGTTCTCGGGTTTTGTCGAACTCTATAATCTCTTGTACACCGCGTCCCTGTGAAAAAAACGCACCACTCCGGATCTGAAAACAGGCGAGCCCGAATCGCGCGCTGCATCCGAGCCCTGCCCAAGGGAACCGTGTCCAGCTACGGAGCCGTGGCTCGAGCGGCGGGCTGGGCGGGCGCGGCCCGGCAGGTCGTGCGCGTCCTGCAGCAAGTCCCGGGATTGCCCTGGCATCGCGTCGTCGGATCCGGCGGCGCCATCAAGCTGCCCGGAGAACAGGCCGCCGAGCAGAGATTCCGCCTGCGCATGGAGGGCGTCACCTTCCGCGGAGCGCGCGTGAACATGACGCTTCACGAACACAAATATCCCAGGGCGCGCCAAGGGTGAGGCGGCGTCCGCCGCCGGTTCCGGAGGTTCCTCAGGCGCCCGCTTCGGCATGCTTCGGTAATTCGCCTTCCAGCAACTGGGGCAGCCGATTGGCCGGGCAGCGCAGACCAACGTAGAAGCTGCCAAACAGCGCGTACACGGCGCTGACCTCGTCAAACCGCATCTCGTAAATCAGTTTCTTGAACACCAGCGGGTCGTCGGCAAAAATATCCACTCCCCACTCCCAGTCGTCGAAGCCGATCGAGCCAGTGATGATCTGCTTCACCTCTCCCGCATAGCGGCGTCCCACCAGCCCATGCTCGTTCATCT
>JACQDD010000166.1 GCA_016201265.1 Terriglobales bacterium | reverse complement strand
CCCCATCGAGCATGGGGGAGTGGTCGGCTCCTGACGGGCATCCCAGCGTTCGGCCAGGAAAGAGGCACATCGTGGGGCTGGAAATCACGATCCGCGAAGAAGGCGACGTGACCATTCTGGAGTTGAAGGGCCGCGCCACCATCGGCTTGGGCAACGACATGCTCAACGCCAAGCTCCGCCAGGTGGTGGACGGCGGCGCCAAGAAACTACTCATCAACCTCGCGGGCATGACGCAGATCGACTCCTCCGGCATCAGCAGCATCGTGCGCACCTTCGTCACCCTGGAGCGCAACAAGGGTACCCTCAAACTGCTGAACCCGGCCGGGCGCGTCAAGGAAGTCCTCGCCGTCACCCGGCTGCTGGCGGCCATTCCGACCTTCGAAGACGAGGCCGCCGCCGTCGCCAGCTTCAAATCCTGACGCCGCACTTTTTGTTCCGTCATCCTGTTTTCTGCTCTCTCTTATTGCCCACCTGAAGGTGGCCGCTACATTTGCCCTGATACGATGATCCCTCAAAAACAAAAACGCCGCCATTTGGCGGCGCGTAAACTCTGCAACGCTGTCACTCTGCCACACTGAAACTCTTTGCCTTACCCGCCTTTCTTCAACTCCGCCAGCACCAGCTTGGCCACTTCTTTGAGCGTCTCGAAGATGCCCTGTCCGGTGATGGCCACAGCCTCGACCACCGGCTCGCCCTTCTGCCGGAGCTGCTGGGTCAGGTCTTCCACCGCCATGACGCCCGGCAGGTCGCGCTTGTTCAATTGCAGGACGTAGGGAATGGTGTTGAAGTCCAGCCCGTGGTCTCTCAAATTTTCCTTCAGGTTGTCGATGGTCTCGTGGTTGGCGTCCAGGCGTTCTTCTTGGGAGTCCGCCACGAACACGATGCCGTCCGCGCCTTTCAGGATCAGCTTGCGGCTGGCCTCGTAGAACACCTGGCCGGGCACGGTATAGAGATGGAAGCGCGTCTTGAACCCGCGCACCGTGCCGAGGTCCAGCGGCAGGAAGTCGAAGAACAGCGTGCGGTCGGTTTCCGTCGCCAGGGAGATCATTTTCCCTTTTTG
>JACQDD010000165.1 GCA_016201265.1 Terriglobales bacterium | reverse complement strand
TCTTCCGCGGTGCGCTGGACGTGCACGCCACCGCCATCAATGAAGAGATGAAGCTGGCGGCCACCCGCGCCTTGGCCGCTTTGGCCAAGGAAGACGTTCCGGACTCGGTCTGCCGTGCCTACGGGGTCGAGCGGCTGAGGTTCGGTCCTGAGTACCTGATCCCCAAACCGTTCGATTCTCGCGTGCTGATGTGGGAGGCTTCTGCGGTCGCCGAAGCAGCCATGCGCAGCGGGGTAGCACGGGAACCAGTCAACCTCGAACTGTACCGGGAGCAACTGGAGCGACGGCTCGGCAAGGCCCACGAGATCTCCCGCATGATGATCCACAAAGCGCAGCTCAAGCCCAAGTTTGTGGT
Source organism: Terriglobales bacterium (assembly GCA_016201265.1). Lineage (GTDB taxonomy): Bacteria > Acidobacteriota > Terriglobia > Terriglobales > Acidobacteriaceae > Acidiflorens. Next base: position 13,040 of record JACQDD010000165.1, on the reverse strand, counting down.
CTTTCCTGAGGGCGAGAACGAGAAAATCCTGCGCGCCTGCCATTGCCTGCTGGAGGAGAAGATTGCCTCCCCCGTCCTATTAGGGAACCCGGCGGTGATCCAAGCCAAAACCAGTGAGCTTGGTCTGGATCTCAAGGGTGTCCGCATCGTTGATCCTGCACAGTCGCCGCTCCGCGAGAGCTACATCCAGGAACTCTTCGTGCTCCGGCAGCGTCGCGGAGTGACTTTCACGGAAGCAAGCACTCTGATCAACAACCCCAACGTTTTCGGCTCGATGATGGTGCGCCTGGGAGACGCGGATGCGCTGGTCTCCGGCGTAGCCCAGCATTTTCCGGATGTGATACGCCCCGCGCTTCAGATCGTGCGCGTGCGCGAAGGGCTGCACAAGGTCTCGGGCTGCTATGCCATGATCACCCGCAACGGAGACCTGTACTTCCTGGCCGATACCAGCGTCAACATCGAACCCACCGCGGAAGACTTGGTCGAAATTGCGCTGTGCACGGCTGAGGCTGCCCGGCGCTTTGAGGTGGTGCCGCGTGTCGCCATGCTTTCCTTTTCGAGTTTTGGTAGTACCGAGCATCCGCTTTCCCAGAAGGTGCGCAAGGCCGTGGACCTGCTGCACAAGGTGGACCCCGCCCTCATTGTGGATGGAGAAATCATGGCCGATGCCGCGGTGTCTCCGGAGATGCTGGAGGAGATCTATCCTTTCAGCACTCTGAAGGGGGGCGCGAATGTTCTGATCTGCCCCGATCTCGACTCCGCCAACATCGCCTGCAAGCTGCTGGCGAAGATTGGCGGGACGGAGACGCTGGGCCCCATCCTTATGGGTATGGCCCGGCCCGTGCATTTGCTGCCCCGGGGCGCGGAAGTAGAGGAGATCGTCAAGGTCGCAGCCATCGCCGTGGTGGACGCACAGGAAACTGAGCATTACGGGGGGAGGCTGGAGCGTGCCAAGGCAATTGTGCCAGCCACCTGATCAATCACCCGCGGCGAAGGCAGCCAACCGCGGGTAAATTGACCCCGGCTCCGCCGTGAGACAGGACTGGCGTCTTACGGCGGGGGGAGCGTGACCATTAACCTTCGTGTCGTTCTGCAAGGGCGCCGGAGCTGTTGGTTCATGCGGCAGTTGCGGTCGGCCCGAGCTCCGCTTTCGCGGTCATCTTGATCGGGACATTCAGCGCGCGAGAAATGTGACACTTGGTTTTCGCGCTCTGAGCCGCCCGCTGGAACTTCTTCGCATGAACTTTGGGTACGATGGCGGTCACGTTCAGTTCAATCCCCGTGATTTCCCAACGGCCTTTTTTCTGTTCCAGCATCAACTGTGACTCAGTCTTCACATATTCATCTTTAAGGCCAGCTTTGGCCATCTCCTGTACCAGCATGAGCGAGATACAGGAAGCTACTGCTGCCGCCAGCATCTCCGACGGGCTGGTGCAAGGCTCGTTCCCCGTACCCGACGCGGCAGAGTACAACGCATTGGAAATTACTCCGCTGGAGGTCGAAACCCTACCTTCCCCGGCTCCCGGGCCTCCCTTCCAGATCGCAACCGCATTGCGAATCATAAGTGCCTCCCCGTTACCCACCTTTCTTTCTACCACCAAGGCCAGACGAAAACTGTGCCCCGGCTCACGCCCGTATGTGACTGCAGGCGGAGCCAAGGTTCTTTCCGCGCCCTCATGATCGTTCGCCTCAGGCATTCCGCATTGGGCGGGCGATCGTGCCCGCCCGCGTCCTGGGCACAGCCGCGAAGCGGCGCAAGATTGCAGCTCACGGCGCAAGCTGTGGGTAGGAGCACGACACGAGTCAGCCCCGAAGGGGCGAGAGAGGAAAGCCCGGGGCGTAAGCCCCGGGGAAAGCGTAGAGACATGCGTGTGAGCCCCGTAAGGGGCGGCGCCGAGGCGCAACCGCCGCATGCTATCCTCCACGCAGGACCCGGCACAATGTCCCACGAACCACCCACCCAACCCGCCAATCCCCAACTTGCCGAAGACCACTACTACGCCGCTCTCGACCTGGTCGCCGAAGGACACCACGAGCAAGCCGTCGCCGAATACCGCAAATCGCTGGCCGCCGATCCCACCTTCACCGACGCCCTCCACGGCCTGAGCCGCGCCCTCCAAGACCTGAACCACCTGGACGAAGCCATCGAAGTCTCCAAGCGCATCTCCGAACTCGACCCCGACGACGTCCTCGCCCACACCAGCCTCTCGATCCTGTATCAGAAAAAAGGCATGGTCCCCGAAGCCGAAGCGGAAGCCAACAAGGCGCGGGTGCTGGGGTGGAAGCAGCAGTTGAAGAAAGGGAGTGGTTGAGAGCTTACAGTTAGGCATCATCCCACTCATCGCAAAGTGCGCGCTGAACGGGGCGACCGGCACCCGACACTTCGTGCCCTTGAGTTGCTACCTGCTAGATGAATGCAAGAATCGAGTCCTGCCATCGGGAAGGGCCCCACTTCTCGAACACCGCGAGAAGCGGGGCACCCGCTTGTTTCCCTGCCAACGCCGACGACTAAGTGCGTTACACTTCCCGCCGAGAACTGGGCCACCGGCCCGACGAACGAAGCTTCTGACTCAGACCGCGCTCCCGTGCTCGACGTCTTAGTTTGCGGGAAAGATTCCGAAGCTTGTCAGCGTTGAGGCTCTCTCACTCATTTCCTGATGTGGAGGGAAAGATGAAGAAGATTGTCGGATTAGCTTGCCTGTGCCTTATCGCTCTTGGACTATTCTGTGGAAACGCGCGGACTATTGCCACGCAGGCTTGGTCCCAGCCCGTGCCGGGATCGAGGGATGTGCGCTGGAACGAAGGCGCTCCAGATTGCGCGGCATCTCGGCAGGACCCCCTCCAGGTCCATGCTTACGAGCCGCAAACGTTTATCCTGCGCCAGAGCCTTTGTGCTAGCTTCGAAGGGAATTTTCTCTATCTTCTCATCGGTTCCGACAAGGCTCTTCTGATCGACACGGGCGACGTCGCGGATCCCAAACAGATGCCACTGGCGAAAACCGTATTGGGGCTGTTGCCAGGTGAGGAACACACCAAGCTCCCGTTGCTCGTCGTGCATACCCACAGTCACCGCGATCATCGCCTTGGCGATCCTCAATTTGAGTCTCTTCCGTCGGTCCAGATCGTGCCCGCGGACTTGGAGTCGATTCGAGCGTTCTTTGGCTTCACCAAGTGGCCGAACAGTGTCGCCCACCTGGACTTGGGCGGCCGAACTGTCGATGTCATTCCCACGCCGGGGCATCACCCGACCCACCTGGCATTTTACGACGACAGAACTGGGATTCTCTTTTCCGGAGATTTTCTACTACCGGGCCGGCTAGTGATTGACGATGCCGCGGCGTACCACGGGAGCGCCGTGCGGGTGATCGACGTCCTTAAGACGCGCCCCCTTACGCATATCCTTGGCGGGCACATTGAGCTTGACGCCGCCGGGCACGCCTACCGAATGGGATCTCATTACCATCCCACCGAACACTCCCTCGAGTTGAGCAAAGAAGATCTCCTGGCGCTGTCGGCCGCGCTCGAAGGCTTCAACGGCTTCTACGCGCAACATGCGAATTTCATTCTTTCCGACCCCATCCATAATCTCCTGGCACTGGCGATTACTGCGGTAGCGGTATTGATCCTCCTCGTGTGGGGCCTGCGCCGGTTGCTGCGGCGACGCCGACGCACCACGGGATAGGAGCATGGTCCAGTGGCTAACAGGCACTATGGTGGCACGCCAACCGTCTAACGAAACTGTCGAAAGAGCCCTTTAGGGGAGAGGTCACCGCCCGGAAGCCCAGGCGGGTGGCACACATCTCAGCTGGAAAATACAGCGCAGCCTGTCCTTGAGCCTGACCCAACCCAACTGTGGTTGCCCCAACTTTACGCGGCTTTCGAAAAGTGGGCCGCCGGACAGCCGGCACCAGACCCGCGAGTCACGCTCGGTCACTTTATCTTGAGATTCTCGACCCCGCCGCTACGATGAAAAACAGAACACGTCGGGCCGCCCCACTTCAAAGATGCCGGGGCGGACCCAGTTCAACGCGCGCCGCGACCACGCGATCAGCAGCGCATAAAGTACGGGCATCACGTAGTCCAGGAGGTACGGTGCACCGTAACGGACTGCCTACCACTGGGGACGCATCCTGACCATGCCTTAAGGCGTTGCGACCAGAGGCAGTTCGATGAAGCTTGCCTGGCCGGGCGTGTGATAGACACGCTGCACCGCCTTGCGGTAATTCTCCGGCTTTGCCCAGAAAATGTTGGGGATGAAAGTCTGCGGATTGCGGTCGTACAACGGAAACCAGCTCGACTGGATCTGCACCATGATCCGGTGGCCTGGCAGGAAGACATGGTTCGCCGTCGGCAGAGCGAAGCGGTAGAGCAGGGGCTGGCCGGGGGCGATGGGTTTTGCCGTTTCCAGGCTCTCGCGATAGCGGCCGCGGAAGATGTCGGCCGAAACCATCAGCTGATAGCCACCCATGGAAGGTTGGCCGGCCACTTCGTCGGGATAGACGTCAATCACCTTGACCACCCAGTCGGAGTCTGTGCCGCTGGTGGAGGCAACCAGATTGGCGGCCGGTTGTCCGCTGATCTTCATCGGTGCCCTCAAGACGTCGGAGACGAACGCCAGGACATCCGGGCGGCCGGACGCTTCCCGTTGGTCATCAACCAGCCATTGGGACCAAGTCATGCCGTCGCCGTAGCCAACCGGTTGAATGGGCCGTGCGCGGTAAGGCACGGGCTTGGCGGGATCGGAAACGTATTCATCGAACGCGGCGTCGTCCGGCTTCGGCGCGGTCAAGCTCAGCTTTAGACCGGCCGCGAGATAGAAGGGTGTCGCGCGGATCGTGCAACCGCTTGCGCAGCCAGCCGGCCATGCAGGCAGGCGCCGCCAGGTGTTCGTCCCGGTTTCAAACGCCATGACAGGCGAGAAGTCCGCCTTTGGCGCGCCATCCTTGAGGTACTGGTCCAGGAATGGCCGCAGGATCTCCCGGCGGAAGTAGAGCGCGGTATCGGCGTTGAATTTCAAGGCCCCGAGCGCGCTGCCATCCGCGATCTCCTGGCCATGATGCCAGGGCCCCATGACCAGGAATACCTTGTTATTGTCTGTGTCCTTGGGCTTGATCGCCTTATAGACGGCGATGGCGCCGTAGATGTCCTCCTGGTCCCAGAGACTGTGCACCAGCATCACCGGGACTTTGAGAGGTTGGGCTGCTAGCAGGCGGTCCGCCGCCTGGTCGCGCCAGAAGGCGTCGTAGCTCGGATGCTCGAGCAGCTTCCGCCAGAAGCCGACCTGTTCGAGCCCGTGGCGGCGGCCGAGTTCGCCCGCCGATCCCGCCTCCATGAACATGTCGTAGTCGTCAAAGTGGCTCGTCCACCACTTGGCCTCGTTCTTGGGGGTCGCCTCCTGGTCGTAGATGTAAGGCAGATTCTGTTGGCGGAAGGCGCCGTTGTGGAACCAGTCGTCCCCCATCCAGCCATCAACCATGGGGTTCATTGGCACGGCCACCTGGAGCGCGGGGTGAGGATTGACGAGCGCCATCAAAGGCAGGAACCCGTCGTAGGAAATGCCGAGAATTCCGACCTTGCCGTTGCTTTCGGGGAGGTTTTTCACCAGCCAGTCGATGGTGTCGTAGGTGTCGGTAGCGTGGTCGACGGGGGTCGCGTTCTGCGGCCCGTGCAGGGGGCGGTTCATGACGTAGTCGCCCTCGGAGCCGTACTTGCCGCGCACGTCCTGGACCGCGCGGATGTAGCCGCCTTCGACGATCAGCTCGGTGGCGTTGTCGTAGCCGTTCAGGATCGGGCCGAGGTGGGCGCTCTGGGCGTGGCTCGTGAGTGCGGTGGCGTCGTAGGGCGTGCGCGTCAGCAGGATCGGCGCGCCCTTGGCGCCCTTGGGCACAATGATCACCGTGTGCAGTTTCACCCCGTCACGCATGGGGATCATCACGTCGCGCCTGATGTACTCGAAGCTATCGGTCGCAGGCTCGAACTTGGCCGGCGTTTCGCTCGGCAAGGCGGGATACGTGGCCGGCGGCTGGGCGGTCTGGGCCGCGGACGATCCGATAAAGAGCACGCTGAACGCAACGGAGAGACAGACAATCATCCCACGCAGGAAAATCGTGGCCCGCGAACTGTACACCTTAAAACCAAGAAGCCTGCCCGACCTTCTCATAGATCCGCCTCACGCCAAGTAGTGTACTGGCGGAGAGCAGTGCGAACAACTTCCCGAACTTTCGCTGCTGCTGGGCTGATGGCACACATCTTCGGCGGGAAAGTGCAGCGCAGCATGTCCTTAAGCTTGACCCAACCCAACTGGGGGTGCCCGACTTTTCGCGGTTTTCGAAAAGTGGGCAGCCGGACAGCCGGCACCAGACCTGCGCCCGGCGGGCTGTAAACTGTTGCTTCTGCTCCAAAAATAGCTCTGGACACCACATCCCAGAACTAGGATAATTAATATGGCTCGACCGCAGAGCGTTCCCGGTGAAAAGCCGCTGTTTTGGGCGGGCTCAGCGCAAGACGACCTCATGGAGTTTCCCGAGGGCGTGAAGGACGAAATCGGGACGGCGCTTAGCGTCGCGCAGTTTGGCGGCAAGCACCCGAAAGCGAAACCGTGGAAGGGCGAAGGGCCGGGTGTCCTGGAAATCGTCGCCGACCACCGCGGCGACACTTACCGGGCCGTGTACACGGTAAAATTCGAGTGCGCGGTTTACGTGCTGCATGCGTTCCAGAAGAAGTCGCCGAAGGGCAGAAAGACGGCCCAGACCGACGTGGAGCTGATTGCGCGGCGGCTCAGAATGGCGAGCGAGGATTACGAGGCACGATATGGCAAACGGACGAAATAGCGAATCCGTAGTGCGAAGTTCCGGGAACGTATTTGCGGATCTCGGGCTACGCGACGCCGATGAGAAGCAGACAAAAGTGCGTTTTGCGGTTGCGATCCAGCAGATCATTCAGGCCCGGCGCCTGTCGCAAACCGCAGCGGCGCGGCTGTTAGGCATCAACCAGCCGAAGATCTCTGCCCTCGTCAACTACCGCCTGGACGGTTTCTCCGTCGAGCGGCTAATGCATTTTCTGAATGCCCTGGATCGCGATGTCGAGATCGTAATCCGCAAGAAACCGCGCTCGCGCAAGGCGGCCAGGATCGTAGTAACGGAAGCTCAGTTGTCCAGCGCGGTGTAGCTGATGCCCAGCCCCTAGAGGGGCATCTGATTTCGAAGAATTACGGTATCGCTAAAGCGATACCCTGATACGAAACCTGATCTTCTCCGCGCTCTCCGCGCCCTCTGCGGTTAAAATTGTCCCATGCGAGAAGTCGTCCTGGTTTCTTCCGTCCGTACTCCTGTCGGCCGCGCGTTCAAGGGGACGCTGCGGGCGACGCGTCCTGATGAGCTGGCGGCCGTTGCGATCAAGGGCGCGCTGGCGCGCGTGCCGCAACTGGATCCCAAAGAAATTGAAGACGTCATCCTGGGTTGCGCCATGCCCGAGGCGGAACAGGGGATGAACGTGGCGCGCATTGCGTCGCTGCGCGCGGGGCTGCCGGTCGAGGTGTCGGCGGTGACCATCAATCGGTTCTGCTCGTCGGGCTTGCAGGCGATTGCCATGGCGGCCGAGCGCATCATGGCGGGCGGCGCCGAGGTCATGGTGGCGGGCGGCACCGAGTCCATGTCCATGATCCCGATGGGCGGCAACAAGATTTCGCTCAACCCCTGGCTGGTGGACCACTATCCCGACGCGTATCTTTCGATGGGCCTGACGGCAGAGCGGCTGGCTACGCGCTTCGGCATCACGCGCGCGCAGTGCGATGAGTTCTCGCTGCGCAGCCATCAGAAGGCGCTGGCGGCGATTGCGGCAGGGAAGTTTGAAGATGAGACTGTGCCCGTGCCGGTGAGCTTCACCACGCCGAACGGGTCGAAGCCGAAGAAGCACGAGATTACTTTCAAAGTGGACGAAGGTCCGCGCGCCGACACTTCGCTCGAAGCGCTCGCCGCGCTGAGGGCGGCATTTCACGTGAAGGGCGTTACGACGGCAGGAAATTCGTCGCAGATGTCGGATGGCGCGGCGGCGGCGGTGGTCATGTCGGCAGACCGTGCGAAAGCGCTGGGCATCACTCCGCTGGTACGCTACGTGGCGTTCGCAACCGCCGGATACAAGCCGGAAGAGATGGGACTCGGGCCGGTGTTTGCGATACCAAAAGCTTTGAAGCTGGCGGGCCTGAAGCTGGCCGACATTGACGTGATCGAACTGAACGAGGCTTTTGCAGCACAGTCGCTGGCGGTGATTCGCGAGGCCGGGCTTGATCCCGAACGCGTGAACCCAAATGGCGGCGCGATCGCACTCGGACATCCGCTGGGATGCACCGGCGCCAAGCTGACCGCCAGCGTGATCCGCGAGATGAAGCACCGCAAGGCCCGCTACGGCATGGTGACGATGTGCGTCGGCGGAGGCATGGGCGCGGCCGGCATTTTCGAGAACCTGAATTAGACGCATCCCTTCGTGAAACCTTCGTGTCCTTCGTGGTTAAGAAAAAAGCTGAAACCACGAAGGACACGAAGGTTTCACGAAGGAAAAACCGACCAAAAGCGGTGTGACGGACCTCCTATCGGACAGATTTCAGCAATGCGATAAGGGAGCGGGGATTTTTATGGCTACCGCTCCCGTTCGCACCCTCACCGCCCAAGAAGTCAGCCATGCCATCATCACAGCCGCTATGCGGGTTCATAGCGCGCTCGGTCCGGGTTTGCTGGAGAGCACCTACACTGTGTGCTTGCAACATGAACTGAGAAAGGCGGGCTACAAGTCTGAGGCGCAGGTCGGATTGCCCGTTTACAACGATGGTGTGAAGTTGGACTTGGGGTACCGCATCGACCTGCTGGTGGAAAACCTGGTCATCGTCGAGCTCAAGTCGGTGGACGCGATTTCTCCTGTTCACCAAGCGCAGATCCTCTCCTACCTGAAACTCAGCGGACGTTCGCTGGGACTCCTGATGAACTTCAACGTTGTCCACCTCAAAGACGGGATCAAGCGGTTTGTGAACGGGACGGGTTGGAAATAGAGACCTTTAACCACGAAGGACACGAAGGGTTCACGAAGGATAAAGGCGACAGACACTGGAATTTGAGTTTTGCCGCGCTGCGCCTTCGGGTACACTTTTGAGGTATCGAAGGTAAGAGCGGCGCGCGGCGAGGGTGATCGCCGCTCCCCGAGGTCAGGGAGGATTCATTCATGGCTACTACCGCGATTCCTAAGACAAAAATCCTCGGCGGCAGCTTTCTGCTGGAAGAGCGGCAGACTGCCGAAGTGTTCACTCCGGAAGATTTCTCGGAACAGCACCAGATGATCGGACAGACGACGGAAGAGTTCGCGGTCAACGAGATTCTGCCGCAGGCCGAAAAGATTGAGCACAAAGACTTCTCAGCCACCCGCGACCTGCTCAAGAAAGCCGGCGACCTGGGGCTGAGCGGCGTGGAAATTCCCGAGGCGTACGGCGGCCTCGAGATGGACAAGGTGACGGCGGCGGTGATCGCAGACCGTATCGCCAAGTACGCGGGTTTCTGCACGACGTGGGGCGGGCACAGCGGCATCGGCACGCTGCCGATTGTTTATTTCGGTACCGAAGAGCAAAAGAAGAAATACTTGCCGAAGCTGGCGGCAGGAGAAATGGTCGGGGCGTACGCGCTCTCAGAAGCTTCGTCGGGGTCGGATGCGCTCAATTGCCGCGCCAAGGCGGAGCTGTCCAAAGATGGCAAACACTACATCCTGAACGGCGAGAAGATGTGGATCACCAACGCCGGCTTTGCCGATCTGTTCACGGTGTTTGCGAAAGTGGACGGGGAAAAGTTCTCGGCGTTCCTGGTGGAAAAAAACTTCCCGGGATTTTCGGTTGGCAACGAAGAGCACAAGATGGGCATTCGCGGGTCGTCCACCTGCCCGATCATCCTGAACGACTGCAAAGTTCCGGTGGAAAACCTGCTGGGAGACATCGGCAAGGGGCACATCATCGCCTTCAACATCCTCAACGTGGGGCGGTTCAAGCTGGGCGCGATGTGCGTGGGCGGAGCGCGCGTTTCCATCGAGCAGGCGGTGGCCTATGCCAAGCAGCGCAAGGCGTTCGGCAAAGTAATCGCCGACTTCGGCCTGGTGCGGGAGAAGATCGCCAACATGGCGATGCTGATTTACGTCGGCGAATCGCTCGTCTATCGCACGGTGGGCATGATGGACGAGTTGCTTTCGAGCATTGACAAGGCGAGCGCCGAAGCGGCCAAAGAAACGCGCAAGGCGATCGAGGAGTATGCCGTCGAGTGCTCGATCGTCAAGGTCTGGGGCTCGGAGATGATTGACTACGTCGTGGACGAAACCGTGCAGATCTACGGCGGGTACGGTTTTGTCGAAGAGTATCCGGCGGAGCGGGCGTACCGCGATGCGCGGATCAATCGCATTTTCGAAGGCACGAACGAAATCAACCGGCTCATCATCACGGGATTCCTGCTGAAGCGGGCGATGTCGGGACAACTGCCGCTCATGCCGGCCATCAAGAAACTGATGGACGAGGTGCTGAGCGGGCCGTCTGCGGGGGAGGACATCGAAGGCCCGCTGGCGGAAGAACGCAAACTGGTGGCAAACGCCAAGAAACTCGGCCTGTTCGTGGCCGGTGCGGCCACGCAGAAATACATGCAGGCGATCCAGGACCAGCAGGAGGTCATGGGCGCTATCGCCGACATGACGATTGAGATTTACGCCATGGAGTCGGCCGTGCTGCGGGCGCAGAAGATCGCCGAGCAGAAGGGCCAAGCCGCGGCGGTGCTGCCGATCGCGATGACGCGCGTATACATGACGCAGGCGTTCGAGAAAGTTGAGGCGGCGGCGAAGAAGGTCATCGCCGACGTGGCCGAAGGCGACATGCTGCGGACGCAACTGGCAATCCTGCGGCGGCTGGCGAAGCACGAGCCGTTCAATACGATCGCTTTGCGGCAGCAGATCGCCGGGAAGACGATTGAGCGGGGCAAGTACACGCTGGCGTAGATCAACTTTCAGCGCAGAGACACGGAGAAGACAATTCGAAGTGGTCACTCTGAAGCTGTACTCTTGCCGTCGAAGGCCCTGTTCTGCTCGGTACGCTCGAAGAAGCAGGTCCTTCGCTTTGCGCCGGAAGACAATGTTAGCCCGGCTTTCCTGAGACCGACACCTTCGCCTCTCAGTTCACTGTGCTGACCGCCACCTCTGGCATCAGGTTTATCGCATCCGGCACTTGAAGATCCGGCATGGGCTTGCCCGCAAACAGGTGACGGCAGGGCTTGGCCAGCCAGCGCGCCCATCGTCCCGCCCAAGTGACGCGGGCGCTGTCGGTCGCGATGCCCGTGTCGGCATACATCTGGCGATAGATTTTGGAAATCAGAACAAAAGCCAACCGTGCCCGGCTCGACTTGATAAAACGGGACCGCCTCCAAATCTCGCCAAAGGCATAGAAATCGTCCCAAACCACCTGCGTCCGCTGGCGAATCTCCTCGGCCGACATCACCGGATGCGGCCAGTACATTTTGGGACGAAGTGCCTGCGGGATCAACCACCGTCGCGTGAGTGGAATCCCTGCGATCGTAGGCGGGTTGGCCCCCAGCATCTTTTCCCATCGCATAAAGTCCACGGTCCCCGGATAGGGACTCAACATCACGAATTGGGCAAATGTAATATCCGCACTTTTGGCCACCGCCACCGTCGCAGCGAAGGTTTCCGGCCGGTCGCTGGGCAGACCAAAAATAAACGACCCCAGCACGTGCACACCGTGCCGCCGGAATGTCTTCAGCCGTTCCGTCAGGCTATCCCCAGCCGAGTTGAAATCCTTGTAAACATCTTTCAGCCCGGCCGGAGTGACCGCTTCCACTCCTACCAGGGCGCCTTTGATGCGCGCCGCCTTCATTGCTTCGAGAAAGGCCGGGTCCTCGGCTGCCTCCATCGTGATCTGGGTAAAGAAAATCGTATCCTCGGGAAGCTGCGCCAGACGCGCCATCAGTTCAAAGCGTTCTTCACGGATCGCCGTGAGCTCATGGAGGCGATGCGGATCCTTTTTCCGGGAAGCAAGGTCCAGGTCCGTCAGAGTGACGGGATAGAAGTTGTCGTCGGCCAACGCGATGAAACGGAACCCCAGCCGGCGCAACTGCACAATCTCCTCGACCACAGCGTCCGAGGCACGTTGACGGGGTCGCTGCCCATCGGTCCGCCAAACCGAGCAAAACGAGCAATGCTTTGGGCAGCCCCGAACCGTCTGCACCGACGCCCACATGTAACGATTGCGCGGCACCAGGTCCCAGCGGGCAGCGACGAACTCGCTGGCCTCGATCTGTCCCCCCAGATAGATGGACTGCGGAGCGCCGCGTTCGCAGTCGGCCAGGACGGTGGCCCAGACCTTGTCCCCGTCGCCTTTGACCACGGTGTGCGCGCCTCCCAGTTCCATCGCCTCCTCGGGATAAAGGGTGGCGTGAATCCCCCCAAAAATTACCGACGCCCCCCGCTCGCGTGCCATCTTCCCGATCTCGTAGCCGCGCAAGGCATTTGCGGTATGGATGCCGATTCCGACCGCGTACTGCCGTTCCAAAAGACACACTACTTGGGTTGATCAGGTGAATGTTCAAGGCCCGAGCTCCTTTGTGACGCTGATTGCCCCGTGCAGCCGATAGACGACAGCGTCGCTGCCTGAAGATGCCAGCCTCCGCGTCATTTCATGTTCGACGGGTGCCAACACAGTTTCTTCACAACTACTCCTTATTGGGAGTAGCCATGGCATTGTCGCCGAGCGCGCGGAAAACAGCAACCGCAGTTGTGTGTTTTGACGCGACGAAATGAACGCCTCGATGGTGGCCCGTGCGTAGAGTAGGGGTTCCTCGGCTCCGCACCACCTCCGCTTGGCGGAGGCGATGGTCCGCTCGGGATGACATTTGGGGAGGGTTGTGTCAGTGTCTTTGCCTGTGTCCCCGCTTTTGGTACAAATGTCAGCGAAATTTCCTGGAGAACATCATGTCAACAAAGCGAGTCGTCATTGCAGCTTTGGCTCTAGTATTTCT
>JACQDD010000047.1 GCA_016201265.1 Terriglobales bacterium | reverse complement strand
TCCAGATGATCTCGTCCGGATCGTGGGTGCTGACTTCAAGGTCGAAGACGTCCACATCGGCAAAACGTTTAAAGAGGACACCCTTGCCTTCCATGACGGGCTTGCCGGCGAGGGCGCCGATGTCTCCCAAGCCCAGGACGGCGGTTCCGTTGCTTACAACCGCAACCAGATTGCCGCGCGCGGTGTACTTGAAAGCATCGTGCGGGTTCTTTTGGATCTCCAGGCATGGATCCGCGACCCCTGGGGTGTAGGCCAGGCTCAGGTCGCGCTGTGTCCGGCAAGGCTTGGTGGGGTTGACTTCAATTTTTCCCGGACGTGCGCCGCAGTGGTAATCGAGTGCTTGCTGTTTGGTGATGGGCATAAATTCCTCCCAAGTCGCTGGAGGGGCGTGAAGCGGAAATCATGAACCGTATTGCACTGCCCCCGGCCACCACTATTAGTCTCCTGCGGGGTACGGTCCGAAGCTGTGACCGGTATCACGGTCTTTGGTCCATTGCGAAGGCGCAATTCGCGGGTAGAGAAAACAAAGGTGCTCAGCCAAGTGATCGCGGCGTATGCTGGCGGGACAAAGGCACAAGCTATGGACACGCGGTCTACAACCGCTGTTTCCAGTATCCAGGCTTTCGGCTGGTGTGGGCAACAGTTACATCGATCTCACTTCTGCAGCTTGGACGACGCGCTGGCCTCGGCACCCGCATCCGCCGTATTGCCAATCGCATTTCCGGAGACCACCAACTCCACGCGGCGGTTCTGCTGCCGACCTTCCGGAGTGTCGTTGGATGCGACCGGCTCGGTTTTGCCGAAACCGCTCGCTGTGATGGCATCGGAGCTGATCCCCTGCTGCACGAGGTAGTCGCGCACGGCGCCGGCGCGCTGCTCGGAAAGGCGGCGGTTGTATTCGTCGGTTCCGATGCTGTCGGTGTGGCCTTCGACCGACAGGCGCAGTCCCTGGTAGGCGAGTACGATGCCGGACACTTTGGCCAGACGCTCACGCGCCCCGGGCAGAAGCTCGAAGCTGCCGCTTTTGAAGAGCACATCGGACATGTTGGCGATCAAGCCGCGCGCTGTGTCTCTGGTGGCGAGCACGGAGTTGAGTTGCTGCAAAAGCCGCGCGCGCATCTCCTGCTTTTCTTTTTCGGCTTGCTGACGAAGCCGATCCGACTCTGCCGCTGCCTGTTCTGCCTGTTGGCGGAGCTTTTGCGACTCCCCCGCTGACTGGCGCGCTTTCTCGGCTTCTACCGCCAGAACCTGTTGCTGGGCGAGTGCCTCGGCTTTTGCTTTCTCCGCTTCCTGTTTCTGGCGCGCAGCTTCTTCGGCGGCCTTCTGCGCTTCGGCCTTGGCCGCCTCGGCTTGGGCCCGCGCGGTGTCTGCTTCCTGTCGTGCCCGAGTTTGCGCTTCGGCTTCTTCACGAGCGCGCGCGGCTCTTTCTTCGGCGGCCCTCCTTTCTGCGGCTGCCTCCGCCTGCGCTTCTTCTTCGGCTTTCTGTTTGACCGCCATTACGCGGGATTCTTCGGCCGTTTGTGCCGCTTCCCGCGCCGCCGCTTCGATTGAGGTGCGAGTCTGTTTCTGCCGGTAGGCTTCTTCCGCCTGCCGCAGTTGCAGCTCGACCTTGGAGAAGATCGCCGCCGCGTACCTCTCGGCCCCGGCCACTCGGGCGATGCGAACCGCATTGCGCGCCTCGAACAGCGCCAGCGGAGTCTTGGAGTCGATGCCGAAGATGGCACCCTCAATGCGCGTGTTGTTGGCAGAGTAGGTCCCGCTGCGGAGCAGTTCGTACTTGGCGGTAATCTCCTCGCCGCCGGCGCCTGCCGGGAAAACATTCTCCATCACCACCATATTGCCGGGCTGGGTCACAGCGGAATACGGCTCGGCGGTGACGATGATGCCAAAGGTCTGCAGGTCGGTGAACGCTTTCACATGGCCCTTACCGTGATCCAGGCCCACCTCACCCAGGTTCACGGCGCGGCCTTGCGGAGACACCGCCCAGAGCACATACGTCAGATATTCGAGGCCGAACTTGGTGGCGTCTTCCATTCCTTCAAACTTGGCGTCGACGGCGATGTTGGTCTTCTTGCCCTCGATTTTCGCTTCGCCCGAGCCGCGCTGCATCAACTCGGTGCCCTGGAACTGAATCTTGCTGGTTCCGCCCGGCCGGTAGTGCATGGCTTTGGTGGTGCGGATGACAGCGTCCGCCTTCGCCGGAGCGTACGGTTGGGTTTGCGCAGACGCCAAAGAGAGCGCAGCAAGAAGCAGCACGGCCAGATGTTTGGTCACTTCATCCCCCGATCAGGAGACTCGGAAATTCACACGAGTTTGCTAAAAGTCTAAGTCCCTTTGGGCGTGGAGCAAAGAACGGTTGGTGCAGGGGGTGGATTGGTCTTTAGTCACGTGGAGGTGAGGAGCAGGTTCAGAAAGCGGGCATCACTGAAAGTTGCGAATCAGAATCACGTCACTGCTCTGATTGCCTTTTGTGAGCAGCAGCTGTTTGCCGTCGCGGGACCAGGCGAAATCAAAAATGCGGCCGGAGGGAAAGGTGGTGATCTGCCGGGGCTCTCCGCCGGTCAACGGCTGCTCCCAGAGGTTGGTCGCGCCGCTGCGCGTGAGCAGGTACTGGAGCGCTTTTCCGGAAGGCGCCCAACGCAGTCCGGCGGAGCCGAGGGGCAGCGGGCGTGTGAACTGAAGCGGTCCGCCTGCTGCCGAGACCACCGCCAGTTTTGTCACGGGGATCGGGCTGCCCTCCTGGTAGAGGAACGCCACCAGATTTCCGTCGGGGGACGTTCTAACCAGCCACACGCGCGGCGTTCCCGGCACTTCCGTCACGGCGATCGGCGCATCGCCTTCTGGCGCCATGCGATAAAGCTTGTTTTGGACGGAGTAATAGATCCATTTGCCGTCCGGCGCACAATCGGAAAATTCCACCTCGTCCAGTTTCTTCACCGCATTCGAACCATCGGCATCGGTGCGCCACAACTCGATTTTGCCGTCGAGGTACCGGTCGAATACCAAATAGCGATCGCCGCACGACGAAGCCGAGAGCGCATTGTGCGCCTGGGGAACCACGACGGATTTTTCCCCGTTCTCCGGATTCACCAGCCACAAATCACCGCCCAAGCTGGCCGCCAGCACTTTTCCCGACGGCCCGGGCACGATCGCCCCATAGACCTGCTCTCCCGACGTGACCGGATGGGCCTGGGCCGCATCCGCTGACGGCGCGGTCCAGATGTCGGAGACGCGAACGCGTTGAATCACTGCCAGCGTTTTGCCATCGCGGGTCAGGTCCAGAGATATGCCGTAATCGGACAGATCGTTGGTAAAACGACGCATCTCGCCGCTGGGATAATCGAAGCTCTGCAACTGGCCTCTTCCGAGTGTGGTCTCGCTCACCGTGGCCACCAGAGCATCGCCGCCGGGAGCCCAGACGGGGCGTCCCACAAACCGTCCGTCAGTGGAAATCCGTTGCCGCACTTTGCCGTCGGCAACGCTAATCAGGTTCAATTCCCAGTTCGTTTCTTTGCCGACCCCGAGCGCGGGAATGGCAATCGTCTTTCCATCCGGAGACCAGGTCGGCCCGTACTGAAAGACAGTATTGGCAGGGAGAGCAGCGAGAAGCCGTTCGCCGGCGCCGTCCGCCTGTGCGATGCGGACTTCCGTGGTCTGCTTCTCCGGAACGCCACGCTGGAAAACGAACTGCTTGCCATCGGGGGAGAAAGCGATGGGCGCATCAATGTCGCGAATCAGCTGGCGGGCCGACCCACCCAATAC
>JACQDD010000046.1 GCA_016201265.1 Terriglobales bacterium | reverse complement strand
GGTCGGGGGGCACCTGGAAGTCCACGCCGCGCGCGTCGTTGGCCTTGCGGGTCGCCAGCAGATCGAGGTCAGCGAGCAGGATCTTGTGCGACCGGTTGTCGGCCAGCTCAAACAGCGTGCCGCCCACGATGGCGTAGTTCTGCACCTCAGTCTGATGACCATCCTTGAAAACCAAGAGGGTACTGGGCTGGGGTACGACTGGTTCCGGGGGCGCAGGCGCAGTGGCCGAAGAAGGCGTTGGCGCCGGCTCAGCTTCTACCACGCGCTCGCGGAAGCGGCTGGAGCGCGATCCGCGGCGGTCAAAGATGGTCGGGCCGCCTTCAGAGTCTTCTTCGTCATAGGCCACGGTTTCCGGTTGGACGATCACCACCTGCGTGTAGGGAACGGTATAGACCGGCACGACTACCGGGAAGAAGGCGCTGCCATGCCCGCGATGCGGGTGGACGAAGATCGGAGGCTGGGACCCTACCCGGAAGGCGTTGAAGCAGCAGTTGCCGAACCCAGGGCTGTTGCCGAAACCGTTCGGGCCGAGCGAAGTCACGCTGGCCGCAATACCGGGAGTAAACGAAGTGCTTCCGCCAAAGCCCAGGGACGTTACCGAAGCCGGGACGCCGTGGATCTGGGCTTCGAGCAGCGGCATACCGGCCACGAGGAACAGGAGGCCGATGAGCACAAAATAGGGTCGCATCCGGGCCAGCATGAGAACCTCCCCACGTTGCTATTAGAGTCCTCGGGGCTGGATATTTCAACCCGCCGCCACGGAAAAGTGGCGACAAGCTTCAGGTGCTCCGGGCATTTTTTCGCGAGTGCAGATTAGGACTCTGCAGGCTGAAATCCGGGGATTTCTGTGCGATGAGATCTGCAATCTTCGGGACGGGGTCTATTCTTCTTCTTCGGGGGCGCCGGCGCGGACGAGAGCTTCCAATTCTTTGGCGAGGCTGGTGCGGTCCTGCTCCGGCAGTTCCAGGAAGCGGAAGGGCTGGAAGCAGCCCTTGGTAGCCCACATCGGGAAGAGCATTTCCGCGCGCGTGCGGATACTGGTGGTGCCGAGGTGAAACAGGGCCGTCACTTTGATGCCCTCGTCCAGCGGGCCCTCGAGCGAGAGCAAGCCGCCGTTGACGGAGAGTTGATTCATGCGGGCGCGAATCTGGCGTCCGTTTTCGAGCAAGACCAGGGCGAGAACGGAGCCACCGAGCTTGACTCGCGAGCCTCGTTGTCCGTTTTGCACGCCGGGTCGGGACATATCCTCTGCCAATATCGCATGACCAACGCGGGGTATGGGAGATTACCAAAGGCATTTGTCTGTCCATGCAGGGCTTTGGGCTCTGGGCTTTAGGCTTCTGGGCCTTAGGACCTATAGCCCCTGTCCGGGAGCCCAGAGCCCAAGGCCCAGAGCCCAGAGCCTGAAGTCTTGGTTTTACCCTGCCCGCATGCGACAATGCTCCGCCGTAACGGAGGAGAGGAATGATGAAGCGGATTGCTGTGTTGGCGTTCGTTGTCTGCATAACGATGAGCGGCTTTGCCCAAAAGGCGGCCAAAGGGGGGACTGGCGGAGGAGTCGACAAGGCCTACCTCCAGAAGATATGGGATGGCTGGGCGGCGCTGGATGCGTCCAAACAGAAACAGTTCTACGCGCAGGGGCCGCACGTGTTTTTCGACATCGCACCGCTCAAGTATGCGAGCTGGGACGAGTACGAAGCGGGCGTAACCAAGGAACTAGGGGATTACAAAGCGGCTGCGTTCACCGTTCATGACGACTTGCAGATTCACAAGGCCGGCGATGTGTACTGGGTCACGGCCACAATCGGCTCGGACATGACCCACAAGTCCGGCAAGCGCGATATGGGACAGTTTCGCTGGACGGCCGTCTTCGAGAAGAAGGATGGCAAGTGGCTGATCGTGCACGAACACGTGTCGGCGCCGATCGGGTGAGATGAAAACCGCAGAGTACGCGGAGGACGCCGAGAGAAGACTGGGATCGTTCTGCGTTCTCCGCGAGGCTTTTCGCTCGCTGCCAAGAACGAGGTTCGCCGTTCTTAGTGGTAGGCCTTCCAGAAGAAGTAAATCGTCATTGCCGTCCCCACCGCGATGACGAAAGCGCGGATCCAGGACTGCGGGAGCTTCTGAGCGTAGTGGGCGGCAAAGTATCCGCCGGCGATCGCGCCCGCGATCATGATGATGCCCGGCTTCCACGCCACCGCTCCCGCCACGATGAAAGTGACCACTGCCATGGCGTTGATGATGCCGCCGAGCACGACTTTCAAGGCATTCATGGCGTGAATGTCGGTCATGCCGAGAGCGGCCAGCATGGCCAGGTTCATGATCCCAAGGCCGCCGCCGAAGTAGCCTCCGTAAACGGCGGCGACGAGTTCAAAAAGCGCCGCTACCGTAAGGGCCGCGCGCGACGCATCATGCGCGACGCCGCTTTTGGTGCCGCGAGCCAGCCGTCCGCCGAAGACGAACAGCAAGGTGGCGCCCAGCATCAGCCAGGGCAAAACCCGCAGGAAAGTATGGGCGGGGGTTCGGAGGAGGAGGAGGGCGCCGCCGAAGCCTCCGATCACGCTGGTCACGGCCAGGGGGATCAGGACGCGTCGGGAGATGTCGAGGTGCCTGCGGTACGCTCCCGAACTGGCCGTGACTCCCAGCCAGAGCGCAACCGTGTTGGTAGCATTCGCCGCGATGGGCGGGACGCCACTGAACAGGAGCGCGGGAAAGGCGATGAAGCTGCCGCCACCGGCAACCGCATTGAGCGCGCCGCCGAGCACGCCTGCAAGAAACAGGAAGATAGCGGTGTGGAGGTCCAAGTACAAGATGTATCACGTGTTAGAGGGTCGTGAGTAGCGAGCAGCAAATGGCGAGTCGCCCGTGACATAGGTCACATCCTTGCTGTGATAAGCCCTTTACGCTGAGCTGGTAAGGATGGCGTGATGGCAACGCAAGCTCAGACCGAAATCATTCCACAAGTTCCTCCCCCTCTTATTCCTGCTTCAAGCACAAAAACTCCAAAGCCGGCCGCCAAGCGGAAGAAGAAACTGATCCGGCGCACGGATCGGGACTACTCGCAGATCGCGCGCCGCAGTTTTCAGGGCGCGTTTCTGCTGCTGAACATCTGGATCGGCACTCTGTTTTATTCCTGGGTGCGGCAGTTTGAGCCCGGGGGCGTACCGAGCGCGCTGGCGCGGCCGGCGGGCGTCGAGGGCTGGCTGCCTATCGCCGGCCTGATGAACCTGAAGTACTTCGTGCTGACCCACCATGTGCCTTCGCTGCATCCGGCGGGCATGTTTCTGCTGCTCTCATTTCTGGCGATGTCATTCCTGTTCCGCAAGGCCTTTTGCAGCTGGCTGTGTCCGGTGGGGACGATCTCGGAATATCTCTGGCAGTTGGGCCGCAAGTTGTTCCGGCGCAACTTCTTTCTGCCGCGCTGGCTGGATGTGGGGCTGCGCGGGCTGAAATACGTGCTGCTCGGCTTTTTCGGGTGGGCGGTGAGTTCGATGGCGGCGGGCGAGATCGCGGCTTTCATGAACAGTCCGTATGGCGTGATCGCCGACGTGAAGATGCTGAACTTCTTCCGCCACCTCGGGCAAACCGGCGCGATCGTGCTGGGAGTGCTGGTGGTGGCGTCGCTGTTCGTGCAGAACTTCTGGTGCCGCTATCTGTGTCCGTACGGGGCGCTGCTCGGGATCACTTCCCTGTTCAGTCCGACGAGAATCCTGCGCAATCCGGAAACCTGCATTGACTGCGCGAAGTGTGCCAAGGCGTGCCCGTCGATTCTGCCCGTGGACCAGCTGATTACGATCAAGTCGGCGGAATGTACCGGGTGCCTGGAGTGTGTGGCCGTGTGTCCGGCGAAAGACGCGCTCAGCTTGTCGTTGCCGAAGATTCCAGCGCTGGTTCCGCAGGCCCCGAAGGTGCCAGCTTGGGCGATGGCGGCGGGAATTGCAGTGCTGTTCTTCGGGATCGTGGGATTCGCAAAGACGGCGGGGTATTGGGATTCGCAGGTGCCGCGGGCTACGTATCAGCAATTGGTGCCGGAGGCAGACCAGGCGCGGCACCCGATGCCGGGCGAGAATTAGCGCCGCCTGTCGCGGATGCGACTGCGATTCAGGGTCTTCGCGGGCGAGGGCGCCCGCGCCGCACGGACTGGGGAGTCTGCATTTCGCGTGCTAGAATCGAGTCAGATGCTTCGTCTGACCGATGCTGTCTGACATCGAAAAATTGCTGCAACTCCAGGTGGCGGATAAGGAAATCCGCAAGCTGCAGGAGGAGATCGCCGCTCTGCCCCGACGGGTAACTGCGATCGAAGAGAAATTAGCCGGGACCAAAGCCCAGCTCGAAAAAGCCCGCGCCGCCGCCAAGGGCGACGAAGCCAACCGCAAGAAGTTTGAAGCTGCCATCCAGGACCTGCAAGGAAAAATCTCCAAGTATCGCGACCAGTCGCTCGATGTCAAAACCAACGAGCAGTACAAGGCGCTGCTGCACGAGATCCAGTTCGCCGAGCAGGAAATCCGCATCAACGAAGACCGCATCCTCGAGGTGATGGTCAACGCCGAAACGCGCGACAAAGAAGTCAAGGCGGCCGAGGCCGAACTGAAAGCCGAGGCGGCCGAGATCGAAAAAGAAAAAGAAGAAGCGCGCAAGATCACGGCCGAAGACCAGAAGAAGCTCGCCGAGTGGAACGCGAAGCGCGACGGGCTGCGGCAGGTCATTTCTGCTGATCTCCTGCGCCACTACGAGCGGGTGATGAAGTTTCGGGGGACGGGGCTGGCGGAAGTGCGCGACCACAAATGCGTGGGCTGCCAGGTGATGTTGCGTCCGCAGACCTACAACGAAGTGCGGAACGGCGAGCAACTCATTGTCTGCGAGTCCTGCCAGAGGGTCCTGTATTTCGATCCCGCGAACGAGCTCAAGTCCGAGCCAGCCGCAGTGCAGGCCCACGTTAGAAAGCGGGCTCGTCCCAAGGCCGACGCGGCGCAGGCGTGGTTCTATCGCCCGGACTATGGCGAAGAAGGCGAGGTGCTGCTCGTCTTCACCAATAACGCGGACACTTCCACCCGGCGTCTTTACGAAATGCACTCGGGACGGCAGATCGGGGACGTGCTCAGCCGCGAGGGCAACTACCGGCAGGCGTTTCCGGAAGACATGACCGAGTCGACGATCCGTCTGAACGGGCACTGGGAAGAGCAAGAGATCGATGAGTGGGGCGCCGAGATGCCCACCAACCCGCTCGACGCCCTGCACGCCGACCTGCGGGCCGCACAGACCGAGCACCGCTCCGGACGCAAAGATCACGCCGCCTCCCCGGCGGAGCACTCCGCGGCCAGCTAGGCCCGGTCTCTGCAATGGCCGCGATTCCCTGAGTTTTCATCGCCACATTGGAAGCCAATGGTTAATCGTCGGTTTGCGTCTTGGAGTAAGATGGCGCGCACGAGGTGAGTGATGGCCACCGACCGCAGTGTCTCTTCTACGTCCCGCCGTTCGTTTCTCAGCTGGTCTGCCGCTGCATCCGCCGCGGTGGCGATGCGCATCGTGACCGAGCCCATGCTCGCCCGCGCCCGCGTCCACAATCCTCCGGCAAGCGCGGTCATGATTGATGCCAATGAGAATCCGCTCGGGCCGTGTACCTCGGCGCGCGAGGCGATCGCGGCAATCACGCCGCAGGGCGGCCGCTACTCCGACGGGCTGACCGACGAACTGGTCAACACGATCGCGCACATGGAGGGCATCAAGCCTGATTACGTCCGGGTATATCCCGGTTCCAGCGAGCCGCTGCATCACACCGTGTGCGCGTATACCTCGTCGAGCCGCAGCTACGTGACCGCCGACCCCGGCTACGAAGCAGGCATGTTCGCCGCGGGAGCGGTGGGCGCGCGCGTGGTAAAGGTACCCCTGACGAAGAGCCATGCGCACGACGTGAAGGCCATGTTGGCGGCGGGGGCGGATGCGGGCGTGTTTTATGTGTGTACTCCCAACAATCCTACCGGCACGCTCACCAGCCACTCGGATATCGAATTTCTGGTCGAGAACAAGCCCAAGGGTTCGATCGTGCTGGTGGATGAGGCGTACATCCATTTTTCTGACGGGACCTCGGCGGTGGATTTGGTCAAAGGCGATAGAGATGTGATCCTGCTGCGCACGTTTTCGAAGATCTATGGGATGGCCGGTCTGCGCTGCGGGTTTGCGCTGGGAAGACCGGATCTGATGAAGAGAATGCAGGAGTACGGCGGCGCGAACGCCATGCCGATTACGGCGGTGGTGGCGGCCTCGGCCAGTCTCCAACACGCGCAACTGGTGCCGGAGCGGAAGAAGATCAACGCCGCTATCCGGCAAGAAGTTTTCCAGTGGCTGGAGCGCAACGGGTATTCCTATGTTCCCTCGCAGTCAAACTGCTTCATGCTGGATGTGAAGCGCCCGGCGAAGGAAGTGATCGACGCGATGGCGCACCAGAATGTATTCATCGGACGCATCTGGCCCGCGTGGCCAACGTACGCGAGGATCACCGTGGGAACGCGTCCGGAGATGGAGCAGTTCCAGGCGGCGGTTCACAAGGTGATGACGGGAGCGGTGACGGCGGCCGCGACAGCAGGCCTCCGCCAGCGCAAGCTCCGGCTGGATGGGGTCATCGTCCCCGCATGACGTGGCTCCGTTGACATCCTCATCCGTGGCTGATGCGTCTACCCTCTGTCATGTTGAGCTGCGTCTACGCTCTGTCTTGCTGAGCGAGGATGGAGCTTCGCGACAGCGAAGCTCCACCGCAGTCGAAGCACCCCTACCTCCAGCAGCCTGATTGCGGAGGCGGTTCCTCGCCGGACTGAATCCGTCTCATGACGATGCCACCATCCCGGAGGCAGCGCGGCGCCCCCGCGCTAGGGGTAAAAGGCCCACGGGACAGCCGCCGGGACGGCGGCGCTGCACTCTCCGGTAACATCTATTCATGCCCATGAAGCCGCCTGCGCCAACTCCTGAGGCGCAGTTCTCCGTGAAACTTTCGCCGCGTGGCGTGGCTCGCTTGAAGAGCGGGCACGTCTGGGTGTATCGGTCGGACGTTGCGGCGGCCGAGGATGTGCCACCCGGCGCGCTGGTCCGCGTGACCGATCCGCGTGGGAAGTTCGTGGGGACAGCGCTCTACAGCAGCTCATCACAGATCGCGATTCGCATGATTTCGCGGGATGAGGTGACCGACCTGCCGGTATTGGTGGCGGAACGAGTTCGCGCGGCCATTGCGTACCGTAAAGGAATTGTCTCCAACACCGACGCCTATCGCGTGGTCTTCAGCGAAGGCGATTTTTTGCCCGGGCTCATCGTCGACCGCTACAACGATGTGCTCTCCGTCCAGATTCTCACGCAGGCTATGGATGCCGAGCCGGTGCGGGAGGCAGTTTTGGAGACGCTTGTTTCCGAACTCAAGCCCGCGGGAATCGTGGAGCGGGTAGGCGCTCGCATTCGAGATCTGGAACAGTTGCCGCCTCGTCGGTCCGGGCTGCTGTGGGGAGAGAAGAGTGCGACCGTCATCACCATGAACGGCGGACCGGTGGACGGCGTGCGTTTTCATTACGACGGTCTCGAAGGTCAGAAGACGGGAGCGTTCCTCGATCAGCGAGAAAACTATGCGGCGGCGGCACAGTATGCGCACGGCGAAGCGCTCGACGTTTTCTGTTACCAGGGAGGATTTGCTCTGCACCTGGCGCCGCGCTGTTCGTCCGTGACCGGGGTGGACAGTTCGCGTCCGGCGCTGGAGATGGCGGAAAAGAATACGGCGCTCAATGGGCGTGAGTTGGAGTGGATCGAAGGAAATGCTTTCGATCTGCTGAAAGAGTACGCTGCGGCCGGGCGGCGGTACGACACCATCGTTCTGGATCCGCCGGCCTTTGCCAAAACGAAGCGGGACCTCGATAAGGCGCTGCGCGGCTACAAGGAACTGAACCTGCGTGCCTTGAAGATGCTGCGCCCGGGAGGGATTCTGGTGACGTGCTCGTGCTCGTTCCACGTCGGCCCGCAGGATTTCCTTGAAACCGTGGCCGACGCTGCCCGCGACGCGCACAAATCTCTTCGAATTCTGGAAAATCGTACCCAGGCAAAAGACCATCCCACGTTGCTAAGCGTGCCCGAAACGAGCTATCTAAAGTGCCTAATATCGAACGTAAGTGTATGACAAATCAATACAATATTGAAATTGACAATAATACACTCACATTTTATGCTTCCATTATAATAATGGAACATCTGACGTCGGTTTAAGGTGTAGGGTTTTCAATTACCAATTACAAATCGCAAATTACAATTCCGATTCGGCTGCTTGAATCCAGTCAGGGGTAGACGTCCATGCCCATTCGTGGGGAAAAATTCACGGTGAAGGCGCAGGAGGCAGTGCAGCGCGCCGGTGAGCTTGCGTCCGAGCGCGGCAATCCTGAGCTGTTGCCGGTGCATCTGCTGGCGGCCTTGATCGAGGATCGCGAAGGCATCGTCCCGCCCGTCCTGGAGAAGATCGGCATCGGTCCGCAGGCAGTGCTGGCCGATCTCTACCGCGAGATTGAAAAGCTGCCCAAAGTCTCCGGCGGCGCGGCGCAAACGGGCCTGTCGCAGGCTGCCAACCAACTCTTCGACCAGGCTTTCAAAGAAGCCGACAGCTTCAAGGACGAGTATGTCTCGACCGAGCACCTGCTGCTGGCGGCGACCGCCTTGAGGCGCGATCCGGCGCAGGAGTTGCTGGCACGCCACGGCGCGACCTACGATGCCATTCTCAAAGCGCTGACCGCGGTGCGCGGCTCTCAGAAGGTGACCGACCAGAATCCCGAAGCAAAATACCAGGCACTGGAGCGCTATGCCCGCGACCTGACGGAGCAGGCCCGGCGTGGCAAGGTCGATCCGGTGATCGGGCGCGACGAGGAAATTCGGCGCCTGGTGCAGGTGCTGTCGCGGCGCACGAAAAACAATCCCGTGCTGATCGGCGAGCCGGGCGTGGGTAAGACCGCCATTGTCGAAGGGCTGGCGCAGCGCATTGTCTCGGGCGACGTGCCGGAGGTGTTGAAGAACAAACGGGTCGTCGGGCTTGATCTCGGCGCAATGCTTGCGGGCGCGAAGTATCGCGGCGAGTTTGAAGACCGGCTGAAGGCCGTGCTCAAGGAGATTGAAGGCTCGCAGGGCCAGGTCATTCTATTTATCGACGAATTGCACACGCTGGTGGGAGCGGGCGCGGCTGAGGGCGCGATCGACGCTTCGAACATGCTGAAGCCGGCGCTGGCCCGCGGCGAGTTGCGGGCCATCGGCGCGACCACGCTCAACGAGTACCGCAAGCACGTCGAGAAAGACGCGGCGCTCGAGCGGAGATTTCAAATTGTTTTCGTGGGCGAGCCGAATGTCGAAGATACGATCGCTATTCTGCGCGGGCTGAAGGAAAAGTACGAAGTCCATCACGGCGTGCGCATCAAGGACTCGGCCATCGTGGCCGCCGCGACGCTGTCGCACCGCTACATTTCCGACCGCTTCCTGCCCGACAAGGCCATTGACCTGATCGACGAGGCGGCGGCTTCGCTGCGCATCCAGATCGACTCCATGCCGACCGAGATCGATCAGTTGGAGCGTCGCGCCACGCAGCTGGAGATCGAAAAGCAGGCGCTGAAAAAAGAAGACGACACGAACTCGAGGGAGCGGCTGGCGGCGGTTGAGAAGGAACTGGCGGGAATCCGCGAGCAGTCGAACGCGCTCAAGGCGAAGTGGAAACAAGAGAAAGAAGTGATTGGGCGGGCGCGCGCTCTCAAAGAGAAAATCGAGCAGCTCAAGATTGAAGAGCAGGCGGAAGAACGCAAAGGGAATCTTCAGCGGGTCGCTGAGATTCGGTATGGGTTGCTGCGGCAGGCGGAAGAGGAGCTGAAGAAACTTACTGACACGGCGGCGGACAAGCCTGCCCTGAGCGGAGCCGAAGGGAGTGTCCGCCCCATACGGATGCTGAAGGAAGAAGTGGACGAGGAAGACATCGCGCGCATCGTGTCGAAGTGGACCGGCATTCCGGTTTCGAAGATGCTCGAAGGTGAAGTCAAGAAGCTCCTCAGCATGGAGGACCGCCTGCGCCAGCGCGTGATCGGGCAGGATGTGGCGCTGGAACGCGTGGCGAACGCGATCCGCCGTTCTCGCGCGGGACTGAGCGATCCCAAGCGGCCGATCGGTTCATTCATCTTTCTGGGGCCAACAGGCGTGGGCAAGACCGAGTTGGCGCGCGCGTTGGCCGAATTTCTATTCGACGACGAGCGCGCCCTGCTGCGCATCGACATGTCGGAGTACATGGAGAAGCACGCCGTGTCGCGGCTGATTGGCGCGCCTCCGGGATACGTCGGATACGAAGAGGGCGGGCAGCTGACCGAGCAGGTGCGGCGGCGTCCGTATGCAGTGGTGTTGTTCGACGAAATCGAAAAAGCGCATCCGGACGTGTTCAACGTCCTGCTGCAAATGATGGACGACGGGCGGCTGACCGACGGCAAGGGCCGCACGGTGGACTTCAAGAACACCGTGATCATCATGACTTCAAATTTGGGGTCGGCGTACTTGCAGGCCGAGAACATTCGGTCGGCAGAAGGTTTCGAGCACGCGACCAAAGAAGTGATGAACGCGCTGCACGGGCACTTCAAGCCGGAGTTCCTGAACCGGGTAGATGACATCATCGTGTTCCGTCCGCTGGGCAAGGAGCAGTTGGTCAAGATTGTCGACCTGCGGTTGGAAGACCTGCGGCGGCCGTTGGCGGATCGCAAGATTTCGCTCGAGCTGACCGACGCGGCGAAAGGACTGCTCTTCACCGAAGGGTACGATCCGAACTTTGGAGCGCGTCCGCTGAAGCGGGCGATCCAAAAGCTGGTGCAGGATCCGCTGGCGATGAAGATTCTCGATGGTGCGGTACTGCATGGCGACCACGTGGTGGTGGGCGCCGACAAGAAGACGGGCAAGATGACGTTCAAGGTGAGCGAGCGGGTGGGGGAGAAGGAGAAGGCGGGGGCGAAGAAATAACCTGCCAAATGTTCCACGTGGAACATTTTGTACCGGCATAACAGTACGTACACTACTGTGCGGATATTATCCCCAAGTTAAACAAAGGAAGCCAGTTGGCTGGCATCCGATGCCCAAGGCGAGCGGAGATCGGCAGTGCAGAGGCTCGGGTGAACTCTGAGATGTAGGTCGAACAGAGCGGCAGAACCACGACGAAACCACGTTCGTGTCTTCCGACGGAAGAAGCGAGCGGCGCTAATACCTGGGAAATGACAATAACCTCGGTAAGCCCGGCAAGGGGGATTAGTCTTGCTTGGCTTCCCTGACGATCCGGGCAGCCACTTGGCGGGCATCCTCAGGCTTGCACTTATGCGCGTTGAACTGTTCCTGGATGGCAGACTGCGCGTTCCCCATGTTAGGGTCTCCCGAGAACTGGGCATTGCAATATTCACAGATTCCGAGCACTGGAACGTTCCGGACTCGTTTTACGATCCGAAGATTGCGCTTGGGCATAAAGCAAGTTTCCCACAGGCTGGATTCCAGCGCCACCCCGGTGGATTTCAAACTGCACCACTACCGAGGGGGCTTGCCGGTTGTCCCGCCTCGGATGTAATGTACCCGATCAACTTTCTTGCGTGGGGGATGGAATGAGACTGAGTCGTTGGTGGGGTGTGTTTGCCCTGGCGTTTCTTTGGATCGGTTGGTCGTGGGCGCAGCAAGCCGCGCCCGCGAAAACCGTCGTTATCCGGGCTGGACGGTTGCTCGATGTGAAGACGGGCAAGACGCTCACCAACCAAACGATCGTCATCCAGGGAGATAGGATCGCGAGCGTCGGCGCCGATGCGCAAGTTCCTGCCAGTGCAACCGTCATCGAGCTCCCCAACGCCACAGTCCTGCCCGGGCTGATTGACGCGCACACGCACATTACTTTCAATCCGAATTTCGGCTATTCGCGGCTGGCGATCTCTGTGCCGCGCGAGGCGCTGATCGGAGCCAAGAACGCCAAGGTCACGCTGGAAGCGGGCTTCACGACGATCCGCAACGTGGGCGCGAGCGG